>JADFGZ010000187.1 GCA_022567475.1 Acidobacteriota bacterium | reverse complement strand
TTGGGACCGGTCCCGACGATCAGATACCGGCGGCCGCCTGCCAGATCGCGCTGGAGAACCCGGCGCAGCCTGCGGCCAGCGAGCCGGTAGCCTGTATGGAACAGGAAGTTCAGGAACAGGAAGAGCGCTACAAAGGAACGGCTGATTTCGCCGAGCTGAAAAAGATAAATCGCTGTCGCCAGCGCCACTCCCAGCCAGAACGACTGGTAGATGGTGTTGCGGATCATGTGGCGGGCGTTCAAGCTTTCCAGCCGCTGATAAACCCCCAGAAACAGGCCGGTGCCCGCCCAAACCACCAGCGCGATCCCCAGCAGCCCGGCTGCCACTCCATAGGAAAGAAAAAACAGCCGCATCTGCGGCATATGCAATCGGGTCAGATAGGCGATCTCAAAGGAAACAGCGACAAGAATCAGGTCGGAAAATGCCAACAACAACCAAAGAAGCCGGGCGCGGTGTGTGAACATGGCTGAGTGAACTACCGTGGACAGTATCCAGGACCGAAAGCTCCAGGCCCGCCCTGGATCATCTTCTCGGTTCCGATCCTAATCCATAAAGCCATTCGGGAAAGCGGCAACCGAATCTTACCAGAGAATATCCTTTGCTGGCAAGAAATTGTACTCACCATTAGGTTTGCCGGAGATTACCTTTAGCTCGCCGCGCTGTCCCGCGGCCATCGAGCGGCGGTTCCCTGAAGGGTTCCGGCTCGGTGGAAGGGTAGCAGGACAGGGCGGAAAATGTTGCGGTTGCCGCTGCCGCCCGCGTACAATTAAGGTGATGAAGAAGCACTTCCAGGCCCTCGGCATAGCGGCTCTTGGAGCGGGAATCTGGCTGGCATGCGGTTCCATCGCCTGGTCCACCCTGACCCCCGCGCAGGTATCCGAGCGTGCCCGCCCGGCCTTCGCCACCTCTGTTGCCTTCGAGTTGCGTTCCCAGGTGGAGCAAGCCAGCTTCAACCTGCGCCGAGCGAGCCTGCGGGCGATTTACGAGGCCATTGCGGATGCCTATGGAATCCGGTTGCTCTATGACAGAGACCTCGGAGAGCCGGACCTGGTGAGCGACTTTCGCCTGCAAGACGTCACGCTCCGGGAGGCGCTGGATGCGGCGGAGAATATCTCCAAGACTTTCGTGGCTCCCGTCGACGAGCGGACCGGCGTGATTGCCTCCGACACCCCTCAAAAACGGGGAGAGTTCGAGCGGCAGATCCTGAGGACCTTCTACCTGGACGACCAAACCACGCCGGAGCAGTTGAGCGAAATCACAACGGCCCTGCGGACCCTGCTCGACTTGCGCCGCGTGGCCCAGGACACCCGTTCCAACTTAATCAGCGCCCGGGGACGTGTCCGGCAGATGATTGCCGCCGGGGAGTTTGTCCAGACCTTCGCGAAGCAGCAGGGCGAAGTGATGCTGGAGGTGGAGATTTTCGAGTTCAACCACCTGCGGGCGCGGGAACTGGGGATCCTCCCGCCGCAGCCCTTCCGGCTGATCTTCTTGGGGGAAGACGCGTCGGCGTCCTCTGAGACGTTGCTTACCTTCGGCCAGGGCCGGAGCTTTTATGGCGTCGGCCTTCCGGGCGCAGAGGCGCGAATGAGCTTTTCCTCCTCGGTGGTGCGCTCCCTCCGAAAGCTCCAACTGCGGGCTTCCCATGGCCAGGAGGCGAAGCTGCTGGTGGGCGAACGATTCCCTGTGATCAGCGCTTCTCTGACCTCGAGCTTCGTTCTAACCGGCGACACCTCCCAGCAGCCTTCCACCGCCGGCTTGGGTTTTTTCCCCTCGATCCAATATGAGAATTTGGGGGTCACGATTACAGCCACTCCATACCTCCATGCCGGGCGCGAGCTGACCCTGAAGTTGGACCTGGCGCTGCGCACGCTGGGGGGGCGGACCCTGAACGGAGTTCCGGTGATCGCCAACCGCCAACTGACCGGCCAATTTCGCCTGCGGGACGGGGAGAGCTATCTCATCGGCGGCATCCTGGACCGCTCCGAGCGGAAGTCGCGCTCCGGTTTTCCCCTGCTTTCCCGGATACCTTGGGTGGGGCGGCTGTTTGGAGCGCACAGCAGCCAGGAGAGGGTGACCGAACTGTTGATCCTCATCCGACCGCGCATTCTCCGCCCGGCCATAGCCGAACAGTATGCTTCCCGCGCCATCTTTTTTGGCAAGGAGCTTACGGGATTGCCCGCCGCGCCGGCTCCTCCTGCACCCCCTACTCCCACACCGGGACAGCCCGCTACGCCCGGCGCTCCGGGCGCAGTGCAGCCGGGAGTGCCGACACCGGGCCAACTCCAGCCAGGGCAGGTCCAGCCGGGGACATTCCAGCCGGGTATTCCGCAGCCGGGTAACCGTCCGCAGACCGTACCGCAGGGCGTGGTGCCTGGAAACCTGTTTCCGCAAGGCGTGGTTCCGCCGGGCTTCCCTCAGCCCACCCAACCCCGTCCCAACCAGCCTTAATTTACACGGCCTTAATTTATCCAAAATTTGTCCAGCAGGGCCAGCAGAGGCCTTGCAGCAGGGTTCTCTGTTGCAAACCAGTTTGTGCCGGCGGTAGCCCTTCTGATTTCTGACTCCTGACTTCTGTTTTCCGATTTGTTGTCGCGATAGAATTGAGGTATGGCCTACGAGCTTGCCGCCGACCTGACAGCGCTGGCGCATTTCGCGTTTATTCTTTTCGTCATCTTCGGCGCGCTTCTGGGCCGCCGCAAACGGGTGTGGCGTTACCTGCATCTGGCCTCGATGGTCTATGGCGTGATGATCGAGGTTTTCTACTGGTATTGCCCGCTGACCTATCTGGAACAGTACCTGCGGGAGAAGGCGGGAGCGGGAAGCTTTGAGGAAGGATTCATCACTCACTACCTGAACGAAATAATTTATATCAACGCGCCGCAGTGGAGCTTGATTCTGGCCGCAGTGGTGGTGCTGGTGATAAACGTGGGGCTTTATGTTTATTGGTTCCGGCAAGCGAAAGATCAGCCGATCCAATAGCATTCGGAAATCTAACTCCAATTCTCTATGTACCAACTTTCATTCCGAACATAGCGCGTTTCGACCTCATGTCCAGCTTGCCTAAAAAGTTCTGACAGGTTCTCGGCATGGTTGGAACCGCAAAGTATAAGGACGTTTTGAGCATCGCCTACGTTCTTGAAGGAATGTTCAACCATGTACTGCTCGCGCTCTTCGTTCCATTTCCGCTTTTGCTCTTCTGAATAGGGACTTTCTTCGTCGGTGTAATTTCGGGGAATCCCTCTGAGCTCTCTTTGTGCTAGCTGTATGTCGATCTCTGCGTAGTTACATTCCAAGGTGTTAGCTACTTGGCAAGCGATTGTTTCCGCCCGGTCCGGGAGTTGCATTGGGGGACGTCTGACAGCGACAGCAAGGTTTTCCATGAAATGTTTCTGTGCTTCCCAAACTGCTGCAACGTCCATTTCTTCCCCTATGAACTGAATCTCACATTCTTTAATGATAGTTTCAAGCATCTGTCGAAACCGCTTCTTCTGGTTCTCCTCAATTTGGCCCTGATCGATACCTAATTTCCAAATCTCGGCTAACTGGATGTTGTGATTTAACCCGACGATAATCGCTTTCATCGCTTGTATATTTTCGCCTCTATTGGTTGCCTTCACAACTGTTGGTGGGATGTTGCCGCCCGTTTCCATGCAGCCTTGTGCCGTAGCACGTGAAGGTGATGAGGTATGCGAGGGGGATAGGTGTTGGACCGCTCCCTCACGGTCGCGGCTCGGATCGGCTTTGCTCATACACCATGTTCTTTCTGAAGCGAACTTCAGGAGAGCATACATGCAATGGCGCTCAAGGTATAATCAACTATCCTCTGAGGAACCCTGCACATGCCCTTATCCAGTTTCCATCCCGCCGTCGCGGAGTGGTTTGAATCCACCTTCTCGGCTCCAACCGAGCCGCAGCGTTTGGGCTGGCCCGCCATCCAGTCGGGCGAGGACACCCTGATCGCCGCGCCCACCGGCTCCGGAAAAACGCTGGCAGCATTCTTGGCCGCCATTGATTCACTGGTCCGGCAGGGAATCGCAGGCACGCTCACCGACGAGACGCAGGTGGTCTACATCTCGCCGCTCAAAGCCCTGAGCAATGACATCAAACAGAACCTCACCGTGCCGCTCACCGGCGTGCGCGACGTGCTGTTGCGGATGGGCCTGCTGTCGCCTGAAATCCGCGTCTGGGTGCGCACGGGCGACACGCCCGCCTACGAGCGCCAGAAGATGCTCGGAAAGCCTCCGCACATCCTGGTGACCACTCCGGAATCGCTCTACATTCTGCTGACGGCGGAAAAGAGCCGCCGCGTGCTGCGGACGGTACGCACCGTGATCGTCGATGAGATTCACGCCGTCGCCCGCGACAAGCGCGGCTCGCACCTGGCGCTGACGCTGGAAAGGCTCGACGCGCTGGCCAGCAAAAAGCCGGTCCGGATCGGCCTCTCCGCCACGCAAAAGCCGATTGAAGAAGTCGCGCGCTTTCTGGTCGGCACGCGGAGACTGAAGCCCGGCGGCGCTCCCCGCTGCACCATCATCGACATTGGCCACGCCCGCAAGCTCGACCTCGCCATCGAGGTTCCCGGCTCGCCGCTCAGCGCCGTCTGCTCGAATGAAACCTGGGAGGAAATCTACGACCGCATCGCGGCGCTGATCCGCGCCGAGCGCACGACGCTGGTCTTTGTGAACACGCGGCGGCTGGCCGAGCGCGTCACCCTGCACCTGAGCAAGCGGCTGGGAGAGGACAAAGTCACCGCGCACCACGGCAGCCTTTCGCGCGTGCAGCGGCTGCGCGCCGAGCAGCGCCTGAAGGCCGGCGAGTTGCAAGCCCTGGTCGCGACGGCGTCGCTCGAATTGGGGATCGATATCGGCACGGTCGATCTGGTCTGCCAGATCGGCTCCCCGCGCTCGATCGCAACTTTCTTGCAGCGGGTGGGCCGCTCCGGCCACACCCCCAACAGTAAAGACGGTGCCGTTCCGCGCGGGCGTATCTTCGCCCTCAGCCGGGATGAGCTGGTGGAGTGCGCCGCGCTGCTGCGTGCCGTCCGCCGGGGCCGCCTCGACCGCCTGAACATCCCGGAGAAACCGCTCGACATCCTGGCGCAGCAGATTGTCGCGGCGGCTGCGGCTGAGGATGGGGACCAGGGATGGGGCGAGAACGAACTCTACGAGCTTTGCCACGGCGCCTTCCCCTACCGGCGCCTCACAAGAGAAGAATTCGACGAGGTGGTGCAGATGCTGGCCGAAGGCTTCAGCACGCGCCGGGGACGCAGCGCGGCGCACCTGCACTACGACGGCGTGGGGCGGCGCATCCGCGCCCGCAAAGGCGCGCGCCTGGCTGCCATCACCTCCGGCGGAGCGATCCCCGATAACGCCGACTATCGTGTGATCCTGGAGCCGGAGGGAACGTTCGTTGGCACGGTGAACGAGGACTTCGCCATCGAGAGCATGGCGGGCGACATTTTTCAGTTGGGCAACTCGGCCTGGCGAATCCTTCGGGTGGAGCTGGGGCAGATTCGCGTAGCGGATGCGCGCGGGGAGTCCCCCACGATCCCCTTCTGGCTGGGAGAGGCACCGGCGCGCACAGCGGAGTTGTCCTCGGAGGTCTCCGAGCTGCGGGAAGAGGTGGAAGCGCGATTGGACCTGCCGGAGGAGGCTCTGCGCTGGCTCCAGGCCGAGGCGGGAGTAGACAAGCCCCAGGCGGAGCAGATCACCGAGTACCTGGGTGCGGCGCGAAAAGTCTTGGGCGTGGTGCCTACGCAAAAGACCATCGTGCTGGAGCGGTTCTTTGACACCTCCGGCGGAATGCAGTTGGTGGTGCACGCGCCCTTCGGCGGGCGCATCAACCGGGCTTGGGGGCTCGCCCTGCGGAAGCGTTTCTGCCGCAGCTTCAACTTCGAGCTGCAGGCCGCCGCCAGCGATGAGGCCATCGTGCTTTCGCTCGGTCCCCAGCACAGCTTTCCGCTGGAGGAGGTTTTTTCTTATCTGCACACGAACTCGGCGGAGGACTTGCTGGTCCAGGCGCTGCTGGCTGCGCCCATGTTTCAGACACGCTGGCGATGGAACGCCATGCGGTCCCTCGCCATCCTGCGCCACGCGGGCGGAAAAAAAGTTCCCGCCGCCTTTCTCCGCATGCGGGCCGATGACCTTCTGGTCGCCGTATTTCCCGACAGCGCCGCCTGCGCCGAAAACCTCTCCGGCCCCATTGAGGTGCCCGATCATCCTCTGGTGCGGCAGACGGTGGGGGACTGCCTGCGAGAGGCGATGGACATCGACGGGTTTCTGGCGCTGCTTCGCGCGATAGAACAGAAAAAACTCCGGCTGGTTGCCCGCGACACGACGGAGCCCTCGCCGCTCTCGCATGAAATCTTGAACGCCAAGCCCTACGCCTTTCTCGACGACGCGCCGCTGGAGGAGCGCAGGGCGCGCGCGGTCGAGATGCGCCGGAGCCTCGACTTCCGTTCTGCCGAGGACCTGGGCAGGCTCGATTCGCAGGCGATTGAAACCGTCCGGCAGCAGGCTTGGCCGGAGGCGGAAAATCCCGACGAACTGCACGACGCGCTGATGCTGATGGGATTTTTGGGCGAGCGGGAGCAGCCGGAGTGGGAGCCTCTCTTCCAGGCGCTTGCCGGCGCTCGCCGGGCGGCGCGGCTCGAAACGGGAACGGGGCAGGCGCTTTGGATTGCCGCAGAGCGGAAGCCGCAGTTCGACCAGCTATATCCCGGAGCGGCCTGCCAGCCCGCCGTGGAGGCTCCGGCGCGCGAGCAGGCGCGTGACTGGAGCAAAGAGGAAGCTTTGGTTGAGATCGTGCGGGGGCGGCTCGAAGCGCTGGGTCCGGTGACGGTAGAGGCGGTGGCGGGTTCGATGGGACTCGCGGCGGCGGCGGTCGAGCCTGCCGTAGTGGCTTTGGAAAAAGAAGGCTTCGTCCTGCGCGGACATTTCACCGGCGCGCAGACCGTCGAGTGGTGTGAACGGCGGCTGCTGGCCCGCATTCACCGCGCCACGCTGGACCGCCTGCGCAAGGAGATCGAGCCGGTGACGGCGGCGGAGTTCATGCGCTTCCTGTTCGCCTGGCAGCACGCCGAAACAGAGTCCCGCCTGGAAGGGCCCCTCGGTCTCTCTGCCGTAGTGGGCCTGCTCCAAGGGTTTGAAATTCCCGCCGCAGCTTGGGAAGGCTCCGTCCTGCCCTCCCGCATGGTGCGTTATGACCCGGTATGGCTCGACCAGCTTTGTTTGTCCGGCGAGCTGGCCTGGGCCCGGCTCTCTGTGCCCGGCGAAACCAATGGCCGCCACCCTGGCGCGAACCGAGCTTCGCCCGTCTCGCTGCTCTACCGGGAACAGATGGAAGCCTGGCTGTCGCTCGCCGGGGCGCGATCACCGGCCGGGAATGGCGCGGGCCTGGGCAGCGGCGCCCGCCAGGTGCTCGAATTCTTGCAGCGCCGGGGAGCCTGTTTTTTTCAGGACTTGGTTTCCGGAACCGGCCTGCTGCGGACCGAGGTGGAGGACGCCCTGCGCGAACTCATTGCCTGCGGATGGGTGACCGGAGACGGCTTTGCGGGCCTGCGCGCCCTGGTGATTGCGCCGGATAAAACGCTTGGAACCAGCCCTGCGAAGCATAAAGATGGACGGCCTCGCATTCTGCCGGTGATCCCTCCCACGGCCGGACGCTGGTCGGTTTTGGGGCGCGAGAACCATGACTCCAGACATGACTCCGGAAAGGAACTCGACACGGTGGAACTCTGGGCCCGGCAACTGTTGCGCCGGTATGGAGTGGTGTTCCACCGGCTGCTGGAGCGGGAAGGCGGGCTGCCGCCGTGGAGGGAACTGCTCAACCGGTTCCGGAGGCTTGAGGCGCGGGGCGAGATTCGCGGCGGGCGTTTTGTAGCCGGCTTCTCCGGCGAGCAGTTTGCCCTGCCGGAAGCCATTCCGCAGTTGCGCGCAACCCGCCGGAAAGAGGCCGCCGGTCGCCTCCTTGTTCTCTCTGCGGCGGACCCTTTGAATTTGGCGGGGATCACAACGCCGGGGCGGAAGATCGCGGCTGTCGGCGGGAATCGCGTTCTCTACCGCGACGGCATTCCTCTGGCGGCGCGTGAGGGAGGAAGCTTGATCGAGCTGCACCCCTCCGCCGCCGAGTTCCGGGCGGAGATCAAGACGCGACTGGCGAAATAGATATCCCTCGGCCGTTCCATTACGAACGGGACCTCGGTGTAGTTGGCGGTGTGCCTGGCAGAGCAGCTAAAGCAATTTCATCGTTGGTGTAGAGTGTTTCACAGCCCTGCAAGGGCGGCAGAATCTAGCCCAGGGCGTAAGCCCTGGGACAACGGGGACCGATATTACCCCAAGCCCCAGAGGGGCGAAAGACGTTCCGGCCCTCTTCTTTCGCCCCTTCCGGGGCTGATCCGGCACATGGCCTTTCCTACCCACGGCTGGCGCCGTGGGCTAAACTCTTGCGCCCCT
>JADFGZ010000186.1 GCA_022567475.1 Acidobacteriota bacterium | reverse complement strand
TGCTGAATGGCTCGCGCCAGCAATGAGCGATCCAGAGGCAAGGCGCCGTAACGGGCCAGCGTAGCATCGTCGATGGCGACAATGACGATGTTCTCTCCGGCAGTTCGTGCGCCGCGCTGCCGGAAGAACCGGTCATAGAAGATATGGTTGATCCGGCTGCCGTAAACACTCCATCCGAGCAGAATCGAGAAAATCAGACAGAGAGACGCCAGTCCAATGTATCCCAGCGCCTGCTTGGAAAGCCGATGATTCATGAGGTTTCGACACGCAGCAAACCTTCATCTTATCAAAAATCGGATTGCCGCTCAGGCTGTCAATGGCTGATTTGCCGGAGGTTCTCTCCCAGCAGACTATTAGGACGCTGCTTTCCTGAAAAACAAAAGGGCTGGTGAACGCCACCAGCCCCCTGCAAAACGCCCTGAAGTCCATCCCCCCGGCGTCCTTCAGTTAGGTTTCACAGCAAAACGCTCCTCACTGTAAAGGCACGAATCATTTGGGGCAATGGATCGAAGGTCACATTTCCGATAGTGCGAACGTACTAATAGTCCTAATACTACTGTGAATAGTCCCATTACTTCTATACAGATTGCTTCCCAGCACGCATTCCCGCGCCTTTCATAGCTTGTCCAGCAACCGTTTGGCTTGCTGGAACCTCGGGAAGCGGTGCTCCTCCGCCCGGAACAGCGCGGAGTGGACACAGCGCTGGCCACGGCGGCTGACCACCGGATGTTTCAGGTGCAGCATCTCGTGATACAGGATGTATTCCATAAGAAATGGCGGCGTCTCGGGACGGTCGAAGATTTTGCTGATAATGATGGCGTTGTGCGCAGAGTCATAGTGCCCCAGAGCGGTGCGTGAGGCAGCCTGGCTCCAGCTCAACTGCGGACGGCCCAAAAGGCCGTGAAAGTGCTCCCGGTTGAGTTTCTCGAATATCGTTTCCAGGTTGAAGTGCTTTCCCTGTGGGGTGCCGAGGTGCTTGCGTCCGCGAGTCCGCCGAATCCAATGCACTTTCCGGCTCACTGCGCGGCTGTTCAAAAACAGCCGGTAACGGGTGCGGTAGCGCGCCGGGATGGGTTTCCGGTACAGTTTCGCGATCAGAATGACCGCAATGGCCTCCAGCACCGGCTGCGGCGCGCCTTCGAGCAAATCCGAAAGGCCGACCAGCACCTTGCCCTCGCGAATCCGGATGAAGTGGTTGACGTCGGCATACGGACGAAACGCAACATCAAACTCCGGAACCGGAGTCCGGGGCCGCAAGGTATGAAAAGCTTCCTGGAAAATGGCTTTCGCCGAGAGTTTCACGCGGCTGGCTGCTCGTGGGATTTTTGATTCCGGCAAAGTTCAGCGAACTCGCTGGCTTTTTCGCGGGGGACCCTCTTCCCGTCCAGGCTGGTCCGAGACTGGGGGTGGCTGGGAAGGAAATTGCGCAGGAGGCTTTCTTCCCTTCACCTCCGGGAAGGAGCCTTCTTGGGCCACGGCTATTTCCTCCCGGGTCATCGCGATGGCCTCTTCCAGCGTGAACTGGTAATCGCTCAGATTCTTCTGAGAACCGGCCTGCAGAGACTCCAAATAACCCAAATATTTCGCAGTCCGTTTTTCCATCTCTTTCAGGCTTTTGTCGATCCGGGCCCGCCGCTCCCTGCCGTTTTCGACACTTCCTTCCAACGCATCCAGGATGTCGATATATTCCTGCAAATTGATTCGAATCGCCCGTCCCGACTTCGGCTTCCGGGAAGCGATATTCTGCTCGACGGCATCCAGACGCCGCTGGGCAAATTCCAAATAAAGAATGATCCTCTTGGCGGGCTCCTGAGCGTCCCGGACCTGGTCGATTTCCCCGGTGGAGAGGAATTCACCTTCCCCTCGCAAGGAAGTTCCCCACCCCAAGATTCCGAGAGCCAGCAGGAGAAAAACGGTGCTCTTCATTTTCTTGCCGATTCATCGCGGGGATTCATGATGCTATACAGAATCTCCTCGCGCAGGCGGGTAACCTGTCCGGCTACCTGTTCCACGGAAGTCCGCTCCATGACGGAAAGGCTCATCTGGAGATTTTTGAACTCCCGCTCGTGCCGCCGCAGGTGGATTTCGGCTCGCTTGGAATACCCGGCGTCGGAAGCGCTCCTCACCGCTTGCACCAGAAGATCCACGGCAAAGAGATACTGCGTGATAGCTTCCTTCGCTTTTTCGGGGTCCACGGTATCGTAAGAGGACCTCATCAGTTGCAGACGCATGTCGGTCAGCTGGATCGCTATTTTGACACGGTTTTTGGGTTTCGTTTCCCGGTCGTATTTCTGTTCCAACAAGAAGGGCGCGTTTGCGCTGGGCACACCCTTTCCATCCAGCGCGGAGAGGCTGGCAAGGTTCCCGGAAAGCAAAACCAAAACTGCCGCTGCTAAAATAACGCTTTTCACAGTCATTACTCCTCGCACTGCTCTGAGTATATAGTTTTTTTAACCGCCAAAAAAGACCCTTCTTTGCCGGCGGTCCCGGCTAAAAGTCGCCGCCCGAAGCCCCTACTTCAGTTCGAGAGTAAGCACCTTGATTCTCTCACGGGCCTGGAACTGCTGATCGGGATTTTCCCCTTCCTCCAGTTCGAGAAAGCGCTGGTAGTTCTCCAAAGCCGCATCGAGAACTCGCAGCTTGTCCAGGCTGATGGCTCGCAAAAAGTAGGTGCCGGCCGTATCTTTGTTGAGCAAGGCAACTTTTTCCAGCGCCTTCACCGTGGCCCCGTAATTCTCTAAGAGGTAAAACGCCGACGCCAAATTCGTATAACCTTCCACCTGCTCCGACCGGAGCTTTGTAACCTGGAAGAAAGCTTCCGCCGCCCTTTGGTGCTCTTTTTTACCCATCTGTAATCTACCATAGAGAAGATACCATTCGGCATATCTCTCTGCGTCGCCCGCAACATCGTCCTGAGCCCTGCCCTGCGCCTGACCCAGCATCACCTGAAGCAACGCTTCCGCTTTCTCTGTCTCTTCACTCCGCAGATAGACCTGCACCAACGCTTCAGCCAATTCCCCGCTGGTATCGCCAGCCGTTCGGACCGCCTCGAACTGTTCGGCCGCGGCTGAGAAACGCTTTTGGCGGACATAAATCTGCCCCAGCCTTCTTCTCAAATCATTGCGGTCAGAATGACCTTCCATATGCCTGAGATAAATCGCCGCTGCTTCCTCCAGCGTGTCCGCGCCCTCTGCTGCGCGCGCCTCCAACAACCCCGCCAGGCGCAAACGTGCATCATCCAGCGAAGAGTCTATCTCCAAGGCGCGACGCAGTTGCTGCTCCGCCGCAGCCGTGTCCGTCTCCGCAAGCAGTTCCGCAAAAGCCAGCAGAGCCTGCACATGGTCCGGCTTGAGTTGCAAAACCTTTTCGTAAGTCTCGCGAGCCTCCTGCATCCGCCCGGCCGATGCCAGAGCTTCCGCTAAATTGAAATGGGTGGGGACGTCGAGCGGCTCTTTCCCGGCGACGAACTGGAGGTGCTCCACAGCCTCGGCGGCATTGCCCTCCTGGAGCAGCAAGATGCCCAGGTTCCGGTGCGCCGCGGTCAATTCCTTCTCCCGCGACAATACATTCTTATACAGGCGAATCGCTTCCGCACGGCGTCCGGTCAGGCTATAGGCAAAAGCAAGATTAAATTCCGCGCGGTAATTTTCCGGTTGCCCGGCAAGGTAGGTTTCGAGAACCGCCGCAGCCGCGACGTAATCCTCTTTCTGCAAGGCAGCGTCAGCTTGCTGGAGAAGCTCCTCGGCAGACTGCGCGAGAGCGGTCACGGTAAGCACAAAAAAGACCATGCTTACTGCTGCAACCCTGCGGCAAAAACCAAGGCCGTTTCGGACGGAATTGCTGTTTGTCAGCATCTTATTTCCTGCTCCGATATTCTCCTTGCTCCGAACCTACCTGCATAATAACCCAAGCGGCGCTCACAACTGTCCGCAACTCACAGGCTCTAGCTTCGCCGGGTTCTTCGGCGTGGGCGGACGGGCTTTCTCCTCGCCGGCGACGGTCCGGGTTTCTGTAGCGGCATCGCCCATAGCGTGGCCGTTTCTTCCGCTACAGACGGCTCTTCCCCCCAGCGGCGATGCGCTTCCAGCACCGGTTGCAAGTATTTTCCGGTGTAGGAATGCGGCGAGTTCGCGACCTGTTCCGGCGTGCCGCAGCAGACCAGTTCTCCTCCGCCCTCACCGCCCTCGGGCCCCAAATCGATCACCCAGTCGGCGCTCTTGATCACGTCCATATTATGTTCGATGATTACAATGCTGCCGCCGTTATCCAGCAGTTTGCGAAAAGCAGTCAGCAGTTTGCTGATGTCGTCAAAATGCAGCCCGGTGGTCGGCTCGTCAAAGAGGTACAGCGTCGGCTCGCTCTCGCCAAAGGCCAGGTGCGCAGCCAGCTTCACGCGCTGCGCCTCGCCGCCGGAAAGCGTGGTGGCGGACTGGCCCACCCGCAAATAACCGAGGCCCACCTCGTCCAATATACGCAGGCGGCGGAGTATCCGGTCGCTTCCGCGGAAGAAAGCCAGCGCCTCGCTCACCGTCATCTGGAGCACTTCATGGATGTTCTTGCCCCGGTAACGAATCTCCAGCACTCCGCTTTTATATCTTGTCCCCCGGCACTCCTCGCACAGCAACTCCACGTCCGCCAGGAACTGCATCTCCACCGTGACCGTTCCGTCCCCCTGGCAAGCTTCGCAGCGCCCTCCGGGAATGTTAAAGGAAAAAGTGCCCGGAGAATAGCCTCGCTTTCGAGCGTTCGGCAGCGAGGAGAACAACCCCCGAATGGCGTCGAACGCCTTGATGTATGTAACCGGATTGGAGCGGGGCGTGCGCCCGATGGGAGACTGGTCTACCAGCACCACCTTCCGGATGTGCTCGGCTCCCTCAATACGGTGGCACCCCATTCTGCCGTCCCCGTTTCTTGCGCGGTTCGGCGGATACGATTGCTCCAGCACCGATTGCGGAACGGCGGGAACGGGGCTGCCTCCGGCAGCCTGGTCCACGCGCGCAGCGGAGGCTTGGGCGGCGCGGCTCCGAAGAACCTCATACAGAACGTCGTGAACCAAACTCGACTTGCCGGAACCGGAAACCCCGGTAACGGCCACCATCATCCCCAAGGGAATGTTTACCTCGATGTTCTTCAGGTTGTGCGCGTAGGCGCCGACAATCTTCAGTTGCTTCCGGGTCACGGGCCGGCGGTGTTCCGGCAGGCGGATGCGCAGATCGCCGTTCAAATAGCGCCCCGTCAACGTGCTGTTCCGGGCGACCAACTGCTCATAGCTGCCGGCGAACAGGACCCTTCCGCCGTTTTCCCCGGCTCCCGGCCCCAGATCCAGAATGTAGTCCGAGGCTTTCATCATCGAAGTATCGTGTTCCACAACGAGGATTGTGTTGCCCTGATCCCGCAGCTCTTTGAGGATGTGAATCAGCCGTCCCGTGTCGCGGCTATGGAGGCCGATCGAGGGCTCATCCAGCACATACAAGGCTCCCACCAGACACGAGCCCAGCGAAGAAGCCAACTGGATTCGCTGAGCCTCTCCGCCGGAAAGGGTCGCTGCCAGCCGGTCCAGGGTCAAGTACTCCAGGCCGACGTTTTGCAGGAACCGGAGGCGACGGCGCACCTCCTCCAGAATCTTTTCAGCGATTGCTTGCTGGTAAGAAGTCAGTTGGAGAGCGTCAAAAAACTTCCCCTCTTGCTCGATGCTCATCCGGCAAATCGAGCCCAGGTCCTTGCCGGCCACCTTTACCTGGAACGCCTCTTTCCGCAGCCTCCCTCCCTTGCACTCCGGACACAGGGCGTAGCCACGGTAACGGCTCAGGAATACACGCACGTGGAGTTTGTATTTCTTGCGTTCGAGGTAGCTGAAAAACCCCTTGACCCCGGGACGACGCCGCAACCGCTTGTTCCCTTCCTCATCTCCTTCCCAGACAAACTCCTTCTCCTCCTGAGTCAGTTGAAAAAAGGGGACGTCCAGACGCACACCCCGCGCGCGGGCCGCCTTCTTGAAATCCGCATAGAAGTGGCGGTAGCGGGGCTTGGTCCACGGAATCACGGCTCCCTGGTCGAGCGTCAGTGTGGGGTCCGGCACAACCAGTTGGGGGTCGAAGTCGATGGTATTGCCGAATCCCTGGCAGCGGGGACAAGCGCCATAGGGGCTGTTGAAAGAAAACAGCCGGGGTTCCGGCTCTTCATAGGTGATGAAGCACGTCTTGCACTCGAACCGCTCGTTGAAGGTCAGGTCGCTACCCGGCAGGTCGGGCATTTCCACCACGGCCTCGCCGCCTTCGCGGTAACAGATCTCCAGGCTGTCGATCAGCCGCTGCCGGGACTCGGCCTGCAGGACCAGGCGATCCGCCAGGACCCAGACCGGGCGGCTGAAGTTGATCTCCAGCAGAGATTCCGGGGTGGAAAACTCGAAGATGTTTCCGTTTTGATATAAACGATTGAACCCGAGCTTGCGAAGCTCAAACAGCCGCGTCTTCAGCAGCTCCGCATCGGGTGGCTTGGGTCGCTTTGCGTGCGCTGAGAGCTTGATCTTTTCTTCTTTCGCCGCTTCTTTTACCCCTTCCTTTGCTGCTTCGTTTGCCTCTTCCTTCTTGGATGGATGAGGATGCGGACTAGGCTGCAAACTTCTCCGGAGGAGGGGGAACAGAAGGGTCGCACGAATCCCTTCCGGTTTGCCGGTTCGCTCCGGAAGGGCCAGCAGGCGGTCCGCCACTTCATCGACCGTATCCTTTTTCACTTTGGCCCCGCATTGGGAGCAAAAGGTCTCTCCGATGCGGGCAAACAGGAGACGCAGGTAGTCGTAGATTTCCGTGGAGGTTCCGACGGTCGATCGCGGATTCCGGGTGGAGTTTTTCTGCCGGATGGCGACGGCCGGAGCAATCCCGCTGATTTCATCCACATCCGGTTTTTCCATCCGCTCCAGGAACTGGCGGGCGTAGGCCGAAAGCGACTCCACATAGCGGCGCTGGCCCTCGGCGTACAGCGTATCGAAAGCCAGGCTGGACTTGCCGGAACCGCTGACACCCGTGATGACGGTCAGCGTATTGTGAGGGATTTCACAATCGATGTTCTTCAGATTGTGAACCCGCGCGCCTCTGACCTGTATGCTCTCCATGGACATGGTAAAGGTTTCCCGAAAGGGTGTGGCCTCTGTGTGAAATTCACACGCCAGCCAAACATATCAGTATAACTCGACCCGCTAAAAGAGCGGGGAGAACCTCCCTGGCAGGTAGTGGGTCTTTGAAGCAGAAGCGGCTTGGCTCATCTTATTCCAGCAAGGGAGCGATCAGGCCCAGTGCCGCTCCGCTGCTGAGAAAGTGACCAGATTCCGGTTATGAGGGGCCTTCTAATGAGAACTTATTCGCGCCGCCATCGTGGGGGTGCCTGTAATCAGAGCCGCGCCTGCCCCGAGCGAAGTCGAGGAAACAGTACTGGAGCAGTTTCGTAGCCACCACCCGCCACGGCGGTTTGGCTTGATGCGGGTCAGAAAAAGCATCCGTTCGGCCTGCAATTCCGGGACGAGGGAGATATTGGTGGCGGACGTTTTCCGACGCCGCACACGCGCGAGTTGTTATGATGGACCATGCAGTTCGAGTGGGATACAGAGAAAGCCGCGTACAATCTGGCCAAGCACGGCATCTCATTCACTGACGCGGCAACCGTCTTTGGGGACCCACTGGCTGGCACGATCCTGGACCCTCGGCACGCGGTCGAGGAACAGCGCTTTGTAACGATTGGCCACTCGGCCGATGGCTCTCTAATCGTTGTGATCCATGTGGAACGAGGTGACCGAACCAGAATCATCAGCGCGCGGCGTGCGACCCGGCGCGAGAGAATAAAACATGAAACCGAAATTAAAGATTAAATCCGAAGATGACATGCTTCCGGAATACGATTTCAGGGGAGCTGTGCGAGGAAAATACTACGAGCGCTACCGGCAAGGTACGAACGTGGTTTTGCTTGACCCGGACGTGGCGGAGGTTTTCCGTGATGCCGCTGCGGTAAACAGCGCCCTGCGGCTCTTGGTGTCAGTCGCAGAAGCCAAAGTGTCAAACCTGCGAGAAGGCGCTGAGACACAAGAGTCCCCCAAGAGGCCGTTGCAGCCGGCTAGCCTGCGAAAGCGTGGTGGTGGGCAACGAAGGACACCGAAGACGGCTCGCGGCTGAGCCCCGGGGGGTTCATAATGCAAACTGATCCACACCGCAATCGTGGTGATGCTGTTTCGGGCTTATCTTTTTGAAAAGAATTACCAATTCTGTTCAACAGGTCTGCCGGGGAGAGGGGAGGGTTTGTAGTGCTTTTTTTTGTTAAGAAGCTAAAATGAGAAGCATGAGTACGCAGGGACTAGACCGGAAGAAACGAATAGAGAAGCACTACTTGGAGGAAGCGCGGCATGCATGCTCGATATTTCCGAAAGGTAAACTTGTCCCGAGCGAACGGCCTGATTTTTTGCTGCATGCCGATAGCGGAATCATCGGCATTGAAGTTACTGAACTGTGCCGCGAAGAGCCAAGAGCACAAGCTGGAAAGCTGGCGAAAAT
>JADFGZ010000185.1 GCA_022567475.1 Acidobacteriota bacterium | reverse complement strand
CTGGAGGAAAACCTGAAAGAGCACGGCTACGATTTGATGACCATCCCCTACGTCTTGCAGCTCAACAAGCGGGACCTTCCCAACATCCTGTCTATCGAGGACCTGAAAAAAGAGCTTTGCCGGAAAGACGAGCCGGTGCTGGAGGCGGTGGCCTTCAAAGGGGTCGGAGTCTTCGAGACGCTCAAGGAAATTTCCCGCCTCGTGCTGAGCGAACTGCAAAAGGGCGGCTAGCCGTTCCTCCAGGAAGCTCCACTCGCGGCTTCCTTCCCGCCTTCAACGCTGGCTGGCTTCCCGCTTCTTCTTTCCTTTGATTCAGGGTGGATAATCGTAAAAGAGGGGTTAGCTCTTTCTCAGAGCGTTGTATTCTTCCACGGTGAATCCGGCCTGCTTGATGATGGATTCAAGGGTTCTGCGCTTAAGATCTTTGTTGTGGTAGGGAAGTGTAACCCTCAAAGCCGGGTTGCGTGGATTTTTCAGGATATAGTGGCTGCCGGTGGTGTGGTGAATGAAAAAACCTGCTCGCTGGAGCACTCTCAGGACCTGCCTGGGTTTGAGAGCCGGAAGTGGCCGGGTCATGCCGTCTTTAGCGCAACGTGGATTTGCTCCTTGACCGGTTGAGCGATCTCTTTATCGGAAGGGATGGGAAGACCGTCCTCCAGCAGACTCTCCAGGTATCCCCGAATGGCATCCTGTGCCATCGCACGGGCTTGTTCCAGAGTGTCTCCCTCGGTCACTAATCCAGGCAACGCCGGGCAGGTGACTACATAGCCCCCCTCTTCAGCAGGTTCAAAAAGTACGGTGAAGCTGTATTGTTGATTTAATTTCATATTTTCTCTGGCTGGACTCAGATGAGCAACCCAGCTTAGCAGCCTAGATTAGCAGATCGTGAAACCGCGTCAAAGTCTCGTTGCCGAAGGTCTCCGCCTTCAACGCTGGCTGGCTTCCCGCTTCTTCTTGCCTTTGATCTCAATGTTCAGGCGTTTGATCTTTTGATTCAGGGTGGAGAGCGGTATCTGGAAGCGCGCGGCGGCTTCGGTCTGGTTGCCGCTGGTTGTCTCCAGCATTTCATTGATAATCCGCCGCTCGCAGTCCTCGATAATCTGAAACAGCGGAGCCTGCGGCTGCCCGTCCGGCGCGGGAGAGAAGCGCCAAGCCTTTTTGCCGTTGCGGGCCAGGGTATCCGGCAAAATATCCGGACCTGCCTCGGCGCCCCGGGAAAGAATCACGGCCCGTTCCACCGCGTTTTCGAGCTCCCGCACATTGCCCGGCCAGTCGTAGTCCATCAGGATTTTCATTGTTTCCGGTGAAAAGGTCCGCAGGGGCTTGGCGTTCTCCTCGGAATATTTTCGGAGGAAGTGATCTGCCAGCAGAGGAATATCCTGCTTCCGTTCTCGCAGGGGAGGGATCTGGAGGTTAATGACGTTCAGCCGGTAGAACAGGTCTTCACGAAATTTTCCCTCCTGAACGAGGTGGAGCAGGTCCACGTTGGTGGCGGCCAGGATGCGCACGTCCACCTTTACGGTCTCCGTGCTGCCCAAGGGAAGGAACTCGCGCTCCTGCAGGACTCGCAACAGCTTGGTTTGCGTTTCCAGGCCGACGGTTCCGATCTCGTCGAAAAACAGGGTGCCGCGGTCCGCCACCTGAAAAAGGCCCTTCTTGGAAGCCACCGCGGAGGTGAAGGCTCCCCGCACGTGCCCGAACAAAATGCTTTCGAGCAGGTCCACGGGCAGGCTGCCCGTGTTGACCGGAACAAAAAGGTGTTCGGCCCGGGGACTGTTGGTGTGGATCGCCTTGGCGATCAGTTCCTTGCCCGTGCCGCTCTCGCCCTGAATGAGAATGGTCGCCCGGCTGGGCGCTACCTGCGTGACCAGATCAAACAGCTTCAGCATCGGGTCGCTTTTCCCCACAATTTGGGAAAAGTTGTAGCGCTGCTTGAGGGTCCGCTTCAGCTCGCGGTTTTCCTCCGTCAGCCGCTGCTGCTTTACGATATTTTCGATTTCCGCCAGCAGCTTTTCGTTGTCCCAGGGCTTGGTGATGTAATTGCGAGCGCCGAGGCGCATGGCCTGGACGGCGTTCTCCACCGACCCGTAGGCCGTAATCATGACCACCGCCAGCGAGGCATCGGCGGCGCGAAGCTCCGGGAGCAGCTCCAGCCCGCTCTTGTCCGGCAGGGAGACGTCGAGCAGGACCACGTCAAACGGCTTCCGCTCGAGCCACTGCAATCCCTCCACGGCGTTTGCGGCGGACTCGATTTCGAAGCCTTCCAGGGAGAACAGCATCTCCAGGCTTTCCCGGATCTCCGGCTCGTCGTCGATCAGCAGCAGAGAACCTTTCGATTCAGGCATGCACTGCTTTCCTCAGAATCGGGAACTCCAGCCGGAATTGCGTGCCCAGCCCCGGCGGGCTTTCCACCTGAATTTTCCCGGAGTGTTCCTGGATGATGCCGTAGGAGACGGCCAGGCCGAGGCCCGTTCCGCGTCCTGTGCTCTTGGTGGTGAAAAACGGATCGTAGATGCGTTTCAGATGTTCCGGAGGGATTCCCGTCCCCGTGTCGCTGATCTCAATGCGCAGCGAGGAGTTTTCCGCCCACGTGGTGATGCGGAGCTGGCCGCCCTCCGGCATGGCGTCTTTGGCGTTCAGGAACAGGTTCAGAAAGACCTGTTGCAGTTTGTCGCTGTTGCCGGAAATGGGAGGCAGGTCCGGCTCCAGATGGCTTTCCACCTTGATTCCCGCAGTATGGAACTGGTGTTCGAGCAGCAGGAGCGTTTCCCGGATGATCGGGTTGATCTCCAGCGCAGCGAAGGAAGAGCCCTTGGTGCGGGAAAAGTTCAGAAGGCTGTTGATGATCTGGGAGGCGCGAAACGTCTGGCTGATGATTTTTTCAAGAATCCGGGAATGCTTGTCGCCGGGCCGCAAATATTTGGCCAGCATCTGGGCTTGCGAAGAGATCACAGCCAGAGGAGTGTTGACCTCGTGCGCCACCCCGGCGGCCAGCAGCCCGACCGAGGACAGTTTTTCCGACTGGGCCAACTGCATCTCCAGTTGCACGCGGTCGGTCACGTCGTCAAAGACTATCAGCCGCCCGATCGATTCGCAGTCCTGGGACAAAAGCGGCGCGATGGCGATGTTGAGCACGCGCTCCTCGCCGTTTGCTCCGCGCACCCGGTACTGCTGCAGGTTGTGAATGCCTTCATCCTCGCGGAGACGGTCCAGCTGTTCGGCGAGGTCCGCGGGAAGAATCTCCGCCAATTTTTTGCCGCGGGAGTCCTTGCGGAAGATGGGGTAGATCATCTCGAGCGGCGTGTTCACGGTCTCCACGCGGTCTTCCAGGTCCACTGCCAGCAGCCCCACGTTGACCGATTCCAGGATGTTTTCGCTGAACTGCCGGAGCCGCTCGTACTCGCTTGCCTTGGCGGCGAGCGATTCAAACAGCCTGGCATTCTCGACGGCGACGGCCAGATAGCCGCTGAGCGTCTCCACCAGCGCCACATCCTGTTCGGAAAGCAGCCCGCCATCCTCCGTTTCGCCCAGCCCCAACACGGCCACCGTGCGGTTCTTGGCCCGGCACGAAAAGTAGTAGTGCATCTCCATCCGGGAGACGGTGGACCGCCAGGAGGGTTCCTCCAGCCCGGTTTGCTCCCAGTCGCCAAAAAACAGCCGGTCCGGCTGGGTCTCCTCCGCCGGGGAGCCGGGCTTGCCCAGCAATTGCAGGAAACCGAAGTCGGGTTGCTCCGGCACAGCGAGCCCCACGGACTGATGCAATGCGAAGGAGCCCTTCGCCGCCGGCAGAAAGACCGCCGCCCGGTTTATTTTCAGGGTGTGGACCAACTGGTCGAGCAATGCGCCGATCATGCGGTCCAGGTCGGTCTCCGAGCTCAACTCGCGCCCGAAGGCCAGCAACGCCTCCCGGTAGTCATACCGGTTCCGAAGGAAATATCTCTCCAGCTTGGCTCGAATCAAGCTGGCGAGCGGCTGAAACAACAGGCCGGTTGCGATGACGGCCAGTACCAGCCCCAGAGTGCCCGCAGCCGGAAAATTCGTGCGGAAGAAGTCGCCCGCCAGCGCCGCCACAGCCAGATAACCGCCCACCAGCACCCCCGTCGCCAGCGTGCAGGCTATTCCCTGTCCCAGGATGACATCCACGTCCAGCAGCCGGTGGCGGATGATTGCATAGGAAAAGGCGAGGGGCAGAAAGATCAAAGACAGGGCCGAAAGGTTCATCCACTTGCCGGGCAGGATTCCCCAAAAATACGGCGCCGCGTAGATCGCCGCGAAGGGCACTATCGCCAGCACGGAGCCTCCCAGCACCCAAAGCATCTGTTTGCGAATCACTACCGAGCGCGCCTTCCGATAGGCTGCCGCCAGCAGGCCGATGCCGGCCAGGTACATCACGGCCAGGTAGCCCATTGCCAGGCGGTCCAGCAGCTCCCGGACCTCGACCAGCGGCGCCGTGAAGCGCAGCAGCCCGGAGGCTGCGGCGAGATGCGCCATCCACAACACCGCTGCCGGTCCGTAGATCCAAGAGATCCAAGCTAATGTGAGATTCCGATTCTGCCGCCCGCTGCCGTGCTGTTGTTTCCTGCCGTCCCCGTGCTGGGACTGCGGATAAACCAGGCAGAAATGAGCAAACAAGGCCGGTTGCAGCAGCAGAGCCGTTACGCTCGTCCAGTAAATGAACCAGTCAAAGGTATCCAGTTTGCCCGTGTAAGAGTAAGCGAACAGAATGAAAGAGGTCAGGCAGAACAGATAAAAGTGTGTTGCGCGCGGAGCCGTAAAGCGGCGGAGCAACACAAAAAGACCCATCAGCAGGTATAGCACTCCGACGATCTGCAAGTAGCTGCGAACGCCATCCGCCTGCCGCTCTGCTTCCAGGATGATCCCGATCTCCATCGGCGCGCTCTGCCCTTGCCGCAGCACTTGATACCGTCCGAGGGCTCCAGCGCCCAGCTCGAACACCTGCCGGCTTACCTCCGCAGTGGTTGCGACGGGCTGCCCGTTGATGCTGAGCAGCAGATCACCCGCTTGCAATCCGGCGGTGGCGGCCGGGCTCCCGGCGGCGATGTCGCGAGCCAAGACCCCGTTCTGGAAGTCTACCCAGACGACACCGTCATCAGGGAGCTGGTATCCCCGTTGCTGCCAGAGATTCACGGCTCCTGCCAGGACCCCTGCCAGCGTCAGCAGGACCAGCACAATCAGTTGGAGATCAACCCGAAGAGATCGCATATAGTTAAAATTTCTGAGTTCAGGCCACTAGAATGACGTTACACAATGACACTACGACTCGTGACTATCCGTAGCACGTAGGTTTCCAATTGCAGTAGCTAGTCCAGTCTCCTATCTAATTGATTTTAAAATACATTATAAAACAAAGGAGGCTGGGAGGAAAATAATTATTAAAAACAGTAGGGGGATATGTAAAATGGAAGCCGCCTCTATCCGTTCGACTAGTTTCACAGTAGGTGTAGCGTAGGCGTAGCCATGGAATCCCAAGGAACCGAAGCCGAACCCTTTGAAAGGCAGCATTCCGAAGCGCCGCAATGTGCTCTACACCAACGATGAAACGGGTAAAATTGTCAGCGCTGATCATGATGTTTTTGGGTGGTTGGTCATGCCGGCGACTTCTGCAAGGAATTGAATATTTTCACATATTGAAGCACGGTCGACACAAAAGCTGAGTGACTCCATGTCAGAGGGGAAACAGAGAGGGGGCTGGCGTTCATCGGGTGAATTTGTTCGGCAAGAATTCCGGAGGTGAGGGAATTTTTAGCACACCATTCAAGGTAGGGTATGGCTTCATGAAGCTGATCGACGGTTTGTGCTCGCGCGATAAGATATTCCGCAACCCAAAGTGTGGCGATTACCCAGGGATTGCCCGGGAAATCCTTGGAGTTGCCGGAAGTGGCTTGGTAAGGATCATTTTGGTATCGCGCGAACCCGCCCACAGGGGTTTTGACCCACAATTGCTCGCGGATGGCCTCCATGGTTTGGGCCACTTTAAGGTCATGGGCGTCGAGCACGCCCAAGGACACCAAGCCCGCGAGGCTGACGTCCAGCACTTCGTCAAGCTCGTATCCGGCGTTCTTCCGATAACCCGAACGGGCGTAACGCTTCAATTTCGGATGGTATAGATATTTGGTCAGAGCCTTCTTGATCTCGGTAGCTGCCGATTCATAGGATGTAGCCAAAGTGTCGTCCCCAAATGTCTTAGCAAAGTTCGCTGCCGCCTGCAGCCCCGCAATCACCGCGGCGACCGTAAATGTGTGCACTCCATAACGCTCTTCCCAAAGGTCGTAGGAGGCGATAGGCAACAAGGTCTCGGCGTCCCGATGGGTAACCAGGAAATCTGCGGATCGGGTAATGAGCGGTGTGTACAGCGGTCTGATGAATTCGATGTCCTTGGTGCATTCGAAGTGCATCCAGAGCGCCCATAACACCAGGGCGGTGGAATCCTCCTGAATGGGCAGGACGACCTCGCCATTCTGTAGCCATGGGTGCCAATTGCTGGCCCGGGAGCCGTCGGGATTGTAGTGCTGAAATAGATAGCCTTCGTCCGAGAGGACGGAGGAACAGAAGTTGAAGAATCGCCTGCACACCTCGGCATACCCCGCCTGGGCCATGGCGACGGCGACAAAGGCGCCGTCTCGACCCCACATGTAGGAGTAGGTATCCCCTCCGAATCGCACGATGTCGGAATCGTTCGCCGCAATGATCGCTCCCTGGTTGTCGATCTGAGTCCTCAGGACAAGCAGGCTCCGGTTAAAAAGGTTGATAATTGTTGGGGGCAGGTCGGCGAAGGACCGGGATTCTTTATTGATCCATGCGACCCAGTAGTCCGAGGTCCTCATGATTATTTCCGCCGGAGTGGTTTCCTCTACGCGCTGATTGAGCTGAACCACTTCTTTGTATTTTGTGCCTGCCGCAATCCAGTAGTGGGCTACCGATCGGCCGCCAGGAGGCAAACGCAAGCGGATTGAGATCGTCGAATCGCTCGAACCCCAGGCTATCGGATTAGCGCTCAACTCCCCGTCCTCGGCGTCCTTCCAAGTCCCCTGCTCGCCGGAAAGCTCCTTGCGCCCGCAGGCGAAAAACTCCACGCCGTATTTTCCATTGACGCAACAATTGATGAGGAAATACCGGTTGGCCTTGTAGTGGACGATGGAGCGCGTCCACGGATCAAAATAGGTGGTGTCGCCGATGTCGTTTCCGTAAAGATGAAGATCGTGATGAAAGAAAAGCCTCACATCCCGGTCTTTTTCGTGGAGGTTCAGGATGTGGATTTCCTTCAGGTACACGTTCAGATCGAAATGCACCGCGTCGTGGCAGCGGAGTTCCACACCCAGGCCCTCGTTTTTGAGGGTTACGTCAGTGACGGAGCTGTTTTCCCGGTAGCGAAGTTTCTTCTGCCATCCGGCTCCTATCCAGGAGAATTGGCCGTCCACCCAAATTCCAAACAGGGAAGGATGCCCATTCGAATGATTTTCCTGGCCAATGTACGGGAAATAAATGTCGCGCAGCCGGTAGTCGGAATCGAAATTGAGAAGGAGCGAGCCATTGCTGACGGGAATGTCTTTAGGCATTAGCTTGGGGAGGAAGTCTGGCGCGACACAGGAGGCTCCTCACATGACTGGCACGGGAATTGACTGTGGCTCAAGAGGATGATGCTTGCACGGGTGTTCCTCGACAACTTGCCGATAAACGTCAATGTAATCTTGAGCCATTCTGGTGAGGGAGAAGTTTTGTTGGATATGGCGGCGGCACGCGCTCCGATCGATCGTATCGAGCTGCTGCAGCGAGGCGACCATGCCATCCAGGGAATCTACCAGAAAGCCGGTTTCTCCGTCTACCACAATTTCCGGCAGGGCGCCCCTCTTCATCGCCAAAACGGGGGTTCCGCAGGCCATGGATTCGATCGGGACCAAACCAAACGGCTCTTCCCACTGAATTGGAAACAGAGTAGCTATGGCATGCTGGTACCAATGCTTCTTTGCAGAGGTATTTAATTCCCCAATGAAAATAACCTGCTTATCGCAGTCGACAAGGGGCTTGATCACTGAGCTGTAATAGTTCTTCCCGACGTCAAACTTGCTGACATCTACAATCAGGTCGATAGAACCCCGTAGGGATTCAAAAAAGTCATTGTCTTCCACCTTGTTTTGCACAGACCCGGCCAGGAAAAGCTTGAAACCGCTTTTCCGGGCAAGCTCAATGGCCTTGTCTTGTCCCTTGTCGGGGGTAATCCTCCCGATCGTGAATAAATAACCGTTTCCAATCGCTGTGGTCGGCACGGGGAAAGTCTCCACGTCAACTCCGTGGTGAATCACCCGGTAGATATTTACCAGCGCGGAGTACTCTCGCTTTTGGTGCTCACTAATGGCAATGAAATATACAGAAGGCTGCGGCTCGTTCCCGTTCCAGTTCTCAGAGACTTCATCGAGGCCGCTCTGCGTCGCGGGCACGTGCAGGGTGACGACGATGGGGAGGGGAGGGTTGAACACACCGTCGTATAAATGACGCACCCATTCGTGCATATGAACGACGTCGATATCCCCTCTCATCA
>JADFGZ010000009.1 GCA_022567475.1 Acidobacteriota bacterium | reverse complement strand
CTCACTAGAGCATTTTTCCTGTTAGTGTAGATCAAAGCCGCAGTGGACGAACCAGGCGGAGGCGTTGTCGGGAGTAATCGTGGCGATGGCCTCGGAAATCGCCTCCCGCAGCGCGTCCACGGTGCGGTATAAACGCCTTCAGCGGCCGCTCTACCGCCCGCCAGTCGACTGGCCCTTCTGTTCGACCAAGGCTTTCAGGGTGGAGATTTCCTGCCGCAGGCTGTTCTGCCGCACGGCCAGGCTCAGCAGATATCCCACGTGCAGAATCCAAACTACCGTATAGGCCCAAAAAAGACTTTCCATAGGTTCTCCTCTCTTACTGCACCATTCTTACTGAACCCTTCTTACTGCACCATCAACTCACGCCGCAACTGCCGCACCTGGTCGCGGTCCTTCTCCAGGCGCACTCGAAGCGTCGCCAGAAACACGAACAGGATCAGGAACGCCGCCCAGGAGACCATCAAGGCCTGAAACATCACCGGGTCCAGGCCCGATTCCTCGCCGCCCATCAGGACGGGCTGGGGGTGCTGTGTCCTCCACAAACGGATCGTCATAAACACAAACGGCACGGTCGCAAAGCCGAAAATCCCAAAGACGGCGGCGAGCGTGGCCCTCCGCGCCGGTTCCTCCAGAAACCCGCGCAGCAGCATGTAGCTCAGGTAGATCAGCCACAAGAGCAGCGTGGAGGTCAGCCGCGCGTCCCACGTCCACCAGATGCCCCACACCGGTTTCGCCCAGATCGGCCCGGTAATCAGCACGACCGTACAGAAAATAGTGCCGATCTCGGCGCAGGCCAGCGCGATGCGGTCCCACTTGAGGTTTTTGGTCGCCAGGTAGGCAATACCAGCCACGAAGACCACAAAAAAGGCGGCAAAGGATGTCCATGCCGAAGGGACGTGAATGTAAAAGATGCGCTGAATGTCTCCCATGGTGTTTTCCGTGGGAGCGCCGATGAAGGCCCCGTACAGGGCAGCCACCAAGGCTCCCGCCGTTGCCAGCGCTATTGTGCTGTTGAAGATCCCGTATGATCGCACGGTTGGCCTCCGTAAGATGATGGTCCGGCTGAGCTGCTGAAGACTCAACCGGCGAACTGCAAGTAAAGCTCTCGCATCTGTTCCACGCGGTCCGGCTGGTTGGGACCCTGGTAGGCCACTTTGCCCCGGTCCAGGATGAGCAACCTGCTGGCCAGCTTCAAGGAAAGCTCCAGTTGGTGCGTACACAGCAATATGGTCTTTCCCTGCCGATGAGCATTGAGCAGCGAGTTTTCCAGCAGCGCCACGGCACGATCATCCAGGCCGGTGAAGGGCTCATCCAGCAGGATCAGCTCCGGGTCGTGCAGAAACACCCGCCCGATGGCCAGCCGTTGCTTCATGCCTCGGGAAAAGTTGCGAACCAATTCTTTGCCGAACGAGCTGAGGCCGATTGCTTCCAGCATCTGCCGGATGGCGCGGCGGGGTTCGCCGATTCCATACAGCTTGGCGTAGAAAAGAAGATTTTCTTCCGCCGTCAGCTCGTCGTAGAGAAAGGAGTTGTGTCCCAGCAGGCCCATTCCGCGGCGCAGCTCGGTCAGGTCGCCGTCGTGGGTGATGCCCCGGATGGTCAGCTTCCCGGAGGTGGGCCGGGTGAGCAATGCCAGCAGTTTCAGCAGCGTGGTTTTCCCGGCTCCGTTGCGGCCCAGAAGAGCCAGAAACTCCCCTTGAGGAACTTCCAGGTCCACGTGCTGCAAGGCCGGGAAGTCGCCGTAGAGCTTCGTGAGGCCTTCGGCCTGGATGTCCCACCGGGCATGAGTGGCCGGGCTGGCCGGCGAACTCTGTCCGGTCCCGGAGTTTCCGGGCTGGTTCGCGTCGGATGCGCTCTTGGTTGAGACTGTCACTATTTCTTTGCGGACCTTCCGCCGGCAGCCCTTTTCTCGTTCCCGCTAATGGGTGCATGGGTGTAGTGATAAAAAAAACCGAGAAGCATGACCAATCCTGCAAAACCCAAGATCAGCCTGCGGCGATTGTTCACCGGGGTCGAAATCTGCGTCAGCAGCCCGGATCCCTCGCCTGGAGCCCCTCCCGCTCCCGCGACACTCGCGGGAGCCTGGCCGGAGACCTGGACGCGGATGAGATTTTCCCGGGGAGTCACTTGATACCCGGTAAAGCCCGTCGAGGGATCGGTGCCCACCTCGGCCACTCCTTCCCCGGACAGTTGCACGTCTGTCCCGGGCGCTATCACGAATGTTTGCTCGGACGGCAGCAGCAGCAGTTTGGTGAAGTCAAAGGGCGACTGGTAGCCGAAAGAATAGTCAATCCGCACCTGCGTCTCGCCGGGACGGATCGGATAGCCGAGGGCAAAGTGGTTTTCCTGCTCTCCCGGCTCCGGCGTCTGCTGGATGGGCATGCCTCCCGGGCCTGTCACCGAGAGACGCACTTCCGCGCGCGGCGTCTCCGACAGCGCAAACCGGTAGGTTCCTTGCGGATTGAAATAAGTTTTGGGCGGAGCAGTGGTGTTCTCCAGCACCACTTGCTCGGTTACGAAAATAACATCTCCTACAGGGTGGAGGAAGATGAGGTGGTCTTTCACCGAAACCATCTCCGGCTGGCTGGCGGCTTCAAACACCTGGAGCTGGACGCCGCCGGGTTGTTGCCCCAGCACGGGAAGGGAATAGGTCACACCCTGGAATTCGGCCCGCAGCAGAGCGGGGGCTCCGCCGGGAGTGCCAACGCCTTCCAGAACAAATCGCCCGTCCGCGCCGGTCACCGCCGTTGCCACCGGCTCCAGCCCTTGTTGCATGATGACGTAAGTCACCGGCAGATTCGGGACGGGCTGATTCGTGGTGCCGTTGAGCACGCGGCCTGAGAGGGTGTCCGCCGGCGTCTGCGCGCGCGAGAGACCGCAGAGCAAGGACAAGGAAAGGATCATCAGCAGGCCGCCTGCGCCGGGGCGGGCGGTCCGGGCCATTCGGATTGTTTCGGAGAAAGACAACGCAAGATTCCAGCAGCAGTATAAAACAAAATTATACTCCCCTGCCGTTTTCCGGGACAAGCGTTCGCGGGGAGCGCCGGCGCTGTCCGGCCTGAGCCTTTCTTCTGTGTTAACCTAAAAAATGCCAAATGCAAAAAGAAAAGAGAGCAAGGAGGATGCCGGCATGATTCGTCTGCGGCCGGGCGGTGAGCGCGGGCATACGCGGTTGGGCTGGCTCGACAGCCGCCACAGCTTTTCCTTCGACCACTACTATGATCCCAATTTCATGGGCTTTCGCCATCTGCGGGTGCTGAATGAAGACTTCATTGCGCCGGGCCGTGGCTTCGGCGCCCATCCGCACCGGGACATGGAGATCGTGACCTACGTCCTGGAAGGCTCGCTCGAGCACAAAGACAGCATGGGCAACGGATCGGTGATTCGTCCGGGAGAGGTGCAGCGCATGAGCGCCGGAACCGGCGTGACGCACAGCGAGCACAACCACTCCCCCTCCGAGCCGGTGCACCTTTTTCAGGTATGGATTTTGCCGCGACGGCAAGGCATCCAGCCCAGCTACGAGCAGCGCGCCTTCCCGATGGAGCAAGCACGGGGAGCCTTGCTTCTGCTGGCGGCGGGGGATCAAGGAGGGAAGGACGAAGCTGGCGAGGCCAAAGAAGGCAGAGTAGAAGAGACGGAAGAAATGGTTTTGTAACGCTCCATCAGGATGCGGATTTATACGTGGCCCGCCTGAGTGCCGGACAGCGCGTGACGCATCGTCTGCGGCCCGGCCGCCACGCCTGGGTGCAGACGGCGAGGGGCGCGGTGGTCCTGAACGGGTCTTCCTTTCAGGTGGGGCTCCAGGCGGGCGACGGGGCCGCAGTCAGCACAGAGGCCGGCAAGGAAGAGTTGCTGGAGCTGAGCGCCGGCAAAGAAAACGACGGGAACGGCGAGGCGGAAATCCTGCTGTTTGATCTTTCGTGATGCGGCTGCTGGTGGTTGTGGATTGCGGGCAGGCATCGGTCAGCTATAATACAAAAGCTGCCGGAAGGTATGGTCGGCCAAAGGACATAGGAGCAGCCACCTAGAATCTCAAAGCTAGGCCAGCGCCGACTCCATGCACGCCCACTAACGACAGTTGCGGCAGCCACCAAATACCAATTCCATTTTTCTTCATGAAATAGCCAATGACAGCGTATCCGGCCGTGAATCCGGCCTGCATGGCGTAAGCCTTGGGTCGGCTGTCTGGAATGAGCGGGTTCACCTCGCGGCACGTCCTTCGTCGGATGCAACTAAACGACAATTCCACATCTGCGATTGTCGCTGCGGCTGAAATCGCAGTGACCGTCCAAAACTGCGCGTTAGCGACTCTTTCCTCTTGGGCGCGAACAGGAATCGCCAGAGCAAGCAGAAACACTACTGCCAAAAACTTCACTTGGAAGGGCATAGGGTTGGGCCTTCCTTTCATATGAAATTTGCCCTGGAAATTGCAATTACACTTCCAGGCCGCAATCTATTGAAAACACTGGTGGGTTCGTTTGGCAGGACACGCAAGATGAGGAGAAAAAGGAAATCCTCTTCTCTTTTGTCCTCATTTAAGGGACTTCACTCGGCGTGCTGAAACTCTCCTGAGACATTCTTGAGTGTCACAGCGATATCAATGAGGTTGTAGATGACGCCTTCCAGCTTTGCCCTATCCTCGGGAGAGAGTCTGCTTTGGTCCGCGAGCCCGAGAATCGCGCTGATACCAGCGAAGGCTTTCGCCTTTTTGTCTGCGCCATTCTCACGCCCTACGATCCCCTCTACCGTGTCCGTTGTGGATTGCGGGCAGGCATCGATCAGCTATAATCGGCCGCCCGTAAGCGGCTGATCTTCAAGCGCAAGCAGCGGAAAAGGCTCAGAAAAAGCTGAGTTGTTCGGGGGCCTTTTCCGCTGGCTTGCGCTTTTTTCCATAGAATACCTTCATCCGTTCAAACTGTTTGTCGGTAAGCCTCAGCAGGCGAATCTCGCCGTCGGGCGGCAGGCTGACCTCCACGCGGTTTTCGTGCACAACCGCATTTTCTTCGCTGGCGCAGTGGCGGGCATAGACAGAAAACTGTATTCGCAGGAATCCGTCTTTCAAAAGGACCTTCCGAAATCCCTGGTAGGCTTTGCGTTCGGCCTTGGTGGTGGTCGGGAGGTCGAACATGGCCATAACCCACATGCTGCGAAATCCGCCGAAGCTCATGCTGTCTCAAGCGCGTCGGATTGCCAGAATTTTTCTTGCCGGGCGGCTGGCAAGCGAACCGAACGTGAGGGAATCTCCGCTTTCTGGAGTTCTCCCGCCATCACGGACCGAACGCTGGCGGCATAGTGATGCAGCGCCACCAGCACGGGCCATCTTCTCTCGCCCAGGGCGCAGTCGCAGGCCAGGATGCTGAGCAACTCGTGCTTGCTCTCCGTGTTGATTTCTGCCTTCCCTGGCTCCTCCCGTGTAATCTCGTAAGTTTTCCGGTCCACCCAGGGCCGCAGCGGCTCCATCAGGTCATCGGCCAGGCAGAGGCTGTCGTATTGATTGTGATGATGGAGGCCGAGCGAGGGGTGCAGCCCCGCGCCCACCACCGCCCGCGCCGCGGCTGCTCTCATAATGGCGTAGCCGTAGTTGAGCAGGCTGTTGATGCCCGGCTCCTCGGGGCGGCGCCGGAACTCCTTCCCGAAGAGCTTGGGCCAATAATAGCGGGCGGCTCGCGCTTCCAGGTTGTCCGGGTCGCCGCTGCGGACTCTGGCGGCGAGAGCCTCCAGTGGTCCGCTGTCCCCCGTTGCCGCGCGCAGCACGCTGGCCTGCTCCCGAATCTTGGCCTGCACAATGGCGCGCCAAAGCTGTTTCCGGGCTGCTTGCTTCATGCCGGTTTGCAGCGCAATGGTCTTGCTGTGCAGGCTGTGGGCGGCCAGCGGCATCAGGATAGCCCCCGGCAGGTGTTTCGCGTCGCAGAGCACCACCACGGCGTTGTTCTGCCAGCAGGCGGCCAGCAGCGCCTGCGTCAGGCTGATGGCGGGGTGCTCCAGAATCAACACTCCCAGGTCCTCCACCGGAACCGAGGCGGGCTCCTGCCCTTCGCGCTCGATCACCATCTGCCGGTGACGCAGGTGCAAGAACGCCGGGTTGCTGATCTCCACAATACGCTTAATCATGGCAGGGCCTCACCTCCCCTAACGGGTCCACGCTGGCTTTCTCTCCACGCAACGTGTTTGGTTTCTTGATAAGCCTCCCAACGGTCTCTGTGTCTAAGATGACCTTTCCAGTCTGGTCTTTAATTTTGGCCGGAGCGACGTGATGCTTTCTTAATACAATAGTTTCTGTCGCCCCTGACATTTTCTGGACTCTGTAATACTCTTTCTGCCCATCTTCTTCAATCTCTATCATGTCATTCGGACAGAGCCACATAACGAACTGCCAGCCTGCATCGCAAGCCCGGTCCACAATGGGTACTTTCTCAATTCTGGCTCTGCGGGCGGCTACCAGCGTGGAAACGAAGCGGCCTTTGCGCTCGCCCGTGTCGATGTTCTCGACAATTTCCACGTGGTGGTAGCTGCCCAGTTTGTAATGTTTATATTCCTTCCCGGCATCATCCTTTATTCGGAGGTAGGGAGTCTCCTCCTTGCAGGGGATTTCCAGGCGAACTTTTTGGATGATTGTTTTGCCATCGTTCTTTCGATGCGGAAGGTACAGGGGCTCTGCAAACGCTTTTTTGAGAAGTTCCTTGGTGGGATTTTCTGGGTCCCCACCGTTATCCTCGATCCGCTGCTTCACCAATCTCTGGATTGCTTTGTCGCGAATCTTCCCAATCTCTTTGGGAGTGAGCGAATCCAAACGTTTTCGATATACATAGAAGCGTTGGCCGTCTTCATTCTCTTTGCTCAGCCCGTAGGCGGTCTCCTCGTGGAGCGCCCCGATGATCTTGCGGGTGGGGGCGTGGGAGACGATGGTCTCTTTCATGCGGGCCTCAACGTCGCTTCGGAAGCCATCCCAGGGCGGATCGAGCCGGAAGGCGTGCTGGCTGAGGGCGGCTTCATATCGCGCGGAGAGGCGCGAGAGCTTCTGGAACAGTGCCCGTGAGGTCAGCGCGATCACGATGGCGTCAATGGCATGATGGCGGTGATCGGCGCGATTCTTTACGTCTGACCGATCTGTCGCCAAAATGCCGTTGAGCCCCCACCGTCGGCGGAGGGCCGCCGTGGCCTCGCCCTTGCTGATCTCCACGGGGACACCCAGTTGCAGAAGGTAGCTCCGCACTTCCCGGGAGATGTAGCGCGTGTCGCTCAACTGCCGGTTGACGAATTGCTCCGTGTCCACTTGTTCCTGGTAAAACTTCCGCTTCTTGCCCCAGGACATGTTGGAATGTTCCACCCGCTGGAGGATGGCCGCGTACTTTTCCGAGTCTCCGCTATAGGCTTCATAAGGAGTCTGTTTGCGCTTGACCGAGCGGTTTTCCCAGGCCATGCAGAGTGTTTTGTTCCTGTAGGAGTCATCGAGGGACTGGCTGTAGGGCAAGATATGCTCAATATCCACATCTCCACTGAACAGCATGTGCGGCGGAATGTGTTGCCCGGTGTATGGGCAGAGTTCCCTGCTTTCTATCCAAAGGCGATACTTCAGCAGATCATCACGGGAAGGGCTCGGAATGCCCAGTTCTTGACATTTTTCTCTAGCCTGCTCGTTCAAGCGTTCGTTCGCCTGGCGTTGTTTATCAGCAGCCTTCTTCTGCTTCGGCGTCAGCTTCATATCGCGGGCGAGTTCGACACGGATGAGGCTTGGCTTGCCGCAGGCCCGGATAATCTGATTGACGACTTTGCGCACCTCGTAGAGTGCCTTTTGCACCACCGGGTTGCGCAGAGAGGGTGGCCCGGCCAGTTTCACAGCGCCCGTATGGGGTTTGACATCCCCGACGGCATATCCGGCAGCCTGGCAGGCATTGGAGTAAGCCATCCCTTTTTCTAAAGAGGGCAGCAGTTTCTTGATGGCCTTCAGCGAAAGACGCGCGTAGCCGGGCGGAAGCTCGGCCTCGGCGACTTTCTCTGCGGAGACCTCGTCCAGCTTCCAGTAAGTGCGCAGGCGCTTCAGAAGGGCCACCGGGTCCTGTATGGAGTTCAGGTCCTCGATGAGTTGCCGCTGCTCCTCTGGGGAACAGGAGTCCCAACCTTTCGGGCGATCTGCCGTTTTGGGAAAGGCTTTTCGGAGGCGGACGGCGGTGAGATTCGCAAGCAGCTTCTTGTCGCCCCGTTCTTCCAGGTTGAACGTTTGGCCTTCGGACAATTCAAGCAGCTTGCGTACGTCGTTCCAAGTCAGGGATTGTTTGCTGCTGCCGTCCAATCGCCGGAACAGCTTCCAGCGCTCCTCGTCGTTCAGGCGACGATAGCCCCGGCCTTCCGGCTGCCTGACTTCCAGGTTGTTGATGTCCTGCCAGATGCGGAAACGCTGCGCCTCCTGCCAGGCCCGGGAGGCACGCCGGAGAGAAGTTTCAAAGGTGCAGCGGCCTACCAGGTGTTTCTGTGCTTTTAGAGGTCTTTGGAAAAAAATTGCCCGGTAGATTTTGACTTTCAAATCCTCGGTGAGTAATACCGGGTGGTATGGAGCCTGGACTTTCCATAGCTCGCCGAATTCCTGTTCATACATTGCACGCGAAGTATGGCGGCAACGCTTCTTAGGCTGCGTGTAGAGGTATTGGCCCAGAGTGCGCGCCCCGGATTGGTGGATTTCCTGTTGCAATTGACTGATGGCTTGCTTGATGCCTTTTTCTTCCTTTTTGCGTTCCTCACCGCCGCGAGCCTTGCGATTGCTCAGGAAGCCACGTCGCTGACAGAGATGATACAGCGCCCGTGCGAACTCGACCTCTTCCAGGCGATCATCCACGCCACGAGCACGGAGCGCGTAGGGGTCTGGCTCGGAGGCAGTCAGGATTTGCCGCTGTTGCTCCGCGTCCTCTGGCAGCAAGCCGTGTTGGACGAGGATGCCCAACAACAACCTTCGGCGCTGCTTCCGACGGGCCAGGACGCGGCGAGCGCCACGCGCTTCCCTCCGGGCACGATTCTTCGGGGTCCGTGTTTTCGCTTCTACTGCTTCTGGGAAAATTCGTGAACCGCAGTCAAGAAGTTTCTGCGGTTTTTGCTGTTCATCCGACTCAGCCAGTGCCCAGCCGATGGAGTTTGTTCCGAGATCTATTCCCAGTGTAAGGTGTGACATAAAGACTCCTTGACAAGGCATTTTGTGGGTGTATGCTGGGCGTAGATTATAGCTGATCGATGCCTGCGTTGCTTTTCATAACAAGAAAAAATTCGCAGGATAGCCCCTTAAGAGGGGTAAACCTTGAAGCCTCTGGCTGGTGAAAGCTAGCCAGGGGTTTTTTACTGTTGAAATTTGGGCGGGTTTAGATCCCTATATGACCAAAACCGTCATGCTCGATCTGGGCGATGTGATTGTGCCGTTCGATTTCAGCCGCTGCCACGCGGCTTTGGAGAAGTTGTGTCCCTACCCCGCCCAGGAAATCCCCGCGCGCATCCGCTCGACCGGGCTGGTGCAGCTTTTTGAGACGGGCCAGGTCTCTCCCGAAAGTTTTGTCGAGCAGGTCTGCCGCATCCTGGATCTGCATGTCAGCTATTCCGAGTTTTGGGAACTCTGGAGCAGCATCTTTCTGCCGGAGACGCTGATCCCGGAGAGCTTGCTGGAGGGTATCCGCAGCCGGCACCGCTTGCTTCTTTTGTCCAACACCAACCCCGTTCACTTTTCGATGGTTCGAGAAAGGTACCCTCATCTGCGCCACTTTGACGGCTACGTTCTCTCCTACGAGGTCGGCGCGTTGAAGCCCTCCCCGGAAATCTACCGGGAGGCGATTCGCTGCGCCGGTTGCCGCCCGGAAGAATGTTTTTTCACCGATGACATCGCCTCCAACGTGGAGGCGGCCCGCCGCGAGGGCATTGACTCGGTTCAGTTCCATTCCCTGTCCCAACTGGAGGACGAACTGCGCGCGCGGGAAATCGGCTGGCAAAATTGACGGCGGGCGCAGGCCAGCACCCTCGCGCTTCCGCGAACCGCCATTCACCCGGAAGATTCCCCGTCCAGGCTGAACTTGGCGCCCTCCGGCTGATTAGAGGTTGTGCGCCGGCGGATTGGGCTATATCATAAGCGGCTTTCATTTTTCAATCGAGACGAACCGGGGAACTGACTAACGATATGAATGCTCTTCTTATTTATCCGGAGTGGCCCGACACCTACTGGAGTTTTAAACACGCGCTGTCGTTTGAAGGGAAACGGTCTGCCTATCCGCCGCTGGGCCTGCTGACGATTGCCTCGCTGCTGCCGAAACACTGGAACAAACGCCTGGTTGATACCAACATCCGGCGGCTGACCGAGGCCGACCTGAAGTGGGCCGACGTGGCTCTGCTGAGCGGGATGCTGGTGCATAAGCAGGAGTTGCTGGAGCTTCTGGCGCGCTGCCGCTCGCGCGGCCTGTCCACGGTGATTGGGGGGCCGGTGACGAGCAGCGTGCAGGAGCTTCCCCAGCACGCCGACCACGTGGTGATCGGCGAGGCCGAGGACTTGGTTGCCGGGCTCGCGGCTGATCTGGAGCGGGGAACGGCCAAACCCCTCTACTCCGCCGCGGAGCGCCCCGGCCTCAGCAAGACGCCGCTGCCTGATCTGAGCCTCATCAACCCCAAGCACTACAGTTCCATGGCCATCCAGTACTCGCGAGGGTGCCCGTTCAACTGTGAGTTCTGCGACATCATTGAGATTTACGGGCGCACGCCCCGGACGAAGTCTCCGTCCCAGGTGGTGGCCGAGTTGGAGCAGCTCTATGAGCACAACTGGCGAGGTTCGGTCTTCATTGTGGACGACAACTTTATCGGCAACAAGCGGGAGGTGAAAAAACTGCTCCCCGTGCTGGCGGAGTGGAATAGCCGGCGCAAGCAGCCGTTCACCTTTTTTACAGAGGCCTCGCTGAACCTGGCCGACGACCGGGAGTTGCTGCAAATGATGCAGGATGCCCGCTTCAATCGGGTTTTCCTGGGCATCGAGACTCCGGTGGAGGAATCCCTGAAAGAGGCCCAGAAGCTGCAAAACACCCGCCGCGATCTGATGGAGAGCGTGAAGCGCATCCAGGGCTATGGATTGGAAGTGATGGCGGGCTTCATCGTGGGCTTTGACAGCGACCCGGAAGACATCTTCGACAGGCAGGTGGAGTTCATCCAGGAGAGCGGCATCCCGCTGGCGATGGTGGGGCTGCTGCTGGCCCTGCCGGGCACGCAGCTCTACCGCCGGCTGATGAAGGAAGGCCGCATCGTGGACGAGGGCCACGGCAACAACATGAACTTAAGCCTGAACTTTATTCCCAAGATGAATCCGCAGCGGCTGGTGGAGGGCTACAGGGACATTCTCCAGCGCATCTATCACCCGGACGCCTATTATGAGCGCGTGCGGAAATTTCTGGCCCAATACAAGCCCACCCACCATGTCGCCCGCGTGCGGTCCGACTACGTTGCTCTGGCACGGTCCATCCTGAGGCAGGGCATCCTGGGCGACTCCCGCATAAGTTATTGGAAGTTCTTTTTGGACGCCGCCACGCGCTATCGCCACTCCTTCGGCACCGCCATCATGCTGGCCATCATGGGGTATCACTTCCAGACCTTGACCCGGGCCATCTGCGACCCCGAACAGGAACAGCTCTCGTCCGAAGCGAATTAAATCCGTTTCAATCCAATCCAGAGGCCGGAGCCCCGGCGTTTTTCGGTTGCAGTGGGGCCGAGGTTGCATTCGCTCCTAACTGCTCCAGAGCCCAGCGCGCATGCTCCTGGACCATAGCGTCAGGGTGCTCGGCCAGTTTTTCGAGAAGCGGACGAAACTTCTCCAGCCGAGAGTTGCCCATGGCGACGGCCGCGTTCCGGAGCATGCCCCGGTAGCGTGCGCGCTGGATGGGGCTGCGGCGAAAGGTCCGGCGAAACTCCTCCTCGCTCAGCGAAGCCAGCCACTCCAGAGGCGGGTTGAAGGTGCTGGGAACAGGGGTGCTGGGAACAGCCGATTCCTCCCCGGATTGGCGTTGTTCGTCCACGGCTTGGATCGGTCGCGGCTGAAATTCCGGCAGCAAGGTCACGGGCGCTTTGCTGTTCCACGGGCACACATCCTGGCAGATGTCGCAGCCGAACAGATGCCGCCCGACGGCGGGACGAAACGCTTCAGGAATGGAACCCCGGAGTTCAATCGTAAAGTAGGAGATGCAGCGCGTGGCATCCAGAACGTATGGTTCCACGATGGCTGCTGTGGGGCAAGCGTCGATGCAGCGGCGGCACGTGCCGCAGCGGTCCGGCGCGGGCTCATCGGGCTCGATCTCCAGGCTGGTCAGTATCTCGCCGAGCAAAAACCAGGAGCCGGCTTTCTCGCGGATCAGACAGGTATTTTTCCCGATCCATCCCACGCCGGCTGCCTGCGCAACGGCGCGTTCGAGCAGCGGCGCGGTGTCCACACAAATCTTCGCCTCAAAGGGAGGCCCGGCAGCCTGGCGCAGACCTTCCAGCAGCTTTTCCAGGCGCTCGCGAAGCACAAGGTGATAATCCTCTCCCCAGCCGTAGCGGGAGATCCATCCGCGAGCGGGGTCGGGGCATTCAACGGATTTCGGATGCGGGGTGTTGTAAACCATTCCTGCGCAGATGACGGACCGCACGCTGGGCAGCAGCAGTCGCAGGTCCAGCCGCTGCTCTCTCTCCATATACTTCATCTCGCCCTGGAATCCGCGTTCGAGCCACGAAAGATACCGCGCCCGGTCCAATTCCGGCAGGGAAGCCGGAGCGATGCCGCACAGCTCGAAACCCAGTTGTCTGGCTGCCTCGCGGAGCCAGGGTTTGAGCTTCCCGCGTTTGCGCATCGAGGAATCGAGGCCCTGTGTCTGATTCGTCACCTATTTCCCTCCGTTCTGCCTTCGCATCCGTGCCCTTGTCATGATAACCTATACAACCCGGCGGTTCACTACTCTAGGAAGTGGCTTCAACAGCGTGTATGAAGGCGGGGAAAAAGCCCCCAGGAGGCGCTCCTTTGATCCCCCATTCGGGCACTTAATTGACCCATACACCTATGAAAAATCACAGTTTAACAAAAATTTCTTAGGTTGTACTGGAAGTAGGCTTTAGCATAGCCTAGTATTAAAGCAGAGGTGTACCTTACGTTTTGCCTAGGCGCCCCCCCTGATGCTGTGGGTGCGCATCGTTAGAATTGCATTTTTAAGGCATCCCGGTTACTCTATCGAATTCCGTCAGGAGAGAATAAGCAGATGCACAAGCCGATGAAATACTTCGATAAAGGGTTGACGCTGGCTGCCGGAGCCGCGTGGAATACATTGCAGTTTTTTAACCAGTTCAAGCCGAACGGCTCCTTTACGCCCCGATGGTCGGACAAGCCGCTGTTGAAGTCCCACCAAAAATCGAAGCCGCCGCTCGGATGGCCTCGCACGACCGACTCGCTGTGCCCGACCTGCGTTCGGGAAGCCCGACAGCGGATTTTGGACGGAGAGCAGGACCTCAACACGCTGAAGACCGAGCGGGTCGGTGAGATCAAGGCCGACATTATCGAGCGCGACGGGAAAATCCTGATGGTCAAGGATTGCCCTCAGCACGGCCACTTTGAGGATGTGCTGTCGATTGATCCGGACTTCCTGAAGCACATCGAGGCGAATTTTCCGGGCCGGGACATTGTGGCGCACAACGACAAGGAGTTGCACAACCACGGCTCCAGCACAATCCGGTATGGGCGGGGTTCGGTGCTGACGGTGGACTTGACCAACCGCTGCAACATGATGTGCGACCCCTGCTTCATGGACGCCAACCAGGTGGGCTTCGTGCAGGAATTGACCTGGGAAGAAATCAAACAGCTTTTGGACAACGCCATCACGATCAAGCCGCGGCGTCAGATGTCGATACAGTTTTCGGGGGGTGAACCCACGCTTTCCCCTTACTTTTTTGATGCCATCACCTACGCGCGCAAGGTGGGCTACAACAGCGTGCAGTGCGCCACCAACGGGATTGAATTCGCCAAGAGTCATGAATTCGCCAAGCGGGCCTACGAGGCGGGGTTGCGCTACGCTTATCTGCAGTTTGACGGAATCGGCAACCCCAGCAACCAGCACCGCAAGGTCGGCAACCTCTTTGATGTGAAGCTGAAGGCGATCGACAACTTGCAGAGCGCCGGAGTGGAAATCATCCTGGTAACAACCTTGGTGAACGGCGTCAACAACGAGCAGGTGGGGCCGATCATCGAGTTTGCCCGGAACAACCCGAAAAAAATTGCCTTCATCGCCTTCCAGCCGGTCTCCTTCACCGGGCGGGATGAGGAGATTACCGAGGAACGCCGTATGCGGCAACGCTATACGCTTTCCCACATGGCGCACGACGTCAAGAAACAGACCGGCATAACCGAGCCCACCCGCGACTGGTTCCCGATTTCATTGATGGGCACCTTTGCGGGCCTCGCCGATTTGGTGCACGGTCCGCAGGCGGAGTGGGGCCAGGTCAGTTGCGGTTGCCACCCCAACTGCGGCATAGGTACCGCGTTGATGATCAACAAGGAAACCAAAGAGATGGCGCCCGTGCCCCAGTTTTTGAATGTTCCGAGGCTGGTGAAGGACATCGCAGTGATCACCGACACGGCCCGTGGGAAGTTTCTCTCCAACCTCCAGATGGGACTGTCCCTGCTGCGAAACTACGATCCGTTCCAAGCGCCCAAGAGCCTGACGCTCGGCGCTTTGCTGAAGAAGTTTGACAAATCGTTCGCGCTCACCGGAAAAAGCTACGGAGTGGGTCTGGAGCGGCGCAAGGACCCCTGGAACTTCCTGTTCATTGCGGGGATGTGGTTCCAGGACCTGTTCAACTATGACTTCCGGCGGACGGAGATGTGCATCATCCCCTACGCCACGCAGGAGGGCGAGATCTCCTTCTGCGCCTATAACACGGGGGTGGGCTGGCGCAACATTGTCGAGAAGATGCACATGACGGCCACGCTGAGCAAATGGTACGAGGAGCATGGACGCCACGAGATTTTTGCGGGCGGCAAGTCTGTGCCCTTGCCGGATGAATCGCACTCGCTGGTGTTGAATGAAGAACACCGCAATCGGCCTACGCAGGTGGAGGAAGGACCGCAGAACGCTCGCGATGAGAAGGTTCTGGCCCGGGACGCCCGGCAGCAGCAGGAGATGATGAAGCTCTATCGCCAGGAGGTGCTGAAGGAGCAGCCAAGGCCGGATTTGGTCCAGATCTCCCCGGCTCCTTCCAAGCCGGCGCCGGATCGGGAATACGCGCACTCGGGCGATTAAGCCGTCCGGACTGCATCTAAATTGACGAATCAACCATTCGGGTAACAGCGTGCTACAATGGCACATTGTTACCCGAATTTTTTGTTGCCCGAGATTGTTTTTTGCCGAAAGTTTTCTATGCCAATCTATGAATACGTTTGCGAAGAATGCAAAAATCCTTTTGAGAAGCTGCTTCTCAGCAAGACCGAGTCCATTGCCTGCCCGTCGTGCGGCAGCCCTCGTCACACCCTGCAGTTCTCCGTAGTCAGTGCCCCTGGCAAGAACGGCGCCAGCGATGCCGGGCCGTCGGCAGGCTCCTGCGCCTGCACCCCCACCACCTGCGGATGCGGCTAGTGCGGGGGGATGCTCGGCAGATTCCCGCCTAGCAAGAAGAAAACCTAAAAGCAGCCATTGCATTTCATTTATTATATTTTTTAGCAGACTCCTCAGAGGCTACGCGTGGCGACTGCGATGCAAGCGGGAATTGCGGTCTCGTCTGGACCCTCAAGGAACGGATTTCCGTTTAGGACGATTCGCCGCATGCTGATTATTCAATTGGCAGACAACATAAATACGGTCCAAGCCCTCTGGAAAGAATACTGGAAGGCTCTCGGCCTGCCCGGTGACTTTCAGGGATTCGAGGAAGAATTACGGCGCTTGCCGGGAGAATACAGCGCACCTGGAGGAACGCTGGCGCTAGCCTATATCGATGGAGTTCCCGCAGGAACGGTCGCGCTGCGGCCTTTGTCTGGGGCCGCCTGCGAGGTGAAACGGCTTTATGTCCGTCCCGAATTTCGCAGGCGAGGAATCGGACGCGGGCTAATGGAATGGGTTATCGGGCGCGCAAAAGACCTCGGATATAGGACGCTACATGGCGACACCTTGCCAGCTTTGACTGACGCAATCGAGATGTACCGGAAACTCGGATTCCATGTGATGGATCATCCCTACTCGAACGATCCAACTCCTCAAGCAATCTATATGGAGTTGCAGCTTTGAGAGTTTAGCTTCACACTAAGACCCTACTCCCCTGGCGTCGTCAGCCGTTTTGCACGCCGCCCGATAGCTGATGTATGCTTAACAGCTAACCGAATGAAAAGATGACAAGTAAAGCGGGATTTGTAGAGGGGGCTGGTTAGAAACAGCGGGTCTTATGTTGCGATTTCAAACAGCGGGCGAGTCTCACGGGCAGGGTCTGGTGGCTCTGGTCTCCGGCCTTCCTGCGGGCATTCCTGTCGAGGCCGCCTCCATCAACCGGGAGCTGAAACGCCGTCAGGGCGGATACGGCCGGGGCGGCCGCATGAAGATCGAATCGGACCAGGTGGAGATTCTCTCCGGCGTCCGGCGCAGCAAGACCATCGGAGCGCCCGTGGCCATGCTGATCACCAACCGCGACTGGGAGAACTGGAACGAAGCGCTTCCGGTGGAGGAGCAGGAGCAGACTGCCGCGAAGTACAAGTCTTTGAACCCGCCGCGTCCGGGGCACGCCGACCTGGCCGGTTGCCTGAAATACAATTTTCATGAAGCGCGCTATATTCTGGAGCGGGCCAGTGCGCGGGAGAGCGCGGCGCGGGTGGCCGCCGGCGGGATGGCCAAGCTGCTGCTGGTTCAATTCGGGATCGAGGTGCTCAGCCACGTCATCGCCGTGGGCGAGGTCCACGCCGGGAAGGCAGCCGGATGGGATGAGATCAAGAAGACGGCGGCCAAAGAAGACATCCTGTTCAACTGCGTCGATGCCGAGGCCGAGCAAGCGATGAAGGCGGCGGTCGATGCGGTGCTGCGCACGGGCGACACCCTGGGCGGCATCTTCGAGGTGGTGGCGCACAACGTCCCTCCCGGCCTGGGCACGCACGCCAACTGGGATGAGCGGCTGGATGGTTTGCTCTCCCAGGCGGTGATGTCGTTGCAGGCTGTGAAGGCGGTGGAGATCGGCACGGCGATAGACAACGCCGTCTCGCTCGGATCGCGGGTTCACGATCCAATCGACTACAGCCGCGACGAGCAGCGCTTCACCCGCCCCGCCAACCATGCCGGGGGTCTGGAGGGCGGCATCAGCAACGGCGAGGATATCGTGGTCCGCGGGTATCTCAAGCCCATCTCCACGCTGCGGCGGCCCTTGCAGTCGGTGCACATGGAGACCAAGGAGCCGGTGAAGGCGGCCTACGAGCGCTCGGATGTTTGCGTGGTTCCCGCCGCCGGAGTGGGGGCGGAAGCCATGGTGGCGCTGGTGCTGGCGCGCTGCCTGCTGGAGAAGTTCGGCGGAGACTCGCTCGATGAGACGCGGCGCAACTTTGAAGGCTACCGGGAGCAGATTCGGAATTTTTGAGCATGTCAGTTAGCTTCCTCCATCTGGCAGACCTCCATATAGGACTCCGAATAACTCGGTTTGATGAAAGTGTAGCCAAGAAGCTGCGTGAGGCGCGGTTGCTGGCGCTGGATAACGCACTGAAGATTGCGCGGGAGAAGAATGTTGCCTTCATTCTCATTTGCGGGGACCTCTTTGATGACAACACAATTTCGTTGGTGGACGCCCAGCGAGTGTACGACATGCTTAAAGGCAAGCCGATGCCGGTTTATGTACTTCCAGGTAATCATGACCCGTACTGCGCAGGCTCCGTTTGGCAACGCCCTCCGTGGGGTAACACCGAGGGAACCTCCATTCGAGTTCTGAGCAAGCGAGAACCTGTCGCTCTGGAAATCGGCGTCACTTTATACCCCTGCCCGGTCATGCAAAAGACCTCTCGGGAAGACCCGACGGAGTGGATTTCGGCAAACAACGGACCCCAGAATACGATTCGAATTGGCTTGGCCCATGGCAGCGTTATGGACCGCGAAACGCTTCCCGAGGACGATCACCCGATACCAGTAGACGCAGCAGAAAGCTTAGGCCTGGATTACCTTGCCTTAGGGCACTGGCATGCGCAGAAACTCTTTCAGGATAGTCGCGGCGCAAAGCGCATGGCCTATCCGGGCACGCACGAACAGATGAATTTCGGCAAAGGGAGCGGGTTCTCGGTTGGCTGGGCCGCATACGCGTCCGACCCTGACCGCGAGGAGTTTCGAGGTTCCTCAAAGGGTAGGGCGCTGCTTGTCCAGATTCAATCCCTAGGTGCAGTCCCAATTGTTCAACCAGTGGAAACGGGTCAGTACATTTGGTCGGATGAGGCCTTGGAATTGACAGATGAAAACTTTGCCGCGACCTTCACGCAGATTGCCCAACGAAAAAATCAGGAGCGCCAGCTTTTGCGCCTAACGCTTGCAGGAACTCTGTCTGCCGAGAACCGCCTTAAGCTCGAAGGTTTTCAGGATATGCTCAACCGCTATCTCTGGCATGAATTGGACACAGATGAACTGGGGTGGAATCCCACCGACGAGGAACTGGAAGAGACTGTAGGCCATGGCGTACTGGGCGAAGTGCTGAGAAAGATCAAGGGCAAGCTGGAAAACGAACCGACGAATGACGAGCGTCTAAAGATTGAGAAAGCAATATTCGTGCTGTATCGGCTCGCCCGGGAGTTATCGCCATGATCTTTCACTCTCTCCGTCTTGCGAACTGGCGCAAACTCACTGCGGTTGAAGTGCCGAATTTTTCCCCAAGAATTACGATCATCTACGCACCAAACAAGACGGGCAAGTCAAGTTTGTTTGAGGCTATCCGTTGGGCGCTGGTCGATTACGACTATGGTACGACTCGGATTGACCGGATCATCCCGTGGAACACGAACCACGTCCCGGAGGTTGCGGTTGACTTCGAAGTCAATGGTCAGAAACACCGGCTGGTAAAACGTTTCACGAAGAAAAAGGAAGGGGGCGCGGAGCTTTATCAGTTGAGCAACGGGGGGAATCCAAAATTGGTGGAGAGAGACAAGGAAGTTACCACGAGAGTGCGGCAGCTTCTGGGTGTGGGAAAGTCCGGCCTCGGTATCGCACAGCTTCTATGGGTCAACCAGGGAGAGGTGGGTTTGCCAGCGATCGATCCTGACCTCGACAAATGCCTTCGGCCGGTGCTCGGCACAGTAATTACGGGGCGCGATAGGAATTTCCGCGAAAAACTCCGGACGAAGATGCGAGAGTGGTTCACCAGCGAGATGAATGCCGCAACCGGAAAGCACAAACCGACGTCCAGTTTGAGAGAGATGGAACAGCGCATTGACGAAAGGCAAAGGGAAGTCAATGAAATCAACTCCACGTTCCAGAGAATCGACGCCCTCTTGTCTGATGTTGACCAGAAGCAACAAGCAATTGTGATTGCGGAGGCGGACGTAAGCACCGCTAAGAATGAAGTGGAGACACTTCAGCAAGCGGATCGAGACCTCACCGCAAGGCGGGAGAGGGCAAAGGAACTTGAGCGATTGTTAGGTGACCGGCGAAAAGAACTTTCGGGCCTACAAGGGGCACTGGAGAAACATCAAGAAAACCGGGATACGATGGAGAAGGCTCTACAAAGGCTTCAGGGAAAAAAAGAGGAGTGCACTCCTCTGCACGAGACTATCGAGGCGGCAAGAAAGGCATTAGACGCCGTTACCCAGAAGAGGGAACAAGTCGAAAAAGAAATGCAGAAGCTCGATGACCGTCGTACAGAACTCGACGCAATGCGGCGTTTGCTTCAAATTCAAGAGGATGCTCAAAAGGCGGAGTCAACCTTGGAAAGTGCAACACGGAAGGAAGAACAGATTCAATCTGCCGAGGAAAAACTGGCAAGGCTTTCTGCTCCCGAGAAAAAACATATTAATCAAATCAGGCACTTGTTGGACCGCCTTGTTGAGTTGGATGCAGAACTCAAAGCGGCCCAACTGTCACTCACTATCACCCCCAACCGAGTTGGTTCAGTCACCTTACAAATCGACCGCGGGGACAATCAGAGGGTCGTTCTGACGCCTGGGCAAACTGTGGCGCGCTCCGTACGGCAGCGAATTCAGCTCGCCATCGAGGGTTTCGGAACCATCGAGGTAGCGCGTGGGGAAGAAGATGCGAAAATTGAAGACCTTGCTTCCGAGTACGGTCGGCGGGAGCAAGAACTGTCGCGCCTGCTGGCACCTTGGGGAGTGGGAGAACTTGAGCGGGCGGAAGTGATTCCGGAACTGACCCAACGCGCGACGCAACGCGAAGGGTTGCAGAAACGCCTCGAAGAATACCGTAAGGAATTTACCGACCTTGCACCTAAAGGGATTGCGGAACTGAAAGCCGTCATCGAGAATGGAAAAAAGAAACGCAGCAATCTCCTTCAGGCCCATCCGAAGCTCAAATCATGGAAGCCTTCTCGGGCATCCATAGAGCAGACCAGCGATGATCTTGGACGAGCGGAGAAGAACCAGAAGGAAGCGCGTCGGACAGCAAGAGAGAATGAAGACCAGGCGAATGCTGATCTTAAGAACTACGAACAGAGGGAAAAAGTAATAGAACGGGAGATTAACGATCTCAACATTGAATTTGTTCGCAAAGAAACTTCATACAAAAATCACGAGCATGAGTACGGGTCTGAGGCCGATCTCGTCAACGCCATTGGAGCCAAACAAGAAGAAGTCACGAATGCACAAAATGATTTTGGCCGGCATCGCTTAACTGAAGATGAGGAGCGTGTTCCAAAGCAACTAGAGGCGGCGAGGCAGGCTTTGGACACGAGGGGAAAACGCCTTCAGGACTTGGGGGGGGCGCTTCGGGAACTTACTGGTCAGCTAAAAAGTTACGAGGAACTGCATGCCCGGCGAGTGGCGGCAGAGCAAGGCCTAGACTCTGCCAAGCGGGAGCACAAGCGAATCGAAGTTGAGGTAGATGCACATCGGATGCTATTGAAGCATTTCGACAAAATCCGTGATGAACAACTGGGGAAATCCATTGCCCCAGTGAAGGAACTGGTGGACCGCTGGTTATACGAACTCGATGGAGTTGGACATCCCAAAGTCACATTCGACGACCTTCGGGTCGATAAACTCACGGTCCTAGACGGTAGCAGTTTAGACGTTGAAGAAGCCACATCTTATGGTGAACGCGAGCAATTGGGCACACTCGTCCGGCTGGCCTACGGCGCTGTCTTAGCAGGGGACGAACGTCAAGTGGTAATCTTGGACGATCCCTTTGCGCATGCAGACACATTTCGTCATCGGAAAATGCTGCAAATCATTGAAGAAGCTGCGGAAAAGAACCTACAGATAATTATCCTGACATGTCACCCGAATCGCTTCGACCACATAAAAGACGCTACAATGTTCGATCTGGAGGGCCACCTGGAGCCGGTAAAAGGATGATGATGCCCCCCCCATCCGCTACTTCGCAGCAAGGGAGTAAACAAAGCCACCCCGTGATTCATCCAATAGTCAAATTCGGCGATAACGGTCTGGCGAGGAAAGCCGAGCCGGTGACGGAGTTCGACGGCAAGCTCAACCGCCTGTTGGATGAAATGTTTGAATCCATGTACGCCGCCAGCGGCGTCGGGCTGGCCGCGCCGCAGATCGGCATCTCCCGGTGCATGGCCGTCATTGACATCACCTTCGGCAAGAACCCGGACGCCAAGATTGTCATCATCAACCCGGAGATCATCGCCGTAGAGGGTCAACAAAAAGAGGAAGAGGGATGCCTCAGCCTGCCGGGTGTTCGGGAGACGGTGAAGCGGCCTCAAAAGGTGACGGTGCGCGCCCAGGACCGGAAAGGAAAGCAATTCACGATGCAGGGAGAAGAGCTGCTGGCTCGCGCCTTCTGCCATGAGACCGACCACCTGAATGGAAAGCTGTTTCTTTCGCACCTCAGCGTGCTGAAACGCGACCTCATCCAGCGGAAAATCCGGAAGATGATCAAGGCCGGTGAGTGGTAGGCCGTCTCCCCCAGTCAGAGCTGCGACCGCGAGGGAGCGGTTCACAAGGTCGTGCTTTGAAAGCCTGAGGAGGTAGGTGCTGCCGTTCATTACGTTGTTCGGGAGCAGGGTCAACAAATGGCCGTGTGGGAAAGCTCTGAACAACTCTTCTGACCGCTCCCTCGCGGTCGCGGCTCTGATTCTGCCATGAAAATCGTTTTTGCCGGATCGCCTCTCTTTGCCCTCCACACACTGGAACGGCTGGCCGCAGCAGGCCACGATATCCGTGCGGTCGTCACCCAGCCGGACCGCCCCACCGGACGGCGGCAGCAACTGGAGGCTCCGCCCGTTAAGGAAGCGGCACGGAAGCTGGGCCTTGCGGTCTTCCAGCCGGAAAAAATCAAGGGGGAAGATTCCCGCGCCTTTTTCGGGGAGATCCAGCCGGAGGCGGTGGTCGTGGTCGGCTACGGCCAGATTTTGCCGCCCTGGTTGCTGGAGCTTCCCCGCTTCGGGTGCATCAACCTGCATGCCTCGCTGCTTCCCGCCTACCGGGGAGCGGCTCCTATCCAGTGGGCCGTGGTTCGCGGAGAGACCAAGACCGGCGTCACCACCATGCAGATGGACCCGGGGCTCGACACCGGCCCGGTGCTGTTGCAGTGGGAGACCGGGATCGGCGCGGAGGAGACCTCGGTTTCGCTCGGCAAACGGCTGAGCGTTGCCGGAGCGGACTTGATGATTGAAACTTTGAAGGGCCTGGAAAAAGGCACTCTCATTGCCCGTCCGCAGGATAACTCCCTTGCCTCGCGCGCGCCGCTGCTCAAGAAAGACGACGGCCGCATCGATTGGAGCTTGTCGGCGCAGGAGATATTTAACCGCGTCCGAGGCTTGCTTCCCTGGCCGGGAGCCCATACTGTGTTTCGTGGCAAAAAGTTGCAGGTTTGGCGGGCCAAGCCGAATTCTGCTGAGAGCGCGGACAGCGCGGTCTCCTGTGGACAATTGCTGGCAGAGCAGGACCGAGTATCGGTGGCTTGCGGAGGCGGCACCAGCCTCCAGTTGCTGGAGTTGCAGATGGAAGGCAAGCGCCGGGTCGTAGCCGCCGACTTCATCCACGGCGCCCGCCCTCAGGCTGGCGAACTTCTCTTTTCTTGATCCCCTTCCCTGTCATTTTCATTCCCCCCCTTCCTCTTCCCAACAGGCGATTCAAAAACTTCCTGGTCCGGTTTCCGGGAGGAACATATTCTCAAAATAACTCTTGACTCCGTAGTAGAGTACGGAGTTTATGATTTAAGTGTAGAGGGAGGGATGCCGTGAAGCCGCTCACCATCGGAAAGGTTGCCAGCCGCGCCGGAATCGGAATCGAGACCATACGGTTCTATGAACGGGAAGGTCTCATCGCGGAGCCGCCGCGCAGGGAATCCGGCTACCGGCAATATCCGGAAGATGCCGTTTCCCGTCTGCGGTTTATCCGGCACGCCAAGGAGTTGGGATTCTCTCTCAAGGAGATCAAAGAGCTTTTCGCGCTTCGGGTTGATCCGGAGACGACCTGCAAGGAAATCCGGGAGCGCGCCCAGGCCAAGATCGGCGATATCGAGGACAGAATCCAAGCCCTCCAAAGGGTGAAGAGGGCGCTCAACGGTCTGGTGGCCTCTTGCAGGGGCCGGGGACCAGTCAGCGAGTGTCCCATCCTCGATGCGCTCGATCAGGATGGGACGGACAGGAGGTAGACATGAAGGATAGTGCTCAGAATAAGAGATTGTTGGGAGGGGTGATGCTGGCGGCTGTGGTGGCGAGCCTCTGCTGCGTCATTCCGCTGCTGTTTGCGGGTGCAGGAGTTACCGCAATTGTCGTTGCGGGAAAGTTCGCCATCATCAGGCCCTACATGCTGGCGCTCACGGGGCTCTTGTTGCTTGCCGGTTTTTACTACGCCTATCGCCCCATAAAGGTTGCCTGTGAGCCGGGATCAGCCTGTGCGACACCGGCAAGCCGCCGCCGGGCGCGGCTGGGCATCTGGCTGGCCACCGCGTTCGCTGGACTGTTTGTCCTCTCTCCCTACTGGTCCGCAGCGCTGATTCGGAGCACCGCGCAGAAGCCGAACTCCCCAGCCCTCCAGACCGCCGGGGTCCCGGTGGAGAAAACGACGCTCCGCATTTCCAACATGGTCTGTGAAGCCTGCGCGGCGGTCATCGAAAACGACCTGCGGGCGCAAGCCGGGGTGCGCTCCGCCCGCGTCATCTTTTCCGAGTCTGCGGCCGAGGTGGAGTATGATCCCTCACAGGTATCGCTGCCGCAGATTCGAAGAGTCATTGAAAAGGCGGGCTATCAGGTCGCGGATACCATCCCTGCTTCCGGAAAGGAGGGATGATGGAATCTTGTTGCGCGGTTCCTGAAATCCGGACAGCGCCTTCCGTTCACGTATGTTCTGCCTGTGGGCAACGTGGCAGGAAGGTGGAACGGCTTACGGTGGAACACCTGTTGCGTCCCGGCCTGGTTTCACGGATAGGAGAAACACAGTACTACTTTTGCGAAACTGCAACCTGCCCGGTGGTCTATTTCCCTTACGGTGCTGGCGCGGCCGTGTTTCAAAAACCAGACCTGACTGTGCGGGTCGGCTTGAAGGAAACCGAAGATCCAGTCCCCATTTGTTACTGTTTCGGCATCACACGGAAAGAGATTTGGGATGAAATTGATGAGATCGGGGCATCGACCATTACAAACCGGATCAAAGCTGAGGTGCAGGCCGGAAACTGCGCCTGCGAAGTGAAAAACCCTTCCGGCAAGTGCTGCCTGGGAGATGTGACACGGGCCGTAAAGGACAGCCTGCAAACCCTACCGGCCACTGCCGTGACTCACTAGTTCCATGGAAGCTGAATACCTTTCGCTCGCTGAAATGCTCCAGCACCGGGCCAGCGCCATCGGTCCGCTGATAGAAAGCAGCTCCTCGAAGAAAGCGACATCGCCAGCAGCGGATTCCAAAAGAGTTCTACGGTGGGCCGCCGTCGGATTAGCTTTGTTAGCATTGTTGGGTGAGGCCGAAAAGACCTGGGCCCAGGGGCCTTCGATCAATACGAACACAGCATTTGTTACCGGCTTGCAAGGAGCGGCCCTGCGGAGTTTCTTTTTCTCGGTGCGCCGCTCCGGTCTTCTCCAGGACGGGCGAAGAATTTCTGACCCGCTCGACAGGAAGGTCTCTGTGTTCGGCCTTCCCCTCATTTTGCCTTATGAAGTGCTGAAAAATCAGTTGGTGGTCATCGGAGGAATTCCGATCCTGCATAAGGAGATGAAGTTTACGGCGGATGACGGAACCAGGCGCAAGCTTTCCGACACGGGATTTGGCGACTTGTTCGTCGTCGCCAAGTATCAACTCTTGCAAAAAGACGGGCCGGGAAAAACAACCCGGATCACCGCCTTGGGCCGGGTGAAGTTTCCCACGGGAGACGACAATGAAACCGACGAGGAAGGAACCCCATTGCCGCCTGCGCTGCAGCTGGGCACCGGGTCGGTGGACTACTCCAGCGGCCTGATCTTCACCCACATCGTGCGGCGGATCGGCGTCAATGCCGACGTGATCTACAATTTCAACACGGAGGCCAACAACTTCGCCTTTGGCGACACGCTGCGATACGATGTGGCGCTCGGCTACAGGCTCCTTCCCAAGGTTTACGGCAGATACCCCGCCACGCAGTTGAACGCGTTCCTGGAACTGAATGGACAATTCGCCCGGAGGAACCAGGCGGGAGGAGTAAGTGTGAGAGATTCCGGGGGGAACGTTCCTCTCCTTTCTCCGGGAATTCAGCTAACTTACGGCACTTTTCTCGTGGAAGCCTCACTGCGAATCCCGGTCGGGCAGGACCTGAACGGCACGCAATTGAAATTCCGCCCGGGCTTCAACCTGGGCTTCCGCTGGCTGATGTTTTAGGAGGGAATTAGAGGTTCGTTAAGGAAATAAGTAAGTGGAAAGGAGGTATCGTTCAATGGGAATGTTGAGAAAGCTAAGGATCGTCCGTGGAAAGCTGTTGACGTGGCTGCGGGCCTTCGCGCTCCGGAAGCGTCACTGCGAATCCGGGTGTTGCAGGACCTGAAGGGCACCCAGATGAAATTCCGCCCGGGTTTTAACCTGCGTTTCCGCTAGGAAGGCCCGGCAAGGGTGTAAAAGGTTCACGAAAGAAATAATTAAGTAAGAAGGAGGTTTGGTTCAATGAGAAGTCTGAGAAAGCTAAGCATCGTGAGTGGCATTCTGTTGGTGTCGCTGTGGGTGTTCGCGCCGCCGGGACATGCCCAAATCGAAAGCGTTACCTTGAAGGTGGATGGTCTTGCCTGCCCATTCTGCTCCTATGGACTGTCCAAGGAGCTGAAAAAGGTGGAGGGGATCAAAGAGGCCAACATCTTCGTCGATGCGGGGAGAGTGGAGTTGGAGGTGGAAAAGGGCAAGCCGGTAGACATTGACAAGTTGCCCGAGGCGGTCAGGAGTGGAGGCTTCACGGCTCGCGAGATCAAGATCACTGCCGTCGGTCGGGTCGAAGAGTGGAACGGAAGCTCTGTCCTGGCCGTCATGCCCGGAGACATCAAGTTTTTGCTTGAGGAGGGCGAAACCCTGCTGCGGTTGCAGGAGAGTCTGAGAGCGCAGGGGAAAAACCAACTGGTCACGGTCTCGGGGCAAATTAAGGAAGAAAACCCGAAGGACCACCACGGGCATCCCCTTACGCTCCAGATTGAGCGGTTTGAGGTGAAATGAGGCTCCCGCGATGACACGAAGAAGCTTTTTCTGGAATGGGATGTTGCTGGTCTGCGTCGTCTCGTTGGCGGGATGTAGTTGGCTTCGGGAGGCCGACAGGATGCCAACGTTCCGTTATAGCTTTGAGACGGCCTGGGGAAAAGAGGGCTCAGGGCCTGGAGATTTCAAAGGTCCGATGGGTCTGGCTCTCGACTCCGCCGGTCATGTGTATGTTGCCGATGCGGAAAATGGGCGTGTGCAGAAATTCACCGGGGACGGGGAGTTCCTTGCGGAGTGGAAAGGAGAAGCAGGGGAGAATACCCGGCTGCAGAAGCCGGTGGACGTTGCGGTAAGCAAAGACGGCACCGTGTATGTTGCGGACTTCGACACAGACCGCATCTACCGCTTTGCGGCTGACGGAACGCTTCTGAAGGTCTGGGGCCAAAATGGCGAAGCCCCGGGGGAGTTCCGTTCTCCCAGCGGCCTCGCGGTGGACAGCGAGGGCAGGGTCTACGTGGCGGACTTCTACAACAGCCGCATCCAGGTCTTCGACCCCGAAGGGAATTTCCTCTACCAAATGGGTGGGGAAGGGCACGGCGACGGCGAGTTGTACTATCCAACTGACTTGGCGATCACGGACGGGCAGGATGCGTATATCGCCGATGCGTACAACCACCGCGTGCAGAAGCTTACTCTCCAGGGGGACTTTTTGGACAAATTTGGCTCCCAGGGAACGGAGCTTAACCAGTTTGAGGTGCCGAGCGGAGTGGCCGTTGACCAATGGGGCAACATTCATGTGGCGGACAGCGGGAACCACCGCGTGCAACTGTTTTCCCCGAGCGGGGAACTGCTGGATCACTGGTCGTTGGAGGACAACCAGCACCCCGAGCGAAACTCGCCGGTGCGGGTAGCAGTGCAGGGCGAGTCGGTCTACCTTACGGACTGGGCTAACCATCGGATCATTAAGTTGCGGATTGTGCGTTCTGCAAAGTGAGCGAGCCCTTTTTGCCTGACAAAGGCCGAGAGTAGGCTGTGCCCCAATCCAATTGGGGAGGAGAGACATGCGAAGAGAATCCACGAGCTGGGTTAGCGTTTTCTTCTCCCTGCCCTGGTGATGACTGCTGCCAGCGCTGCTGTCATTCGTCTCGTTGGGCAGCGCGGCCACAGCCCGGGTGGCTGTGACGAAACTCATCTTACCTTTGTTCGGGCTTTCGGTGGTCTTCCTCGCCTACGCGCATTACCGCGTCTGGATCCTGAAACGAGGACACCGGACCGCCAAAATTGTCCTGGCGGTAAATACCGTGCTGGTGGTTTTACTTTGGGCTTGGCGGCTTCCCTTTTGGGCAATGTCATTCTGAGTCGGTAGTGAAAAGTGTGGCGCGCGCCATGCAGCAGGGCTTGAAAAACGATCCGACCCTTCGCGGGCGCAAAGATAAAGTTGGAATTGAAAATTCTGGACTAGAGGATTAAAAAAGATGAAAACACTGATTTGCCCCTACTGCGGCTGTTCGCTGGTACGGCTGGGAGTCACCAGAGATCAGGCGGCTACTCACAGCTATAAAGGTGAAGAATACCTTTTCTGTTGCCAGGGCTGCGCTGACCTGTTCGTGACTAACCCCGAGCGACACCTCCAACGAACGAAGGATGTGAGTGTATGCCCAACCTGCTTAGCGGAAAAACCGCCAGCGTCGGCCTTCCTGTTCGAGTACGCCGGGCAGAAAGTCCACTATTGCGGTTGTCCGTATTGCGCCGAGATGTTCCAGAAAAACCCTGACTATTACAGGAAGCGTTTAGAAGGCACGGTCCCTTATGAGGGCGTGGTCGGCCATGATGGATGTAGTGTTAGGCCAGCTTGAAATGGGTAGCTTCAGCGCATGGGAGCAACGGAGGGATAGCCCTCCAGCACAATGCTGTCGGAACCCAATGGAAGGACAGGCGAATTCAGACTTATAGAT
>JADFGZ010000432.1 GCA_022567475.1 Acidobacteriota bacterium | reverse complement strand
TGCCGTCGGGCATGAGCATCGCGAATACGGAAATGCGGCCGGAAGCACCCCCAGGCCGAGTTGAGGGAAAGGAGTCGGTTGGCCGGTCCCCATGGTCCCTGGCAAACCGTGCGTGCCACCGCTCCGAGATCTCCGACGGAAGCCGGACGGTCCGGATCAAACAGTTCCTCTATGACTTTGCACCACCCGCCGTTGACCATCCCAGCCTGTGGCAGAGTTCCGAGGTGCGGCCATTTTTGCACGAGAACACCGTGGGATGGCTCGGCACAGATTACCGGCAGCTCCCTGCTGCGTCCATACATTTGTACCGGACGATGGTGGAGCTCTCGGTAACCACGGGCACGTTTGCTGATGAGGAATTGATTTCGTTGGTGAGAGGACTCCGGCCTACCGTGCCGGCGGTTTTCCAATGCATAGAAAGTACTCCACTAGCAGTCCTGTGTTATGAAAATCGCCATTCCTCGGAAATCATCTCTGTGCCGATTGGATACTGGGCACACAGACGGGAACCGTCCTCCATGCAATCCACGGTTCTTCTTGGCTCGGAAGCCCCTCCACAACTGATCGGCCGAGCGGTCCAACCTTCCAAAGAATACGAATGCCGGTTGGATACCGTTTTTATCTTTGGGGACGTCAAGAATCCTCAGGAAATCGAGTACGTTTATGACCATCGTGACCGGCCCGGACAATACATCCGCATTCTTGTCTGGAGGACAGGAACCGCCGGCAGCTTGCCGTACCCGCCAGTGCTCGACCGCCAGCCTTGTTCCCATGAGGTAGCGTCCATTAATGGGCGCGGCATCTATCATGCCTTTTTCGACCCGCGATATGGACCGCATGAGGCGGTCTGGGAAAAGGATGGGCTTACCTTCATGCTCCTCGCCAAACCAGCCCCTTGGACCGATGCCGCATGGTTTGCCAGTTTGCTACGGAAAATGGTGTAGTATCGGATTTCCAACTTTACTGGATTCGGCATTAGCAGGACGGTTTCTGCAACTTACTCGATAGCAAAATCGGGACCGAGCTACCTAGCATAACTAAGAGACCTTCCATTCCTGCGCTCTGCTTCCTTTCGGTGGGGATACCGCTGCTGGGGGGCGCAGGAGTAAAAGTCCCCATAGTGCTTTTTTCCGGGCTGCAATTCTGCGCCTTGAAAATTGCCCCCTCGAAGTCTGGCCGGAACAAGCCCGGAACAAGCCTGAAACAAGCTAAGATAGGCGGTCGCAACATCGTTCCGGGGCGCATTTTGGAGCGAATAACGAACGAGGATATCCCATGGGAGAATAGGGACCCTTGCGGAGGAACTCCAGGTGAATCGAATTCCTCAGACAGAAGAAAGATCTGCTCTGAGATCTCAGCATTGGAAGCGAATCGTAGGGGCGCTGTTGGCGGTCTTGGCGGGCGGGCTCATTTGGATGATGCCCACGCCGCAGGGCCTGACTCCTGTCGGCCAAGCGGTCGTCGCGATCCTTGCCTTTACGGTGATGTTTTGGATCTTCGGTGTTCTGGACAACGCCTCCACCACGCTGCTGATGCTGGCGCTGATGATGCCAACCTATGAAAACCTGGTCAGACTCACCGATGAGTTCTGTGATCAGCATTTGAATGCCGAGTATGCTGAGCTGTGTCGACAGATGGCGGCGGCTTTGTGTCGCAAGCGACCCTCGCCCCTGGTGCAGGGCACTCAGAAAGCCTGGGGTTGCGGAATCGTTTATACGCTTGGCAGAGTCAATTTCTTGTTCGACGGAAGCCAGACCCCTCATGTGAGTGCCAGTGAGCTGCGCTCCTATTTTGGAGTGGGCCAGAGTACTGCTTCGGAAAAGGCCAAGAGAATCCAAGAGAGCCTGAAAATCTATGGGTTTGATCCACGCTGGACTTTAGCGAGTAGGCTGGCGGATAACCCGACAGTGTGGCAGATAATGGTCAACGGGCTGGTCATAGATGCTCGCGAGGCTCCGCGGGAAATTCAAGAGGAAGCGGTGCGACGCGGATTGATTCCTTACCTGCCTGGAGAACACGGCGAATGAGTGATGATGCCGTGCTGTCCTGCCTGGACCGGAGACAGACGGGGTCGACTGTCCAACTAAATCCGTGCATGAGTTTTTTGACCACACGCTATGCAGTTGGCAAGCTTCAGTT
>JADFGZ010000184.1 GCA_022567475.1 Acidobacteriota bacterium | reverse complement strand
CCAGCGTTTGGCTTTTCCCAGCAGACCTACAAGTCGGAGGAGGTATGTATTCGCAACCGTTGCTTCTGTGGCCACAAAGCTTTCGCGGGTTCTGTTGTATACGTAAATTTGACGAGAATTCTCCACAGCGTTCCCCCTCCGCCTTGTCCAGATGATGGGAGCCCCTCCCAAGTGCTCCGTTACAGGTTAATCGGCTGCCTGACGCCGCCGCAAATAAACTATCACTCCTACAACTACAGCCAGCGCTCCGGCAACGATACGGACTAATGTTACGGTATCCATTTGTTTCCTCCTTTTCTGGGTTGTGTGACTCTTTTTGTTCTCATTCCACCTTCTATCTGCAATGTTTTCCTACGATGCCAATAGCGGTAGCATTTGGCGTACCATGGTAATCACCGCCGGACCCAAAATCACCATGAGCAGTGCGGGGAAGATGAAAAACACCAGCACGGGAACCATCTTCACCGAGGTTTTAGCCGCTTGTTCTTCGGCACGCTGGCGGCGTTTGGTTCGGAGGTTGTCCGAGTGCACTCGCAACGACTGAGCCACGCTGGTGCCGAAACGCTCGGTCTGAACCAGCATGCTGACCAGGGTTTTGATGTCGTCCACGCCCGTTCTGGAGGCAAGCTCGTGCCAGGCATCGATCCGGCTCTTTCCCACCCGCATCTCCATAATCAACAACTGTAATTCTTCGCTCAGTATGGGATGAGCAATTCTCAGTTCTTGGGCGACACGCAGAATGGCTTGGTCGAGCCCCAGACCGGCTTCCACACAAACAACAAGCAGATCCAAGGCATCTGGCATGGCGAGACGAATGCGGTGCTGTCGCCGCCGCACACGCCGGCTAAGCCAAAAATCGGGCAGCATAAAACCCAATAGCACGGCAAATACCAAAACGAACTGGTTCTGTCTGTAGAGATCGGTGAAGTAGGCTGCGGAGAGAAGCCCCAGGATCAAAACAGCCTTTGCTCCCCGTAGGATCTGAATGGCTTCCGGTCGGCGGTAGCCCGCGCGAATCATCATGCGCCGGGAGCGAGGAAGGGTTTTGGTGGAAGCAGGAATCAGCTTGCCAATATCGCTCAGAACCCGCTGCGCCCGTTCTTTCTGTTTTTCCCGAAATGTAGTCTCTGGCGCAACAGCGGGAGGATTCCAAAGGCGGCTCAGCCGTTCAGCGATGGCCCCGCTGGTCGAGAAAGCGTAGACCAATCCCATCACGACGACTACGATAGCCATAAACGTTACAGCGGTCACCGCGAAAATCATGTTTTGTATTCTCTCCGCTTAAATCTCAATATTAACGATCTTCCAAAGCAATGCAGAACCGATGATCTGCATGACCCCGGCGCCCACCAGCAAGTATGGCCCCAACGGGTCAGTGAACAACAATCCGATGTAGTCGGGATTCATGACTCCGAGCATGAGCCCCATCGCGGGAGGCAGAGAAATGAGAATGCCCGCTGTGATGCGCCCCTGGGCGGTGCGAATACGCACTTCGCCTAGAATCCTGAAACGCTCACGAATCACACGCGAGAGGTTGTCGAGGATCTCCGCCAAATTGCCGCCCGTCTCTTTCTGGATAAGAAGTGCGATAACAAAAAATCGGACGTCCAGCAGAGGCATGCGTTCTGCCAGGTTCAGCAGGGCGTCTTTTAGGGGAAGCCCAAAATTCTGTTCCTCGAAGACGATGCGAAATTCCCCGGCCACGGGTTCCGGCAGCTCTTTACCGACCATTTCGATGCCGGTGTTAAAAGCATGTCCGGCGCGCACCGCCCGGCCGAGCAAGTCAATCGCTTCTGGAAAGTTCTTCTCGAATTCCCGCAGACGACGCCTACGCTTCAAGGCGACAACGCCAAACGGGATGAGGGCGCAGACCGCGCCAACGGCGACAGCTGCCAGAAGGTTGCGTGTGAACTGCTGGACAACGAGGTAGCTTGCTAGTGCGAGCACAGCACTGCCTATCAGCAACTTCGCTGGTTTAGTTTTAATCCCTGCCTGAGCCACAAACTCGCGCAGCCGCACTGCCCCGCCCCAGCGCAACAATAAGCGTTGCAAAGCCGGAATTTCGCTGAACAGCTCGTCGCGCAGCAATTTCAGTTGTAAAGAAACATTGCCCCGTGCTTGGGCTTTATCGATGGACTTCAGGCGGCGACGAATGATCTCCTTCTGACTTCCTCCTCCGGCAACAGCAAAGATCAGAAGAAGAATCGCAACCACCAAAAAGAAGATGAAAATGGCCAACAGTAAAGCCATCAATGGCTCCTTAGAAGCTCCCGGGAACTTCAAACATATCCATCGGGAGCCGGATTCCCGAGGCGATCAGCCGCTCAGCAAACTTGGGGCGAATTCCGGTGGGGTAAAACTCCCCCAACACCTCGCCTTCCTCCCCGATCCCCATCTTTTTGAACACAAAGATGTCTTGCATGGTCACCACATTGCCTTCCATGCCGGTGATTTCCGACACATGGGTTATTTTGCGGCTCCCGTCGCTCATGCGGCTCACCTGAACCACCGCGTCGAGAGCGCTGGCGATCTGCTGACGAACGGCGCTGTCGGGGAGATTCAGATTCGACATGGCCACCATCGTCTCCAGGCGGATCAACGCATCGCGCGGGGAATTCGCGTGGATGGTGGTCAGAGAGCCGTCGTGTCCAGTGTTCATGGCCTGCAACATATCGAGCGCTTCTTCCCCGCGCACCTCGCCGACGATGATGCGATCGGGTCGCATGCGCAGGGCGTTGATTACCAGTTGTCGCTGCCGGATGGCCCCTTTCCCTTCGATGTTGGGGGGACGCGTTTCTAAGCGCACTACATGATTTTGATGGAGTTGCAGTTCGGCAGCATCCTCAATGGTGAGGATGCGCTCTCGATTGGAGATGAAGGACGAAAGCACATTGAGCAAGGTTGTCTTGCCGGCGCCAGTCCCGCCCGAGATCAAAATGTTCAGGCGCGCACGCACACAGCCTTCCAGAAGATCCAACATCTCAGGGGTTGCCGTGCGAATGCGCAGCAGGTCCTCGGCTTTCAGCGGCTTTCCTCCGAAACGACGGATAGAGAGGCACGGACCATCAATGGCAAGGGGTGGAATGATGACGTTGACACGAGAACCATCCGGCAAGCGGGCGTCCACCATCGGAGACGACTCGTCCACCCGACGGCCCACTGCCGAGACGATCCGGTCGATGATCCTCATGAGGTGCGTGTCGTCGCGGAACTGGACCGAAGTACTCTCCAGCAGTCCATTCCGCTCGATGTAGACATTTCCGGACGTATTCACCAAGATGTCGGAGATCGTGTCATCCTTCAATAACGGCTCCAAAGGACCCAACCCGAAAATCTCGTCGAGCACCTCCTGGGAAAGACGCTCCCTTTCCTGCAGGGTCATAGGTGTAGCTTCCGCTACAAGCAGGCTCTCGATGATATGCGCCAGTTCGTCCCTCGCCCCTTCCTGATCGGCCATATCCAGGCGATTGAGGTCCACCAGTTCAATTACCTTGTGGTGGATCGAATTCTTTAATGCGGAAAAGTCTGGTCGGGTCGTGCTGATCGTCGTCTCCATTACATTCCTCACTGAGTCTTCCTGAAGGAAAATAAGCTGATCAGGCCATTCCGCTGCACTGGGGCGGGAACGGCGATACCCGCCAACTGGCCGGCCAATTTCTGGATTTGGGTTACAAGAGGGTTGTGATGATTCTTAAAAAAGGGGGTCCCTCGGTTGATGGCTTCGCTGACCTGTCGGAAGTCGTTGGGAAGGCGCGCAAAAATTGGCTGCTTGAAATTTTTCTGCACGCTCTCCAAAGTCTCTTCATCCTCTCGGTTCCAGCGATTAATAACGACGCGGATGCGTTCCGGGTTACATCCGAGGCCTAAGAGCATAGACATATGGCGTTCCAGAGCCCACAGCGACGGCACATTGGCTTCGGCCACAAGCAGAATCATGCGGGCCTGGCACAGCGTCGAGCTCCACTCCGGCGAATAGACCGAGCCATAGTCCATGAGCACAAAATCATAGGTGCTTTGCGCCACGTTCACCACCCGCTCCAGTGTTGCTGCAGAAATTCGTTGCCAACCATCCGGCTGAGAGATCCCGGCTAGAATCTGCAGGCCGGTTTTGTGTTTTGTCAGCAGTCCACTGAAGAAGTGACCATCCATACGGTCCAGGTTTCCCACCGCGTCGCGAAGCGAGAACTTAGGCTGCAAATCGAGCAGCAGGGAAATGTGACCGAAGGGGCGCGCGAAATCTAAAAGAACTACGCGCTTCTTGGTCATCCTCACCAATTGAACTCCCAGGTTAAGGATGACGGTGCTGGTGCCCACACCACCCTTGGATCCCATCGCCAGGATCAGCTTTTCGACTCTCGCCGGACTGCCCGGCTCTCTCTCCTGTAGAAAGCGGGAAAGGATTTTTTGAAGATCCGTCGGATTGACGGGCGCGGGAAGAAACTCTTGCACTCCGCTGCGCATAGCTTGCAGCAGGAGCTGCGGATCGAGCTGCTTCTGGGGGGAGGAGGCGATGATCTGTACAGTGGGACGGAGCCGACGCAGTTGCGCCGCCAAGGTGAAGCAGGGTTCCGACCCCGCAGAGAGCCCTATGAGCACCACATCGGGAATGGGCTCTCCGGTGCGGACAGACCACTCGCTTCGATCCGAAAAGGTCCAATCCACCACGGAGTTTACTAAACCCGTCTGCTGCAAACAGGCTCGTAAAAAGCCAGAAGTGGCAGTGTCAGAACTGGCAACTGCCGCAGACAACATCTTTGCTTCCTCCCTTCTTGCCGTTCATTCTTTCCGTGGCTGTCAAGCGCTCCTCGTTTTCTCCTCACGTTTAGCAGGGCGGGTTCTATCCTTCCGGCGCAGCCGGCGGGAGGAACGGCTTGGGAAACTCCGGCCCGGCCGGCAATGCCTCTGGGGGCGACGGCCTCACAATCCGTGGCGTTACCAAAATCAACAGTTCCGTTTTGGATTTCCTGAAGGACCGGCTTTGAAAGAGTTTGCCTAGAATGGGGATATCGCCGAGCACCGGGATTTTTTGTATCGTCTCCGTCAGCCGATTATCCACCAGTCCCGCGATGGCAAAACTCTGTCCATCCTCCAGTACCATCTCCGTTTGTACCCGGCGCGTGGACAGCGCTGGAATCAAAAAGCCTGAAATGGTGAGTGCGTTCGCAAAGTCCAGCGCACTCACTTCGGGTTGTACTTTGAGGTGGATTTTTCCGTCTACAGTCAGCGTCGGCGTAAAGGTTAGCCGGACCCCAAATTCCTTGAACAGAACGGTAATCACTTGGCCTGCAGTCGTAGCTTGTACGATCGGAAAAGGAAACTCCCCGCCCGCCAGGAAGCTGGCTTCCTTGCCCGATTGAGTCAACAGGTTCGGCTCGGCCAAAATTTGCAATAAATTCTCCTGCTCCAGCGCGCGGATTGTCGCTCCCAAGTTAAGGTCCGCGTTGAAGAGGAAGACGTTGAGCAAATCCCCTAAATCGAACTCGCCCGAGGAGTTGCCATCGGTGCCTGCCTGGAGATCATTAAGCTGTATGGATCCAAACTGTTGGGTGGAAGTTGAACCCACAAAATCCTTCCCCCTGAGGCTGAAAAGGTTGATTCCGTATTCGCTCAAGGCAACTCGGTTCACCTCCGCGAACGTTACCTCCAGGAGGATTTCCCCGGTCGGAGCAGGAGGGGGAGGGATTACTTCCATCAAGCTGATTGCATTCGGGGTGGTGGCTGACACCAACTCTAGAATTCTGTCGGCGACCGTTTCCGACGACACGAGCCCTGACAAGATCACAACGTCCTTTGCCGCCTCGACCCGTACAGGCTCTTCCGAAAAAATCTCGCGGACCTTTTGACTGATCTCCAAGATGTCCAGATCCACGAATAAGTCGAACGTCTGGCTCTGATCGTTCTCGTCCCACAGCACCAGCGACACGCCCCCGGCTGTCTTGCCGTTGATGAGGATCTGGGTCGGGCTGATGATGACGGCGTCCGCAATATTGGGATCTGCAATGGAAACCCGCGTGATGCGCTCGGGCGAGGAGATCACCAGCGACCGGCCCACCAACAAGTGCAACACGCCGGGCGGCTCCTGCGCCCACATTTTCGGCCCGATGCAAAGCAGCAGTGAAGCCAGCAAACTCGGGAAGAAGAACCAACCTGGGGTAATTTTTGCTCGCGGTTTCAATATGGACACCACCTTGGACTATTTTCACGCACTTTAGAAAGTCTTCGTTTCCCGCACGGTCCCTCGAATGACTTCCACGGTATAGGAAACATTTTGACGTGGAGGCGCCGATGCACGTCTGGGTGGCGCCGGGCGTCGGAACAGGCTGGCTCGGTAGAATGGGGGTGGCTTTGTTTCCACGGTGTCGATGGTATTGCGCAGTGCCAGCTGGATTCTTCCTTCCGTGCTGGCCATCGTCAGCTTGGTGGCTTCTTCCGGGTCCACCAGCAAGGTGACCACCGGAACAGTCTGTGGCTTCCCTTCCTCATCCTGCTCGACCGCTTGCCCCGCGGCCAGGACCCGAACGTTTTCCAGAATCGTGTGGGTGATGCTCTGGCCCCCACGCCCTGTTATGGTACCTGTGACCAAAACATCCACCATGGTTCCTGGCATCACGAATCCTGCCACGCCCACCACCTCGTTCACCGCAACGGTAAGCGCCCGCATTCCCTGAGGGATTGTAGCGGGCAGGCCTGCTCCCGCTTCCTTCGGCGCCAGTTTGCCGTCCAGGATCGGTTCGTTGTCTACAACAAAGGTAATCAAAGCCCGACCCACACAATCCTCAATCCGCTGGAACATCCCCGTTATCGATTCCTTGGCTGGCCAGGGAATCAAACGCAGGTGCTTCGGTTCCAGCCGCGTCCCGAGCGGCAGCCGCATGGCAGCCACCACCATTTCCCCCATCTCTATCGCCGGCTTTTCCGCTGTTGTGGCTTGCTTCATTTGGTTGTAAACGAAGCCGCTGGCCACCAGACCCACTAGGACCGCTATGGACCCCGCAATTAACATCCGCTTCCGATTCATCGCTATGTCCTCCTGTCCAAATCCTTCCTCAAATCCGAGACGACAAATAGCAAAGTGATGTGGCCACGGCCGCCGCTGTTCCGAATGGGACAGTCAGGAGTCCGGGATTGTCCAGTGTGATCACCTTATGGGGACGCAGCCCGACGAAGCACCCAAGCACCAATTCACGCAGATTGCCGAGAGTTACCTTCCATCGTCTGTGCCAAGTGATAAGCCAGGAGGCTATGATCCCCGCAATGAGAATGGTGGCCAAAAGGACAAACAAAGTCTGTATCGGTCCCAGCCAGGCTCCCAACGCACCCATGAGCTTCCAATCCCCCGCTCCTAAACCCCTGAGCAACACAAACGGCAACAACAAACCTAGAGCCAAGCCAGCTCCCCCGAGCGCAACCTTGGTCCCATCCCATCCCAAGATGACCGTGTTTACCCCGAGGCCGAGTAGAAGGGCCGGCAAGGTGAGCCAGTTGGGAATGCGCCGTGAACGCAAATCCAGCCAACCGGCCCAAACTACCAGCAACAAGGCGGGGATCCATAGTCTTTCGTCCATAATGTCCCAGCTCTCTCAGCTACTTACTCCCGGCTGCCGGAGAAGAGAAACTCCTCGAAAACCAAAAGGGGTTGAGTTTCCATGTGTGGCACACCTTCTTGTCCGCGGCCTTTTTCCCTACTTTGCCAGTAGCGGGAGCAACTTGCGCAGCAAGTTAATCACAACAGGTGGTCTTGATGGTCAGATTTGCCGCAGCGTTGGAGAACACATCGTTGACGACGGTCGCAAGAGGCCCCAGAAAGGCCACTGCCGCCAGAGAGAGCAAAACCAGCAGCAGCGCGTATTCCGTCAGGTCTTGCCCCTCCTCTTCGCGCCACAATCGCGGCACTAATTTCTTCATCCGCGAATACTGCGACCTCAGAAGGAACCATGTGGAGACCCACACCCTTTCGGCCATAAATGCCTTCGTTATCTCAGCCACCCACTTTTGGCTGGCGGAGGAGAGATATCCTCCCCCGAAGCCAAAGAGTGGAGTACTTCCACACCCGCTAGGTAGTGGACAGATTTGACGCGGCGTTGGAAAACACATTGTTGACCGAGGTCGCGAGAGGTCCCAGGAAGGCCACTGCCGCCAGGGAAAGCAAAACCAACAGCAGCGCGTATTCCGTCAGGTCTTGCCCTTCCTCCTCGCGCCACAAACGCATCACAAGTTCTTTCATTTGTATGTACCTCCGTTTAACTTCGTTTACCTTCGTTTCGAAGAGACGGCTCCTGGACCCTTCGACCCGTTTGGAGTTAAGCACTCGAACTGCCAAAAACCGGTCCAAGCCGAAAAAAGCATATGTCCTTGAGGAATCAAGCGATAAGCGGAAGGGCCGGGGGCCAGGTGGATGCGGACATCGCGGTCATGCTTCGAGTGTGTCACCATTCATAGACCGAAGACAGGAGAGCCTGTCGCATTTCGGGGCGGCAGGCAAGAAACAAAAGCGGCCAGGTTCGGAACTGTTACGAGATTCCCGAGACGGGAACAGCGAGGGAGGGTCTACTTTTGTGGATATAAATAACGCTTAGCTCGTCGCTGTAGACTTCTTCCCACTCCGGCATCGCCGCCAGGAAGGTACTCAAGGGA
>JADFGZ010000183.1 GCA_022567475.1 Acidobacteriota bacterium | reverse complement strand
CCACGTCTGGTCCGGCTGCGCGGATGGCCACAGAGCGGCGGGGCGAAAAGCGTCCGCTGCCGGCGGGGACCCTAACGCGACCGGCAGATATTGGGGCTGGATGTAAGGACCCTCCTCCAGGATCAAGGCGCGCTCGATGGCGTTCTTCAGTTCGCGGACGTTGCCGGGCCAGGGGTACCGCAAGAGCAGTTGCTGCGCCTCCGGGCTGATGCCCTGGGCCGACTTCTGCAGACGGCGGCTGTAGCGGCGCACAAAAAGTTCCGCCAGGGGCAGGATGTCCTCCTGGCGCTCCCGCAGGGGGGGAATGAACAGGGGAATGACGCTCAGCCGGTAGAACAAGTCCTCGCGAAAGCGGCCTTCTTGCACGGCATGTTCCAGGTCGCGGTTGGAGGCGGCGATGATCCGCGTATCCACCGAGATGTCCCGCAGCCCTCCAATACGGCGGAAGGTCTGGTCCTCGAGCACCCGCAGCAGCTTGGCCTGCAGCACCATCGGCAATTCGCCGATTTCATCCAGGAACAGCGTGCCCCGGTCGGCCAGCTCAAACAGGCCCCGCTTCATCGCCTTGGCATCGGTAAAGGCTCCCCGCTCGTGTCCGAACATCTCGGCTTCGAGCAGGCTCTCCGGGATCGCCGAGCAGTTGATCGGCACGAACGCCTTGTCCCGGCGGTTGCTGATTGTGTGGATGGCTTTGGCGATCAGGTCCTTTCCCGTGCCGCTTTCTCCCTGGAGCAGCAGCGTGGTGGCGGCGCTGCGGGCCACCTTGTGGACAAACTCCATCAGTTGAACCATCGAGGGAGACTGGGCCACCACCTCGGGCGGCTTGCTCTGCCGCCGCACCTCTCCCCGCAAAGTTTCCACTTCCCGCCGCAACTGGCAGGCTTCCAGAGCGTTCTGCAAGGTCACGCGCAGTTCTTCAAAGTTGAACGGCTTGGTCAAAAAATCGTACGCGCCGGCGCGCAAGGCCGTTTTTACGTCCTCCAATTGCGGATCGGCCGTCACCATAATGACCGCCGTTTGCTCGCTCTCCGGCCGCATCTGGGTCAACAGCTCCACGCCGCTGCGGTCCGGCAGGCGCACGTCGAGCACCACCAGGTCGGGCGATTGCGCGCGCCACTGCTCCATCGCCCCGGCGGCCGTTTCCGCCTCGGTTACCGTGTATCCCCACTCTTCAAATTTCTTTCGGAGCGACCAGCGCACCAGCCGCTCGTCATCGACGATCAGGATATGTGCGTTCATTGTTTTGTCACCGCCTCGGCACTCGGTTGCGTCACGCGCTGCGGCGTAGCAACCGGCAACCGGATTGTGAATTCCGTCATCTTTCCTAAAATGCTATGGACGCGAATGCCGCCGCCGTGTTGTTCCATGATGCGTTTCGACAGGCTCAATCCCAGCCCCGTGCCGTTTGTCCCCTTGGTGGTGAAAAACGGCTGGAAGATTCGGGGCAGCAGGTTGGGAGGAATTCCCGGGCCGCTATCGGTGACCGTCACCTCTGCCGTGCCGTTCTGCGGCACGAAGCGGCTCCGGACTCGGATCGTGCCTCCTTGTTGCAGCGCCTGCACGCTGTTCAGCAGCAGATTCAGGAAAACCTGCTGGATCAGTTGCGGGTTGTGCAGGACCTCCGGCATCTTCGGATCAAGGTCGGTCTCAAGCCGGAGGTTCTTGTCGCCCAGCATCTGGCGGCTGAATTGGCTGGCTGCCTCCACCGTGGCGTTCAAGTCGGCGAGGACCATCGCAGGTTTCTTGGGCTTGGCGTAGCTTGACAGGTCATTCACCAGCTTCTGGATGCGGTCACACTCCCCCTGCACCTCTCCGAGAATTTCCCGTGTGGGGCTGTGGGGAGGAGACTGGCTGGCTACGACTTCCACCGCGCCGCTGATGCCCGCCAAAGGATTCCTGATCTCGTGAGCCAGCCCGGCGGCCACCTCGCCCAGCGTGGCCAGGTGTTCTGCCTCGCGCATCTCCGCGCGGTGCAGCAGGTCGCAGCGCTCGCAGTTTTCTTTGAGATGGTGAACCATCTCGTTGAAGTCCGAGCCCAGCGCGCCAATCTCGTCGGCACGCTCGGCAAAACTGACCTGTGCCGGCCAGCCACCCTGGCGGGCGCGGGCGATGGTTTGCCGCAATTCCGAGAGCGGACGATGCACCAGGACCATCAAAACCACCAGCATGACCAGAACCAGGCCCAGAATCACTGAGCCCACCAGGATGTGATGTTGCAAAACGAGGTGCCGCTCCCATAGCAAAGAACGCACGGAGTACATCATCAGCAGCATTCCAACCACCGCTGAGACCAACAGAGGAATCAGCGCTTTCCAGCGCCAGGAGAGCCGTGGATGATATGCCGTTCTCATAAACTCAAGCTCGATATTGCGGGGGGGAGTTGCCATCTTCTCCAAGTCGCACTTAAAGCCTTGAATATGCACGCCAGGGTCCAGCCACCGGTTCAGCTAACTTGCATATTATAAATAAGTTACCAATGGAACTTGGTTCCGTTGGGGGATGGCTGCGTGAAATCACGCAGCGGTTGACCAAACCAATAGCTCGACCAAGCAAGCTAAGCTTCCGAGGCCTGCCACTACAGGGACGTGGAAATCGGTTCTGGGATAGAGATTCGATTCCCTTGGGTTGGGGGGTGAGTTTTACTTAGCCAGTACTTAGCCAAAAAATTTGGGCTGCCTGCGATGGGGTTCTGCAAGGCGAGGTTTTCCGGGACGGAGGAGCGCCGCCAGGATGGCCAGCTTGACGTACTCCATCGGCTCGCTGTTTTTGAGCACGGAAACGATGCCTACCTCCCAAGCTTGCGTCAGATTGACAAAGCCCGAGGCGATCAGCAGCGTCTTGGCGGGGTTCAACAGCGGCTGGGGAAGCGCTTGCAGGCTTGCGGCGTCGATCACGCGAACCCCATCGGACACCTCCGGAAGGCTCTCTTTGATTTTGCTCAGAACAATCTCGCAATCCTCAAAGGTTGCATCCTCCCGCAAGCATCGCGAGAGCTGCTCGGCGTAGCCGCTGTCTGCAAGCGATATTTGCACAACTTTTGGCATGGGTCTCGCTTCTGCCGTTGAACAGGCCGTTGAGCAGAGAGTGGCAGCCGGTTGCCGGTCGCGAAGACCCACAGCTGGTTTCGCTCGCCACATCCCGCTAGGGGATAGCCGCTGCTGAGGCTTGCTTCCTCTCACGGAGCGGTTCGACCGGCGCGAAACCTTTCCCGCGCGCGGTTGCCGCTGCGATGCGTTCCAGCCTTCCAACCTCTGCAACTACTACTTCTGTTCGTATCCTTCCAAGGAACCTCGCTCCTTATAGTATTTGCCGGTATCATTCAATTCTTTGGAGCCCAGCTTAACGTGGCAAACCGTACAGGTTTTCGATTCCTTCTTGGCGAATTCCGGCTTGGCCTGCGAAAAACTGGCCGTGAAGCTGGCAATGATCGGTATAAGGAATAGTGTAAGTAGGACTAACTTGAACAAGACCTTGGCTCGTTTCATCGGCGACCTCCAAAGCTGCTAAGAAACCTACCTTTGCTCTCGCAAAAGACATGCCATTGGTGTAGAACATATAACCTATTTAGTATCAATTTGTTGCGTGTGCGAAGCCAGCCAGCCACACAGCGCCGGTTGGCTCAACAGGGGGAGATGCCCCACTTTCTGTGTGGCAGCCTCTATGTTGTTGCATGAGGGCGATGCCCGGAATCGTGTCCGAGGAAACTGTTCGCGGCGCAAAAAATACCCTGCTGGCGGTGAGCACTCCTGGCGATAAGGATTCCAGCTTCCGAATGATTGCGGGAAAGCCGTACACGAGGAAGCACGATATGAGGAGAATTTAACTTGTCTCTAACGGTTCTCTAAACAAGGGTGTGATACTTTCGCATTTCGTACTGGCGATTTGTAAACGGAACAACACAAAAAATTCAAACCCTATGATAGGGAAAACGACGAGGGGGAATCATGTCACTGGCCCCGGCGATCTGTCTTGACGAGCAGCAGTCCCTGGCAGCGGTGGTCGCATGCCCGGATAACGACTATCGGCAAGGAATTATGCAAACCCTACACTCGGCCCGCTGGATGGCCCAGGAGGCGCTGGGAGGGGCCGAAGCCCTGGCCAAACTGGACGCCACCCCGTGCCACGCCTTATTAGTAGACCGCACCTTGCCCGACCTCGAGGTCGGCGAGCTGCTGGAGATCGTCAAATCCCGTCATCCCGAGATCGACATTTTCTTGCTGGATTCAGAAACCGGCCAAGTCCCGCTGCTGCAAGGCACCCCCCGCCATCTCCGCGCGCGGGAGCTGTTCCGTGTCTCGGGGAACGCGCCCGGATGGCCTCCGCGCAAACAGCCCGGCAAGATCGACTCGAACGCCGCGTTCAACCAAGAGCCGCCCGTTGCGGTGGAACCGCTGCCGGGAATGATCGGAACCAGCCTGCAGATGGCCGCCATGTACCGCATGGTGCGGCTGGTGGCTGCGCGCACCACGACCGTGCTGCTGACCGGAGAGACCGGCACGGGCAAAGAATTGGTGGCGCAGGCCTTGCATCAGCTCAGCGCGCGGGCCAAGAACCCGTTCGTAGTGATCAACTGCGCCGCTATTCCGGAGACGCTGCTGGAGGCGGAGTTGTTCGGCTACGAGCGCGGGGCGTTCACCGGCGCCGTGCAGTCCCGCATGGGGCGGATCCAGGCGGCCCGCGGCGGCACGCTGTTTCTGGACGAGATCAGCGAGATTCCTCTCAGCATGCAGGCCAAGCTGCTGCGCTTTCTCCAGGAGGGAGAGCTGCAACGGCTGGGCAGTCCGGGAATGTCCCGCGTGGACGCGCGGGTGATTGCGGCGACCAACACGGACTTGGCCGAGCGCGTGGCGGCAAGGCAGTTTCGCCAGGACCTCTACTACCGGCTCTCGATTTTTCCGATTGAGCTGCCGCCGTTGCGGAGCCGGCAGGCGGATATCGTGCCGCTGGCCGAGCATTTTCTCGCCTCGCTGTGCCGGCAAGCCAGCGGAGAGCCGAAGAGCCTTCCCCCCGTGGCTCACCGCGCGCTGGAGGCCCATCGGTGGCCCGGCAACGTTCGCGAGCTGCAGCACGTCATCGAACGCGCTTTCATCTTGTCGGAGGAAAAAACCGAACTGCTCCCCTTTACCGGCTGGAAGCATTTGACCTCTCCTACCTTGTCCGCTCGTTTTCCCACCTCCGCTTCCTAGCGGAACCAGGAATGGGCCGCGTGGGAATCGCCTATGCGGCCCTGCCTGGACTGCGACGTCATCTTAGGATGGATTCACGGGATGGATTCACGATATTCATAGGCAAAAGTGGAATAGTAAGCGCACGAAGTGGAAGGCTATTAACGCAACACCAAAGAGAGGTCTTTGTCCCCTCCTGCAAAAATGATGTCCAGTGTTTTCTCTGCGCCCTGAATAAACTCTCCTTCAATTTGTGTTGTTTGATTGTATCCCTCGTCAGGGGAATCCACGCGCACCCGAACCGTGCGTCTTCCGACCGGCACCTGCACTATTTCGGAAAAGCTCCCTTGCACGGAACTAAAGATTCCCCAGCGCCTTTTCACTGCTCCGGTGAGTTTCCCATTGTAGGTGAGATCGTTATCTATCCAGACTGAAAGTTCAGCCACAGGAAATTTGTGCTGACTGTTGATATGCAGAGTTGCCAGCTGGGCCGGTTTCCAAGGCTGGAAGGCAAGGAAAGCGAGCAATAGGATCCCGATGGCAGTTGCAATGCGGGTCTTACGGGGAAGACGCCGAACGAAGTCCAGAATCTGATGCCACTTGGGAAGCAAAAAAGCGCCCGTCTGCGCAATCCAGGTGCTTGCCACGGATAGAGAGTCGCGAACCCGCTGCGGGAGCTTACGAAGGAAAGGAGCAGCTACCGCTGCAATCCGGAGGAGGACCTTAGCACATTGGACAGCGGTTCTTTTTGAGATAATAAGAAGACGTCGAACGAACTCCAGAAGCTGATGCCACTTGGGAAGCAAATGAGCGCCCGTCTGCGCAATCCAGGTCCTTGCCACGGGTAGAGAGTCGCGAACCCGCTGCTGGAGCCTACGAGGGAAAGAAGCAGCTACAGCGGTTCTTTTTGAGATAAGCGGTCTATTTTGGACGATTGTCTGTGCTTGAATTATTGTCCCTTCTTGCACAATAGTTCTGTCAATGTCTGGTTCCAATACGGCACTGCTTTGAGACCGAGGGGGGCGACCCTCGCACAGGTCCGCGAGGTCGTCGGCAATTTCTTTGCCGCGCTGGTAGCGGCGGGCAGGGTCCTTGGCCAGGGCGCGGTCGAGCACGTAGTTGAAATCAAGCCCCAGCGAGGGATTCAGTTGGGTGGCTGGGACGGGGTCTTTGTAAGCAATCTTGAATGAGACCTCCGTTAGATTCTCACCCGTGAAAGGCTTCTTTCTTGTCAGCATCCAGTAGAGGATGATGCCGAGTGAGAACAAGTCCGAACGGCCGTCTACTGTCTTCCCGTTCAACTGCTCCGGCGACATATAAGAGGGCGTCCCTAACAACACTCCAGTCATAGTGAACTGAGTCACGGCCAACTTAGCTATACCAAAGTCGGTGATCTTGGCGCGATTCTCAGCGGTCACGAGGATGTTGGCGGGTTTGATGTCGCGGTGGACGATCCCTTGGGCGTGAGCATAGTCAAGCCCTTCGGCTATCTGTTTTACTAAATCGAGGGTTGTTTCCAGCGGTAGCCGCTCTGCCGCTTTGCCGGTCAGGAGGCTTTCCACCGTCTGGCCGGAAACGCATTCCATCACGATATAAGGCGTCTTTGTGGTTTCCTCTTCGCCTACGTCGTAGATCGTGACGATGCCGGGGTGGGACAGTTTTCCCGCCGCCTGTGCCTCGCGAAAAAACCTCTCTCGGTACCCCGCTTCGTCGTCTGCACTGAGGCCGAGGGCGCGGATGGTTTTGACGGCGACGATGCGGTCGATCTTGGGATCGCGGGCGCGGTAGACGGTTCCCATTGCTCCGCGGCCTAGCTCTCCCAAAATTTCGTAGCGCCCCAGCAGTTCCATCGGCAAGTCCTGTGAAGAAGGGTTTGATTATTGCTTATCGGTGACCGTGAACATCAGCGTGGTTGCTCCGATGCGAAACTCCGACAAATGCTCCAGTTGGCAAGTTTGAATCTTCTGCTCGTTCACGAACGTCCCGTTAGCGCTGCCCAAGTCCTGCATCAAAGCAGTGGACCCATGCACCTCCAGCGCACAGTGCTTGCGCGACACGTTGGGGTCATCCACTTCAATGTCCGCCCCCAACCGGCCCACTAATATTTGGGGCTTTGTTACTGGAAAAATTTTTCCCCGCAGCGGCCCTTGCGTTACCGACAACGCCACCGCTTTGTCCTTGGGCAGTTCGGCGACTTTCTTGCTAACCACTGTGGCGTCTAGCGCGGCAGGAGAAACGGGGGGTGGGGCAACAGCGGCATTCTCCGCCGGGGCCTTGGCTGCAAAGGTGGTCTGGCACTTCTTGCACCACAGTTGTACCTCGGAGCGGCCGCTGAATTGTTTCTCCTCCAGTTGATATCTGGCCTGGCATTTAGGACATAGGACTATCATCGCGACGGGATCCACCTTTCCTTGGCAGTTCTCCTTTCAACGAAGGCTGAACTTACCAAGAATTTTGGAGTCTGAAGTACGTACAGGTGTCCTCCTTGGCGGAAGCGGCGACAGCCCTCTGCGTCTTTGCACTCCTAGCACATATTATCGGCCAGAGAGTGCTCCTTTGTTTAGTTCAAAATGGAATATTTTCCGGGATTGTATCACCCAACGCAAAAAATAATTCCATCTGCTCAAAATAAACCGGATAGATCGATCGAGATTTTCATTCTGGGTTACCGGGAGGTTGTCAGTATTCAACAGACCGCCTCCCTTCCAACGGTTCCAGCCCGCTTTGCAGTCTTGGATACCCGCAGCGGACCGAAGGGGCTGATTCTGCCCGCTCCTTTTTGCAACTTCACACACCCTGCTGGCGAGACGATGGACCAGCGATTTCCTTCCCTTTTCAGCGGTTGTTCCCGTCTTGGCTTCTCGCCCGGACGGTGGTAGGCTGGAGTTCGCGTTGGGGCGCTTGACGCCTTTGGCCAAGGGCCGAAGACAATGCGCCCGAGGCGGTTCCTAGACAATCCAACCGGCCCTTTTTTGCAGGAGGCGCTCCCATGAGGATCCTTTCGTTGACGCTACCCGCGTCTGTTCTCCGGCTGGTCTGCTTTGCCGCTTTTTTTACTCCGTGGCTGCTCGGCCAGGGCCAGGGAGAAGCGGACATCGTTCTCCACAACGGAAAAATTTTGACCGTGGACGACAGCTTTTCCGTGGCGGAAGCCGTCGCTATCAGCGGAAATCAATTCCGCGCGGTCGGCGAAAACCAGGCTGTGCTCCAACTCGCCGGGCCAGACACATTGGTGATCGACCTCAAGGGAAGAACGGTGGTCCCCGGCCTGGTGGACACGCATCGCCACATCTATAGCTACGCAGAGAGGGCTTACGGGGATGAGCTGGGTCCGGTGAAGCTCCGCCGCTATCCGGTGGATTGGCGGGGAGTGCGCACCAAGCAGGACGCCCTCAATCAGATTGAAGCATTGATGGAGAAGTATCAGTTCAAGCCGGGCGAGTGGGTCTACTTCCAGAACCAACTGCAATTCATCCGGGGCGGCTCGGTCGAC
>JADFGZ010000182.1 GCA_022567475.1 Acidobacteriota bacterium | reverse complement strand
AAGTTGCTCCTTGGCCCCAACCGCCCAACAATCTTTGACGATAATTCGATTATCTCATCTGTTTGCAGCAGGGCAGACGCGTAAGGCTCAATGGTCAGAAGAGGTTTTTCCCGAAGGTCGATCGGCTTCGGAATTGTACTGACAACGGCAATGTTGCCCACGCGCAGGTCGTAGGTAGCCGGCTCAAGGTCTTCGTCATGAAAAGGGTCGATCTTAAGCCATCCGAGTTCCCTAGCTTCGCGGATCTGCTGATCCACTAGGATTCCGGGCTCCATGTGACGGCCATTCCGCTTCAGAACAGGCTGTTTCTTTGCCATCAAGTACTTCCCTTTCTCTTTCCCCGAAGGTGGCAGCAGCATATTGGGCTTCTTTTCCCCTGCCGTCCAAAAAATATCGAGATCATAATCGGGTGAATAAACGGCGAAAGTCAAAACGCGTTCATGATAAATATTAGACCATACAGCACAAGAAACCGCACCTACTTTTCTTGGCTATAAGCCGGGAAGGTGTCCTAAAAGAGCCACCTTGGGGGGAATTTCCTTTTGAAGATTCCATCCAGGCCGAGCGCCCCACCCGCCTGGAACGCAAAACGCTTCCTCCCAATCGAAGCCGAGCCACCGAGCGCCGCTTACTCTTCCTCGTCCTGCTCCCCTTTGTAGCGTTCCGCGATGGGACCCGTATAACCAAATATCCGCTGAATCCAGCGCACCAGCCCCTCGGTGGATTTCTCCATCCAGTAGAAATCCGCCGCGTGCCGCCCGGCGAGCGAAAAGGTCGGGTAGGGATGGATGGTATCGGACAGTCCTGCGAGGCTGATTCCGTGCTTCATGGCGAGGGTGTACTCCATGATCAACTCCCCGGCGTGAGGCCCCACGATGTGCGCCCCCAGCAGTTTCCCTCCCCAGCGGGTGGCGATCAGCTTCACCATGCCCACGCGCTCGCTGTCGGTGATGGCGCGGTCCTCGCTGCGGAACGAGACACGGTGAACTTTTACAGACCCATGTTTCTCGCGGGCTTCGGTTTCGGTGAGGCCCACGCGCGCGACCTCCGGGTCTGAGAAAATCGCCCAGGGAACGGCCTTGTAGTTGAGCTTCATCGGCAGGTGCAGGATGGCGTTGGTGACGGCCACCTTGCCCTGGTATTCCGCCGTGTGCGTGAACAGAAAGTGCCCGGTCACGTCCCCGCAGGCGTAGATGTTGCGCGCCGTGGTGCGGCAACGGCTGTCCACGCGGATGCCCTGGCGCTCCACCGCGACACCGGCTTTGTCCAGACCCAGCTCCTCGACATTCGGGCGGCGGCCCACCGCCACGAGCAGCGTGTCTCCGGAAACGGTCTCCGGCGTCCCATGGTGATCGAGCGTCAGGGTATGTTCCAGCACGCCTCCCCTGGCATGCCGCACGGAGTCCGCCTTGACCGCCGCATCCACATACACGCGGATGCCTTCCCGCTTGAGAAAGGCGGCGACCTGCGCCGAGACCTCCTCGTCCTCGTGAGGGAGAATGCGCGGGGCCATATCGATCAGCGTGACCTCGCTGCCCAGCCGGCGGAAGGCCTGCGCCATCTCGACGCCGATCGGCCCGGCGCCCATGATCAGAAGATGCCGGGGCTGGGTGCGAATTTCGAAGAGGGTCTCGTTGGTGAGGTAATCGGTGAGCCCATCCAGCGGCGGAACCAGTGGCCGCGATCCGGTGGCCACGACGAACTTTTTGCTGCGCAGCGTCTCCCCGTTGAGCAGCAGTTCGCGGGAGGAGAGGAAGCGGGCCTCGCCGAAGCGCGTTTCGACCCCGTAGCGGGCCAGCTTTTCCGGGCTGTCGTGCGGCTCCACCTTGCGGATCACCCCGGCGACGCGCTCCATCACCTTGAGGAAATTCACCTGGGGTTTTGCGCCGTCTATCCCAAATTCGCCCGCGCGCGCGACCAACGCCGCCACGTTGGCTGAGCGGATCAGCGCCTTGCTCGGAACGCAGCCCGTGTTCAGGCAATCGCCTCCCAGCTTGTTGCGCTCGACCAATAGAGTGCGAGCCCCCAACTGGGCGGCGGTCCCGGCCGCGGTCAGCCCGGCCGAGCCTCCTCCCAGCACAATTAGATCGTAGTCAGCCATTGCTGAACCCTCCACAGCAGAACTTAACAATATACGGACAGAATGTACGGGTGGAATGTAGGCGCGGATACCTGCGGGGATGCCTGCGCCGCGCCGATGCGGTCCTCTCCTACAACGGATCGGACGGCGCGCCAATGAGCAAGACGCTCCCTTCTTCCACGCTCATTTTGTCGATCGAGAAAGGCAGCCGAAAGGGCCGGTCGATGGAGACCTCCGGGAAGGAGGGCTTCAGATACCGCTCGATCAGAAAATCCACCACTATGCGGGGCAGAGCCACCCCATCCAGCGTCACCGTCTGGAGCGCGAACCGGGCGATTCCGCCGGAACTGGTGAAGGTCCCGTCCGCTCCCAGCGTATGCACGCCCTGCAAAAAGTAATCAACCAGAGGATTTCCCGAGCCGCCAAAAGCTTCCTTCAATTTAACAAAGTCCACCTGCAGGGACCCTTGAGGCCGCGCCGGATGAAACTTCAGGCGAATCCGCGAAACGCCCGGAGGAAAATAGGGAAGCATTTCATATTGGAGGTAGGAATTAGCTTCCGCCTCGCTGATCCGAACCGAGCCGAAAGAACGTTCCTGCCCGGCGGCCTCCCGGACTTGGTCTAACTTGCGGGCCGCTGACTGCGCCGCCTCCCAGGAAAGCCTTTGTTGCAGCTCACTGCCCTGCGTCCGTCCTGTTTGAGCAAACCCTGTTTGTGCGAACCTCCCCAAACCAAGCAGCGCAAGAATAAGTATAAGGATAAAGACCCAGCAGCCCCTTACCGCCCGGCTTGCGAAGGCGTAAATAGCTTTCCCGTTCACAGTCGTCTTCCCCCGCTTTTTTCCCTAGCTATCGTTTAGAAGCAATCGTCCGCTAATTGGATGCATGAAATGACTGGATGGATGAAACGAGTAAACACATTAATTGCGGGAACCGAGCAGCAAAGCGGACAATTTGGCCTGATCTTTTTTCCTCATCAACTCCTTCCGTCAGGCTCAAGCTGCCGACCCAATTCCGGGCGGAGTCCTCCATGTGTATGCGACCGTCTACTACTCCTTCGGCAAGCAACGGCGTATCAAGATCCGGGGTGAACTGCTTGACGATGTCCATGATCGCCGCCAGGGGGACCCGGCGGAATTGCGCGCTCCAGCCCGGCTGGGGATCATGAAACAGAGTTGCAATCTCGCCCCGAATCACCACGGCGCCATCCGCCAGGGGAACGGCGATGGAAGTAAGCTGCAAGGATTCTCCCTCGACATCCAGGATTCCCGCGATTTCTGCGCGGAGAGTGGAGGCAATGGCGGGCGGCGACAAGTCCCAGCGATGCAGGTCCTCGACGCCGGCCTCGCCCGTCAAACGGAGCAGCGAGGTCGTGCCCGTCAGGCGCAAGCGGAAGTTGAGCACCCCATGCATCCCGTAATCGGTTCCCGTAAAGACCTTCAGCAGGTCTCCCAGCAGGGCGTTCTCGGCGGTCAGGTCCAGGCGCAACGGCGTGCCCGTCTCGGCGTAAATCCCGGAATCAAAATCCAGCGGGCCAAACTCCGCCTCCCCCCGGACCCTGCTGACGGGACGGAGCGGAAAGTCGGTCCGGTTCGGAGTTCCCTCAAACCACAATTTCCAAGGCTCTCCCGTGGAGGAGGGCGGGCGCAACTCCAAATCCAGCGCGTCGATGACATACACTTTTTTTTGGTTCTGGGACTTGAAGTTGATCCGGCCCGAATCCACGCGGATTTCCGGCAACGAGCGGAACGGTGGGAATGCCGGGAGAGGTTCTTCCGCGCTCGCTGCCTCCATTCTCTCCGTCTCCGGCATGGACGAAGCCGGGCCGCCGTCAACGGCTCCGAGCGATTCTCCGAGTGATTCCCCAAGTGATTCAAGGTTCCAATGGCCGTCTCCGTTGAGGACAACATTCAAACTGGGACGAACAAAGACCAGAGAGGAAAATTGCATCCGCTCCTGCCAGAGCGACCGCAGCCTGACCCTCGCCTGCAAGCTCTCCATGCGCGCAAACGGCTCGATCCCAAAGCGAGGGTCTTCCCCGACCACCACGTTCTGGATCTCAAATCCCAGTCCCCCCAGCAGCTGCAAGCGGATTTGGCCCGTGCGCACAGGCCGGCCCAGCTCCCGGGAGAGGGCGGCGGTAATTTTTTCCTGCCAGGAATTGACCTCGACGACCAGGGGAAGCAGCAAGCTCAGCAACAGCAGAGCCGCCGCGGTCCAGAAGATGGTTCGGGCCCAATGCAGGCGCAGCATGCCAACTCTCGTATCGCAGCTTTCCCATCTCATCCGGTCCAGCAGGCGCCGGCTTACCGGATCAGATGAAACATCCGCTTCCAGCGCGTCTTCTGCGGGAAGTGGATGACCACGTCGACCAGCCTCCCCAGAAAATTCACAGCGCCCGTCCGGCGGTATTCCTCGCTGGAAGACTCAAACGACCAGTAGATCAACAGCGGCTGGCCGACGATGTTTTCCCTGGGCACAAACCCCCAATACCGGCTGTCGGAGCTGAAATCGCGGTTGTCTCCCATGACAAAGTACTGGCCCGGCGGAACCACGATTTTGCCGTCCCGAACGTGCTCCTGAAAAGTGTCGGCCCATTCGGAAAACACCGTTCCGGAAGGCGGGGAAGGGAAATTATCCCGGTACTCTTGAAAGCGGGAACTTTTGTGGATTACGTGAGGCTCCTCCAGCGCTGTCCCGTTGCGGAAGACCTGCTTGTCCTCCAGGCGGATTCGGTCGCCCGGCACGCCGATCACCCGCTTCACAAAATAAGTTTTCGGGTCCAGCGGATAGCGAAACACGATGATCCGGTCGCGCTCCACCGGGTGATAGGGGACGATCCGGTCCCAAAATGAGGCGGGCCCGTAAGCCACCTTGTCGACCATCAGATGATCCCCGATCAACAGGGAATCTTCCATGGAGCTGGAGGGGATTTTGAACGCCTGGATGAGAAACGTGGTGCCGAACAAAGCCAGGATCACGGTGACCACCAGCGATTCCAGATATTCCCGCGCAGTCGATTTCCCGCTCCCCGGCTGGGACTCGGGTTCCTTCTCAGCCGGTCTCTCTGTTTTCACTGCCAAAGGGGTCCTCTCGCAATTTAGACAATGCCATCCGGGCAGCCGCCTGCTGGGCTGCCTTCTTGGTCTCTCCCTCCGCTTCCGCCAGCCGGTCGGCTCCTACGCAGACCTGGACGGTAAAGACCTTGCTGTGCTCGGGGCCTCGCTCCTGAACGACCACGTAACGGGGCGGAGACGCCTGCCGGGCTTGCAACCATTCCTGCAACTCCGATTTGTAATCGCCGGTCTGAATCTGCTCCCAGTCGATCTTGCCGAGAATCGAGCGCCGGATAAAATCCCGGGCCGCTTCCACGCCGCCATCCCAGTACAGGGCCGCCACCAAAGACTCCAGCGCGTCGACCCGCAGCGTCCTTTTGGTCCGGCCTCCGCTTTCCTCTTCCCCCTTGCCCAGAAGCAGGTAACGGCCGAGCTGCATCTCGCGCGCAGCCAGGTCCAGATGGGCGGCGCTGACCAAATGCGCCTTGAGCTTGGAAAGCTGACCGGCGGAATGAGCGGGAAACTGCCCGACTAAAACCTCGCTCACCAGGAAACCCAGGATGGAATCTCCTAAAAATTCCATCCGCTCGTTGGAGCATTCTCCCCCCGCTCCGGAAGGCTGCCGCGCGTGGGAGCTGTGCGTGAGAGCCTGCGTCAGCAACTCCGGCTTGGCAAAGGAATAACCGATTCTTTTTTCCAACTCCAGCAACGCAGCCGACTTCATGCCTTCTTCATCTCCCCCGGCCCCATCTGCTGGAAGAAAGAGCGTCGCGCAAGCATATCGGGCTGCTTCGCTGGCTTGGGCTGCTCTGCCGGATTGGCAAAACCCTGATTTACAAAACCCTGATTCGCAAAACTATAATTCGCGGAATTACAATTTGTGGGACTACAATTTGTGGAACTACAATTTGGCGAACTATTATTTAGCGAACTATAACGATCCGGCCCCCGAATCCCCACTTCTCTCCTCTTGGCTGACCGGGGACTGGAACAGAACAGAGCCGGAGACAGGCGCCCGGGAAACGGCCTTCGACTTGAGCGCAAATTCTTTGGCCTCCGAAACCAAGTCCCTGGTTCCCCCGCCTGGAGACGGCACCCGCACGCCTCCGGCAGTCGCCGATCGCTCCAGCGCTTCCAGAGCCAGATCGTACTTCTCTTGATAGGAGTAGGCAAGGCCCAGCCGGTACCATGTCACCGGATCGGGCCGGGAGAACAGCGTCGTAGCCATCTTGAACTCCGCCTCCGCCCTGGCAAAGTTCTCGCGGATCAGTGCAATCAAACCCAGCGCCGCGCGCGGGGTCGCCTCCGCGTCTTTTTTGGTGGCAACCCATTGCGCGATGGTGAAATGGGAGGGCTTCCGGAGATTCGAGATCTGTTGCAAGGCGCGCCCGGCGTATCCCTCCGCGTCAGCCAGTTTTTCCTGATAGTCGATGTCTCTCCTGCTGGTTCTTTCCGCTATCGCCGAGGCAAGAATCAACAGCGCCACCAAGTTGTTTTCATTCTCCGAGAGAGTCAACTCTCCATAGGTCAGCACCCTGGCATAGTCATTTTTCGCCTGATAGGCTTGCGTGGCTACTTGAAAGGCGTATTCCTTTAACTCTGTTTGGGGATACTCCAGCAGAAAGTCCTCGACCATGCGTATCTGCTCGTCCGGGCCCTGTTCCTGCATGAACTGCTGGTAGGCTGCGAACTCCTCTTGCAACTTCGCCTCGGGGACCGGCGGCGGTCCTTCTTCCTGAGCCTGCGTTGGAGCGGCCTGCGGCGGCGGGGCAGCCGCCGATGCCGGAATGGGAGACAGAACTATCATGCCGCCCATCGTCAGAACGCCAAAAGCGAGAACGCCCAAAGCGGACCATAATCGTTTCATGAGTACGTACTCCTTCTAGCAATACTCCATTGCCATGCTGCCGGGAGGAAGTTGATCTTGCCCTGCTTAACCCAGGGGAACACCGTGCCGGGGTTTTCTTTCCTCCCTCGGAATTTCCTGCGGCGGGTTTTCCCTGCCAGCCGGTGCGAACCCTTCCTGCATGCCCTTTTCGGCTGCGGCGCGCGTTTCGGAGGAGGAATCACCGGCTGCCAGGGCGGCGGCATACTCGGCCTGCGCCTCCTCCCGGTTTCCCTCCATGTCCAGCATGCGTCCGAGATAAATATGTGACCATGCTTTCAAATGGGGGGCTGCATTCGCAGCCGCCACCTGCGTGAAGTATTGCTTGGCCGTCACCGGCTGGTTCTGATGGGTGGCGACAATCGCCAGCCCGTAGAGCGTCCGCGGGCGCGGGCCGTATTGTTTGACAAGACCCTCGAAGATGCGCAGGGCGCCCTCATAATCTCCCTGCCCAATGCTGTCCTCTCCCCGGCGGGCCATCTGTTCGTAGGAAAACCAGAGGATTTCACTCCTCGGTTCGGAGGGCTGGGCGCGGAACTGGACCTGCGCCAGCCGCTCTTGTTCCTCTTCCACGGAGATGGCCTCGATCATCTCCGGATAATACAGCAGCATGCCCACCGGCTGCTGCTCAAAGGTCTCCATCGCCTCGAAGAAATACGGCGTCAGCAAAAATCCCTCCTCGACGGCGTCCTGCACCGCCCGCAGCCGGGCCTCGGAATCGGCGGCGGATAGGCGCGCCTGGACCGCCTGGATCAGCGACTCGTTCAGCAACAGGCTGAAACTTCTTTGGAAGGAAACATCGAGCGCGGGCGCTTGCTCGCTGATCTTCAGCAACGCCTGTTTCGACACCACCTCTCTGACGTGTTTCAAAAGATAGGGATAGAAATGATAGTGGAGCCACCCGTGCTGAATCTCCTGCTCGGGTATCTCCGCCGACGGGCTCACCACGATGAAGTAGTCGTCCCCGTAGCTGCGCGCGTGGGTCTGGTTGGGCGCTCCCAGCGGACTGATGTAAATGGCGAAGCGGCGATTCCAGTAGCCGGGCGTGTTCACCCGCAGGTAACCGTTCGTCTCCTGGATGATCTGCGCCAGCGCTTTTTGGTACCGCCCGCTTTCCTGCTCCATCGCCGGCAAATATTTTTCCCACAGTGATTGGATGCCGGCTTCCTGATAAAAGGCGGCGATCAGAGGAACCATATCTTGCAGGTCTACCACGTCAGGCGGCAGGTTGGCGGGGCTCAGTTGCAGCTCGAAAGAGGGTGGACCGGACAGAAGCAAAGCCAGGGAAACATACTGGCCCAGGTCGCGGGAGGGATCAAAAAGCCGATGATCGCCGTAGAACACCCGCAACGCCGGCAGGCTGGGGATGTCCTTCGCGGCCAGCTCTTTCCGCACCGCGTCGCGCATCGGCGCCAGCTCCGGCCTGCCCGCGCCCACGTCGTAACCGGCGGCGTTGACCGCGGCCAGCACCGTGAACAGTTGCAGGTTCGGCTCGACGACGATTCCTTGCTGTTGTCCTTGCTGTTGCCCTTGCGCCGACACCACTCCCAGCCACAACACAAAGCCATACAAGAAGATAGGAGGGAATTTTAGAATTCTCAAAGGGCCTTTTTGCCTTCCGGCCACCTGAATCAATGGCCATTTTCTGCCTCT
>JADFGZ010000181.1 GCA_022567475.1 Acidobacteriota bacterium | reverse complement strand
GGGCATACTCGCTGACAAGGTTTCCGGCGTCGGTCAGAGTGCCGTCCTTCAAAGAACGGTCCAGAAGCTTTTCCCCCAGCTCCGACTCCAAACGTTGCACGGCCAGGCTGATGGCCGGCTGCGTCCGCTCCAGCTTCTGCGCCGCGCGGGAGAAGCTTTTTTCCGACGCCACAGTCAAAAATATGCCCAATTGGGAGAGTTCCATGCTTTTTCTCCGCCCCCCGTGGCTAGCGGTTCGGTGATTTATGGTTCGGTAATTTGCGGATATCTGATATTAACAGGATTTATATAACTTTCTAAACTATAAATTTGCCTTGCATGGAAGCCGTTTGCTATACTTCGGGATAATTATATGCTTCCATCGGAGGCGGGACTTTGGAGCAACAGAGCCGGGAGAACAACCCGAATGATTTTGCTGGCTTCGGGAATCCTGGCGGGAGGTGAACGGTGAGCGAAGACAGAGTAAAGATTTTTGATACCACTCTTCGCGACGGGGAGCAGTCCCCCGGCTGCAGCATGAACACGGCGGAAAAGCTCACGATGGCCAGGCAGTTGGAAGAGCTTGGCGTGGATATCATCGAAGCCGGGTTTCCGATTGCCTCCGCGGGGGACTTTGAAGCGGTCCGCCAAGTGGCCGCGACGGCTGGCCCGTCTGTGACGATTGCCGCCCTGGCACGCGCCTCGCAAGCCGACATCGAACGAGCCGCAGCGGCGCTGGAGCCCGCCCGCCATCCCCGCATCCATGTATTCCTGGCTACCTCCGACATTCATTTAGAGCACAAGCTGCGGCTGAAGCCGGAACAGGCGATGGGGCGGATTGCAGAGTCGGTGCGGCTGGCGCGCAGCTTTGTCGATGACGTGGAGTTTTCCTGCGAGGACGCCACCCGAACCAAGCGGGCCTATCTGTGCGAATGCTTTCGCGCGGCGGTGGAGGCCGGAGCCACGACGCTGAACATCCCCGACACGGTGGGCTACACCATGCCCCGCGAGTACGCCGAGATTATCCGGGACGTGCGGCAGGCGGTGGGCGAAGGACCCACGCTCAGCGTGCACTGCCACGACGATCTGGGGCTGGCCGTAGCCAATTCGCTGGCGGCTATCGAGAGCGGCGCGCGGCAGGTGGAGTGCACCATCAATGGAATCGGCGAACGGGCCGGAAACGCCGCTTTGGAGGAGATCGTCATGGCGCTGCAAGTCCGGCATGACTTGGTTCCCCTTGTCACCGGCGTGCGTTCCGAACTGCTCTACCCCACCAGCCAGCTTTTAAGCCAGACCATCGATGTTCCCGTGCAGCCCAACAAGGCGATTGTGGGCCGCAACGCATTTGCTCACGAAGCGGGCATTCATCAGGACGGAATGATTAAACACGCCCTCACCTACGAAATCATGACCCCGCAGTCGGTCGGCGTGCCCGCCAACCGTCTCGTGCTGGGAAAACACAGCGGGCGGCACGCGCTGCAGCGGCGCTGTGAGGAGCTTGGGTTCCATTTGGATGCCGGGCAGTTGGGCGAACTCTACCGGCGTTTTACCGAACTGGCCGACCGCAAGAAAATGATCCTCGACGAAGACTTGATCCGGATCGTGCATCACATGGAGCAGTCTCTTCCGAGCGTCATCTGAATTCTTGTTTTTGACCCCAAATCCCATGCGCAAGCCACCGGGGTTTGCTTCCTTTGAGGAATCCCTGCTGCTTGCAGCGCTTATTTTCCACTGACCTCCTTGCCGGAGGCCCTTCCAAGGAGACTGTTCCCGATGAAATTGTGCGTCGCGTTGCTGGCAGGTGATGGAATTGGACCGGAAGTCACTGCGCAGGCTGTTGCCGTCCTGGAGGCGGTCTGCCGGAGTCGTTCCCATCAACTGGAGATCGCTTCCGGGCTGATCGGCGCTGCGGCCATCCGTGCCGCCGGCGACCCGCTGCCGCCCGAGACGCTGACGCTGGCCAAGTCCTCCGGCGCGGTTCTTCTGGGAGCGGTGGGACACCCGGAGTTCGACGCCTTGCCTCCGGAGAAGCGGCCGGAAAAAGGATTGCTGCGTCTGCGCAAAGAGCTTCATGTCTTTGCCAATCTGCGCCCCGCCATCTGCTTCCAGGCGCTCGAGAGCTTTTCTCCTCTTCGTCCGGAGATCGTGCACGGCACCAACCTGCTCTTGGTGCGGGAACTAACCGGCGGGTTGTACTATGGCACTCCTCGCGGCATCAGCCAGGAGAACGGTGAGCCGAGGGCTGTGAATACGATGGCCTACAGCCGTTCTGAGATCGAGCGGATTGCCCGCATGGGCTTCAAACTGGCTCGCGGCAGAAAAAAGCGCGTTGTGAGCGTAGACAAGGCAAACGTGCTCGAAAATTCCCAGCTCTGGCGAGAAACGGTCACCCAACTGGGGGCCGCGGAATTTCCGGATGTTCAACTCGAACACATGCTCGTCGATTCCTGCGCCATGCAGATTATCCAAAATCCGCGGCGCTTCGACGTAGTGGTCACCGAAAATTTGTTTGGAGACATCCTCAGTGACGAGGCCGCCGTGCTGACCGGCTCCATCGGGATGCTGCCCTCGGCCTCCCTGGGCGAGCATACCGGCTTGTATGAGCCGGTCCACGGCTCCGCTCCTGACATTGCCGGCAAAGGAATCGCCAATCCTATAGGAACCATCCTTTCTGCGGCCATGATGTTGCGGCACAGCTTCGGCCTGGAACAAGAGGCGGCGGCGGTGGAAGCCGCTGTGACCAAGGTGATCGACTCCGGGCTGCGCCCGAAGGACCTGCAGGGCAGTGCCTCCACCGAAGAGTTGGGCAAGGCTGTGCTCCAGGCTCTTTGACCCTCAGTTTCCGCCTGCCGGCAGCTTTTCTCTACTATCCACAAACGCTATTTCCCTTTCCCCCCGGAGCGCGGGGAAGCGTCGGGGAATCTCGCCGACTCCGGCTGTAGCTGAGAAAGAAGGGTATAATGGAAGTTTGCGGCCCCTATTCATTTCCAGATTCAGAGGAAGCGGAATGGACAAAGGGCGCGGAGATCGCAGAGAGGACCCGGTGAACCATCTTCCTGTGGATCAATTGCCAGTGAAGCAATTGATCGTCAACGGCGACGATTTCGGCTACACCCGCGGGGTGAACCGGGCGATCCTCGCCGCTTATCGCTCCGGGATTCTCACCAGCACCTCGTTGCTCGCCAACGGCGCTGCCTTTGCAGACGCCGTGGAACGTGCCCAGCAGGAGCCGTCGCTCGACGTGGGATGCCACGTGAACCTCGTAGAAGGAGCGCCGGTGTCGCAGGCCAGCCATCTCCCCCATCTGGTGGGAGCCGATGGAAAATTTTGCGGGGCGGTCCGTCTTGGCCTGAAGCTGTTACGGGGCGCCGTGCCTGCCAAAGAAATCGAGCGTGAATCGATCGCCCAAATTGAAAAACTGCTCCGGGCAGGCATCGCTGTCAGCCATCTGGACACCCACCAGCATACCCACCTCCACCCTCGGGTCGCCGGTGCGCTGGGAAAAGCGGCGCAGCAGTTTGGCATCCGGTGGATCCGCCGCCCATTTGAAAACTGTCCCGTGCCCGCCAGCCCAGGGACATGGCTCCGAAAAATGGCGGGATTATCTTTGCATTGTTTTGCATCCCCGTTTGACCGCTGTCTGGCTGCCCGGAATCTTTGTGCGCCCGACTTTTTCAGCGGCTTCGTACTGACCGGCCGGCTGACGAAGCAGTTGCTGGCAGACATTCTGAACGCCCTCCAGCCAGGAGTGACGGAGCTGATGTGCCATCCCGGTCATTGCGATGCGGAACTGCAATCTTCGCCGACCCGGCTGAAACGAAACCGGGAGACCGAATTCGAAGCAGTCGCGGATGGGTCCTTGCGAGACCAAATGCGGGAGCGAGGAATTGTCCTGACGCGGTTCCGTGATCTTCCCTGGGAACCAGGGCGCCGGGCGCAAAAGCCCCTGGTGGCTGTCCCCGCGGCAGCCGGTGGAGAGTGAAATGAAAAAAGAAAAGTCTCCGGTTTACTCGATTGTGATTCCCGCGCACAACGAAGAGGAGAACCTCATCCCGCTGTTTGCCAAAATTGTGGAAACCATGGAGACGCTGAATGGGGATTTTGAAATCCTCTTTGTGGATGACGCCAGCACGGACGGCTCGTTCGGCTTGTTGGAACAGATCGCCGCTCTGGACTCGCGTGTCGTGGTGGTCCGGCTGCGCCGCAACTTCGGCCAGAGCGCCGCGCTGGCCGCGGGATTTGATTACGCCCGCGGGGAAGTGATTGTCGCGATGGACGGCGACTTTCAGCACGATCCGGCAGACCTGCCGCTGCTGATTGAAAAAATTCATCAAGGGTACGATATCGCCAGCGGGTGGAGAAAACAGCGCGTGGATAATTTCTTCACCCGCCGTCTTCCTTCGGCGGTGGCCAACTGGGCCATGCGCCTATTGTCGGGGGTTCCGCTGCACGACTTCGGAACCACCTTCAAGGCCTACCGCCGCGCGACCATCCGCAGCGTGAACCTCTACGGAGAACTGCACCGTTTCATCCCCGCCCTGGCCAGCTTGCAGGGAGCGCGCATCGCGGAAGTTCCCATTCGGAACACGGCTCGCACCGCCGGACAATCCCACTACGGACTGGGCCGCACGCTGCACGTTTTCTTTGACCTGCTCACCGTCAGCTTTCTGCTTCGTTACTTGACGCGCCCTCTGCATCTTTTCGGCAAGCTGGGCCTCGGCTGTTTTGCGGTGGGCTCGGCGGCTCTGGCATACCTGCTTGTCGAAAAACTGCGGGGACATGCCATCTTCCTGGAGCACGGACCGCTTTTGCTGGCAGCGGTCGTTTTTGTGCTGGCGGGAATTCAACTGGTCTCCACCGGCTTGATCGGAGAGGTTCTCACGCGGATCTACTTCGAGGGCCAGCAGCGGCGCATCTACGCAGTCTCGCAGGTGATCGGGCGTTCCCGAAAAGCCGGCATCTTGTAACTCGGCCCTGCCGTCTTCCATCCACGATTCGAAGGCACTGAACCCATGCCGGTCCGCCGCATGAAAACTTACTCCGGAGACAGCGGCGTCGTCTACCAGTATTACTTTTTGCAGTCGCGCACCCGGCGCCGTCTTTTCGGCCGGGGCGGCACCAGTTTTTTATTTCGCGTTTCCAGCGACCGGAAAACTTCTTTTGTGGTGGAAGTGGTGGTGGAGGAATCAGCCGCGGCTCGGTGGGAGAAAAGCCACGACCGTCCGCTCGGGGACACGGAAAAATACGCCGCTGCGAAGATGCGGCTGTTTCGCGCGTTCGATGAAAGCAGCCGGCCGGAAGAGCTGGTCCACATCCGCGTCAGCGCCTCCAATATCGAGTCCGTGCTGGCCCCTCTGCATTTGGACGAATAACCTCGCAAGCAAAATCATCGAAGTCTCCAGAAAAACGAAAAGGGGGACGAAAATTCGTCCCCCTTCAATCCCGGAAGCTCCGCCGGTACTATCTCTTTTTCTTTTTGGCCTTGGCGGGTTTCTTCTTTGCTTTCTTAGTTGCGCATTTCATCGTTTCCATTCTCCCTTTCGTATCAAATTTTCTTTCGCGACGAACGTTTCGTCTACCTCGTCGCTTGTTGATTCTTAATGTATACGGATTGCAAAAATAAATGTCAAGAAAAAAATCTTTGTGAGTGACGGCAAAAAGTTTTCATTCTGCCAACAGAGCCTCGTCGCAGTCGCGATCCCCTCGCAACGCTCCGTGATCCGTGTGCATCGGCCTTCCGGGAAGCACCGGAACCCCGCATGGCGCAGTATCAATCTCGGCACCTTGGTGGAAACTTTGCGCCGGATGACCAGCGTGCGCAGCCATGCGTTGCTTTCTTTCCTAAGCATTGCCGCGGCGGTTTTTCAAGCTGAATACTGCAACAGAGAGAAAACATCCACATCTTCCAATTTGGATCGTCCGTGCAAAAATTCCAGTTCCACCACCACGGCCATGCCCGCCACGTCGGCTCCCAGCTCCCGCGCCAGTTGCACGCAAGCTCTTCCGGTTCCTCCCGTCGCCAGCAGGTCGTCCACAATCAGCACGCGCTGTCCGGGCTGGATCGCATCGCGGTGCATCTCCAGAGAGTCGGTTCCATATTCCAACTCATAGGTGACGCTCGCCGTCTCCGCCGGCAGCTTGCCCGGCTTGCGGACCGGCGCAAATCCTGCTCCCAGCCGGCAGGCCAGCGCCGGGGCGAAGATGAAGCCGCGCGCTTCGATGCCCAATACCAGATCGATCTGCTTGCCTGAGTACTGCGCCGCGAGCGCATCGATGAGCTGTTGCAAGCCGGCCTTGTCCTTGAGCAGCGTGGTGATATCGTAAAAAAGAATTCCCTTCTTGGGCCAATCCGGAACTTCGCGAATTAATTTTTTCAGTTCTTCCACCGTGTTCCTCTTGTGTGCTCCACAAAAATATTCTCGGAGCCTCATTGGATCGAAAAATTTTTATATTGCTCGAATGGAACTGCCTGCTCTTGCAATCTCTCCACGAGGCTGGCCCGGGGGCCGGCCTCTAACCGTTCCCGTAATTTCGCCAGCGCTTCCTCTGCCCCGGCGGCGTATACTTCCACGCGACCGTCTGCACGGTTCCGCACGTACCCTTTCAGCCCCAAATCCGCAGCGACTCTTTCCACAAAAAACCGGAAACCTACGCCTTGCACCCGCCCTTCCACAAAATACAGTTTGGCTGTTTTCATTGCAGGTTCCGGCGGAATTCCGCGGAAAGAATTTCTCCCGAAAATCAGGAGTGCCGCCGTGCGCGTGTTCACAGGATATCGTCAACCGTTTCACGTTTGCGGCGGATTCCGCAGCGCTTCCGATCCGGGCAGCAGCCGGCGGCGCCTTTTATTGAATTCCCCAAAATGCGGTTGCGTCGCCATCCATGTATTCCACCGCGACATTCCAGGCCGTCCCGGCGGGCGAAGGTTTTGACCAAACGATGTTGAACAAGCCGTTTTCCAAATTCTTGGGATTGTGAATCATCACCTCCACTCCCGGGTCAAACTTGGAGCGGGTTTTCAGGAGAGCGCCGTTGTTGTTCACCTCAATGGTTTCGGCCGTCTGTCCCACTGCTGAAGAGCCCCCCTGCTGCATCCCGATCACCTGGATGGTGATCATTTGAGCAATCCGTTTACTCCGTCGTTTTTCTTCCACGCGTACCTCCTTGTCGATGAACTTGCTCCCGCGATCGTATCGCCCTGCAACCGTGCGGTGGATTCGGGCTTCGTGCCAGCCGCCGCTTGCAAGCGAAGCCCCATTTTAGAGAATTCGCACACGCCCGGCAAGAGGGTTTGGCAATCTCCTTTTTGTCATTTGCCGGGTTGGAAAGACCAACACAGCGGGCAGCTCTGGTATCTGTGCGTGTTTCGGCTACAATAAAGGCAATCGCAGCGAAGAAAGACTCTTGATATGGATAACATAGAAAAAGCTCTCAACCCGGCTCCGGTCCGAATCCTGGGCATCGAGACCTCCTGCGACGAGACCGCGGCGGCCGTCGTGGAAAGCGGTGCGCGCATTGCATCGAGCGTGGTGGCCTCGCAGATGGCCACGCACGGGAAGTACGGCGGCGTCGTGCCGGAGCTGGCATGCCGGGAGCACCTGCGCGCCATCGTGCCGGTTGTGCGGGAGGCGGTCGAGCAGGCGGGCCTGCAGTACCCGCAGTTGGACGCAATCGCCGTCACGCAGGGGCCGGGACTGGTGGGCGCTCTGCTGGTAGGCCTCACGTACGCCAAGTCACTGGCGCTTTCTTTAGACAAACCGCTGGTCGCGGTCAATCACCTGGAAGGCCATATCTACGCGGTGTTGCTGGAAGAGCATCTCCAGCAACGAGAGGAACCCGAGTTCCCCGCCCTCTCCCTCGTGGTCAGCGGGGGACATACACTGATCGCTGTCACTAAGAAGGTTACGCAGAAGGTCACGAGGAAAGCCACGCAGCAAGAAATCTCCAGCCCGGCCACCGAAGCTCGCCTGCTTGCTCCGCTGTTTTCCCACCGCATTGTCGGACGAACCCGGGATGACGCAGCGGGCGAGGCCTTCGACAAAGTAGCCAAACTGCTGGGGCTGGGATACCCGGGCGGACCTGTGCTCGACCAGCTTGCGCGGCACGGCAACCCCGATGCCGTTGCCTTTACCAAAGCAAAAATGAAGGGCAACTCGCTGGATTTCAGTTTCAGCGGCATCAAGACCGCCGTGCTCCGCTACGTGCAAACCCACGGACTGGGCACGGAGAGCGCTGAACGGGCTGCCTTCCGAAAACAGCACCCCGAAGCGGGAATCACAGAATTGCTTTCTCATACTTCCTCGAAAACGCTGGACCTGCTGGCCAGCTTCCAAAAAACGGTCGTGGAGGAATTGTTGCAGCACTGTTTGGCGGCAGTGGAAACCGAAGATGTGAATTCCGTTTTTATCGTCGGCGGAGTGGCGGCAAATTCCCTGTTGCGGGAACGGTTCCGGGGACTTGCGGGCCGGCTGCCTCCGGTGTTTTTCCCCCGCCCCGGCCTCACCACCGATAACGCCGCCATGATTGCCGCCGCCGCCTTCCCAAAATTCCAGGCCGGGCGGTTTGCCTCCTGGGAGACACAGGCTGACGCCCGGCTGGCGCTGGACCAATAATGCTTACCCTCCAGAATCCACATCCGCCTTTTTAGGCTTCTCGCCGTGGTATATTGGCTCGAAAATAAATTTTCAGACGTCCAGACTTTTTCTCTTCCTCTGGCGTCTTTCCT
>JADFGZ010000180.1 GCA_022567475.1 Acidobacteriota bacterium | reverse complement strand
TAACCTTCCCCTCAAAGTTACATACTGACTGCATTAGTCCCTGTTGCCTATCATACGCCAATACAGTTAACGAGCGGTTGACATAAGTAAGCTCGGCTTTTTCAATCGAAATCCGCTGCCTTTCTGGAACTAGCGTCAATGAAAAATGCAAGATTGGTTCTTCTTTTCGAATATGCTTCTCCCAGTCAGAAGGGGAATATAGCGTATCGTAGTAGTAAATGTTTGGATCGTTTGATTCTAGCTGGAATTTAACGCGCAACCCGAAACTTGGAGGATTTGACTCGTCACGGACATATCCGGAAAGATCATCCTCTATCGTTGAGGATGGATGGATGGGAAGTCCCTTTAGCGCGTTGAGACCCCGTAGAAGGGCTGTCTTGCCTGTGTTATTTCTGCCGACAAGAAGGTTTATTCCCGGTTGAATAGGTAGGAAATATTTTTCGAAACAGGCGAACTTTTGGAACTCAATGCCGAGTAACTTCATCCTGGTATCACCGTAATATTACCACAGCTTTACAGAATCAGCATGCAATCGCCGTAGGAGTAAAAGCGGTACCGCTCGCGGACAGCGTGCTCGTAGGCGGCCAAGATCAGCTCTCGCCCGGCGAAGGCCGCGACCAGCATCAACAGCGTGGTTCCCGGCAGGTGGAAATTCGTCAACAGCCCGCCCACCACGCGGAACTCAAATCCCGGCAGGATGAACAGCCGCGTTTCCCCGTCTCCCGGCTCGATGCGCCCGTTGTGCTGGGCGGCCAGATGCTCCAGCGTGCGGACGGTGGTCGTGCCGACCGCTATGACCCGGCGTTTTTGCTCCAACGCCCGGTTCAAGCGGGCCGCCGCTTGCGGGGCCACGCTGAAAGTCTCCGGGTGCATGCGGTGTTTTTCAATCTCTGAAGTATGGATGGGCTGAAAGGTGCCCAGGCCGACGTGCAGTGTGATTTCCACCCGCTCGATGCCGCGCTTTTCCAGCTCGCCGAGCGTCTGCTTGGTAAAGTGCAGCCCGGCGGTAGGAGCCGCCACCGAGCCGGGCGGACGGGCATAGACGGTCTGGTAGCGCAGCTTGTCCATTTTCTCATTTGGTTTCTCATCTGGTTTTTCATTTGGTCTCGCGTCTTTTCTCGCACCCTTTTTCTGGTCTGGGCGGCGGATATAAGGAGGAAGCGGGACGTGTCCTATCTTTTCCAGCATCCCAAGCAGGGAGATTCCCGGGGAGATGACATCCGTGAAGCGGAGCGTCCGCAGGCCGTACTCGCCTCTTCCGATGACCTCGGCTTCGAGAACCGGTTCGGCTTGCTGTCCTTTTTGCCCTTTCGCTTTTCGTCCGCTGAAAGTTCCCGTAAAGATCAACGTTTCGCCGGTTCGCACCTTTCGGCCCGGCCGCACCAGCGCCTCCCATGTGCATTTGTCCAATTGCCGCGCCAGAAGGACTTCAATGGAAGCGCTGAGATGCTCGCTGTGCCGGGGGTTGCGCCTGCCCACGGGTTGCGAGCCGAGCCCTTTCCTTTGCCCATAAAGGCGCGCCGGAACTACCCGCGAGTTGTTCAAGGCCACCAGGTCTCCCTGTTCGAGAAACTCGGGGAGCTGGCGAAACTGGGCATCCTCAAAACGGCCTGCGGCGCGGTCGACCACCAGCATCCGTGCATCGTCCCGACGGGGGGCCGGCTGCTGGGCCACCAACTCGCTCGGCAAACGGTAGTTGAAATCTTCCAGTCTCATGCCGGGTTCTGCCATACGGATTGAACGGATTAAGGAGGTCGAGGTAGAGGTAAAAGAGAGAAGGGCGTAGCCAGTTCGATGACTGTCAAAAAGGCTGCACTGCGCAGGCTGGCGGCTCTCCGCTTAGGGTGTCTGTGGGGAAGGCAAAGCGGTCTCGTCCCGCAACGCTTCCTGCAGGATTTTTCCAGCGCCTTGCTCCAGCAAATTCTCCGCGACCTTTCTTCCCAGTGCTTCCGCCGTTTCCCTCAAGCGCTCGCCGTCTCCCTCCGCGATCCGCAGCGGGGAGCATTCCGTATCCGTGCACCACTGGCTCCCGTCGGGGCGGATGACGATGGCCGTCAGGCAGATGCTCTCCTGTTGCCGGTGGGCGTAGGCGGCGATCGGCACTTGGCAGCCTCCTCCCAGCCCCTGCAACAAAGACCGCTCAGCGGTGATGGTCATGCGGGCCCAGGGGTCTTCGAGCGCCGCAAGAACCCGCAAAGTATCCTCATCGCCGGCACGCGCCTCAATTCCCAAAGCACCCTGGCCCACCGCCGGACACAGGGACTGCTGGTCAAAATACTCTGTGATCTGGTCCGCCAATCCCAAGCGCCGCAGTCCCGCCGCCGCCAGCACAATGGCGTCCAGCGGTCCCTCCCGCAGCTTGCGCAGGCGCGTGTCGAGATTGCCCCGCAAAGGCTCGATCCGCAAGTCCGGGCGCAGTCGCTTCAACTGCGCGGCGCGGCGCACGCTGCCGGTCCCCACCCGCGCCTCCCGGCCCAGCTCACCCAACGGCTGGCCGCTGCGGCTGATGAGCGCGTCACGAGTGTCCTCCCGCACGGGAATGGCTGCCAGGGTAAGGCCTTCCGGGAGATTGGTCGGCAAATCCTTCAGGCTGTGGACGGCAAAATGCGCCCGTCCATCGAGCAACGCTTCTTCAATTTCTTTTGTGAACAGGCCCTTGCCTCCGATCTGTGCCAAAGGAGCCTGGCGCATCCGGTCGCCCGTGGTCCGCACGCGCAGAATCTCCACACGGCAACCGGCCACCAGGCGCTCGAGTTCTGACCGGACCCAGTTTGCCTGCTGCAAAGCCAGGGGAGAGGCGCGGGAAGCGAGAATGAATTTTGTGGTCTGCAACGGATTGGGGCGGTCGCCGTTTCCGGGCGCCCAGTCTTTTCTGGTTCAAGAATGGTTCAAAAATAGTTCAAGAATCTTTAATCTTTCAAGTTGAAAATTCTACGCACAGTCTCGACCACCTTCAAGCCATCGGACTGCTGCGCCAGGTTTTTCAGATGGTTGATCGGAGAGTGAACGATCTTGTTGACCATCCCTTTGGTGAGAGCCTCGATGGCTTCTTCCTGCCGGGGAGTCAGGTCGCCGAGTTCAGAGCGCAGGCGGGCAATCTCCTGCCGGCGGATCTCGTCCAGGTGCGATTGCAGGTCGATAATGGTCGGCACCACGTCCAGGGTTTTCAGCCGGCGCAACAACTTTTCCACCTCTTGTCGCGCCATCTCCTCGCCTTGCTGCGCCTCGCGCATCCGTTCCTTGCGATTGGCGTCCACCACGTGCTGCAGGTCGTCGATGTCATACAGGAACAGGTTGTCCAGCTTGTTGATCTCCGGGTCGATGTTGCGGGGCACGGCGATGTCGATAAAGAACATGGGACGGTTCTTGCGCCCGGCCAGCAGCCGCCGTCCGTCTTCTTTCTTGATGATGTAATGCGGGGCTCCCGTGGAGCTGATGATAATGTCGGACTGGCCCGCGTAGTCAAAGAGCTGCTCAAAGCGGATCGCCCTGCCCTTTAACAGCAAGGCCAGTTCCTGAGCGCGCTCCGGGCTCCGGTTGGTGACGAATATGGAGGAGGCGCCGCTGTGCAGCAAATGCTTGGCGGCAAGCTCGCTCATCTTCCCGGCGCCGATCAGCAGGACGTTCTTGCCTTCGAGCGATCCAAAAATCTTTTTGGCCAGTTCCACAGCCGCGTAGCTGATGGAGACGGCGGAGGCGGCGATCCCGGTCTCGGTGCGAATCCGTTTGGCTACCGCAAAGGAGCGGCTCAGGACTTCTTCCAGCGCGCCTCCCAAGGTGCCCGTAGCGTGAGCCACGGCGTAGGCGGCCTTGACCTGCCCCAGGATCTGCGGCTCGCCCAAGACCATGGAATCGAGACTCGCGGCCACGCGGAAGATGTGCCGGATGGCGTCTCTCTGTTGGTATTGGTAAAGATAAGGTGTGATTTCGGAGAGGTCGCGGTGGTGGGTGCGAGCCAGGAATTGAGTCAGGATGGGACCCACTTCTCCCCCGTCAGACTCGGCGCGAGTAAAAATTTCCACACGGTTGCAGGTCGAGAGGATAAAGACCTCGCAGATGCCGGGCAGGGCAGCCACCGTTCGCAGCGCTCCGGAGAGTTCCTCGTCCGCTATCGCCAGCCGTTCGCGCACTTCTACTGGCGCGGTTTTGTGGCTCAGGCCGACCAAGCAAAAGTTCATAGCTTTCTCTTGTGCTCGGAACTGCGCTCCGCGTGAAATGAATCAGCGCATCGGTGGCAGCTCCCGGAAACGCTTCAAGGCGACACGAACGAGTGCAGGCCGCTGTTGGTGCCCCAGGTCACCAGCGTGGCAGCGAATCCGGCGATGGCGAAGTAGGCGGCCTTGCGCCCGCGCCATCCGGCTGTCCAGCGCGTAAACAGCAGCAGCAGATAAATCAACCAGGTTACGAAGGACCAGGATATTTTCGGATCGATGGGCCAGGAAGGCCCCCAGACGGCGTTGGCCCAGAAGGCTCCGGTGATGATTCCCAAGGTGATGAAGGGGAATCCGACGGCCAGCGACTTGTAGGCCAGGTCGTCAATGGTATCGAGCGGCGGCAGCCGGTAGTAGAACGCCCTGGGCTTTTTCGATTTCAGCTCGCGTTCCTGAATCAGGTACATCACGCCTGCCACGAAGGTCAAAAAGAACGCGGTGTACCCCAAGATGATGAGCGAGACGTGCAGGTACAGCCACGCGGTTCTCAGCAGCGGCAGCTCCCAGTAATGCGTGCTGCGGTCCATCGCCGCGGTGAGGGTCAGCACAAAAACCAGCGGAAAAATAAAGACGCTGATCGAGTGAAACTGATATCTCCAGTAGACCAGCAGGAACGCGCAGGCGATGAGAAACGCAAAAAGCGAGGCGGCCTCTTGCAGGCTGGTGACGGGAAAATGGCCCAGCGCCAGCCCGTCTTCCACCAGGGCGACCAGATGAAAAACAACACCCAGCGAGATGGCGCCCAGAGCTATCCGGAAGAGCCTCTGCCGGCGTCTGAAGACGGTCAGCACGGCGTGGAGCAGACCGAGCGAGTACAAGGCCAAGGCCACTCGCAGCCACAAAAGGTTCATGTCTCTACCCGAATCTCGTTACGGGATCATTATAGCTGATATCCGGGTAGTGGGTCAGTTGGAAGCCACCCGAATGATCCGGTCCTTAACGCATACTCAAGCCGTCAATCGACGGCAAAGATTGTCGCGCCCGCGTCGGATAGCACTCGGTGCGGCGGACCCTCTTCGGCTGAGTGGTAACTCATTCCGGGCGTGAGCGTGTATCGCGGACCACCCTGGTGCTCGATCATGAGGTCGCCCGGTTACGGGGGGATTCACTGCCCGCGACCTAACTCCGGACTGCCGGACCGACTCGGAGCGAGACGGTCATGTGATATCCTGAACCCACAGGAGGTATCTGGCAAAGGGCCCGTTGGCCAACCCCGCATACAAACGGCGGTCAGCAGTCACCATCGGGGCATCTAGCTGAGCTGCCAGCGCGACATAGAGGCAATCATAGATTGCTTGGCTGGTTGAGATTGCTATCTCATATGCCGGGTCCAGCAGAGATAAAAAATTGTGACACTGAATGGGAAACTGACGAAATGCGGTTCGTACCCTCCGTCCTTCTTTCTCACTAATTTCCTTTCGTCGGATGCGCTTCGAGATTACGCTGTCGATTTCGATCAGGAGAAAATCAGGAGCGTGAAGCCAGTGGCCATCTTTCAGCAGTCTAACGGCAGCGTTGGAACTCGCCTCTTCGAGGAACCATTGGGCGGCTACGCTGGCGTCCACGACGTACACACTCATCTACTATCCCGATCTTCGCGGATCAGACGGACGCTATCTTCGAATCTCCGACCCTTAAAGCTCTTGCGAATGGCCTCTGCCAGTTTCCGAGCCGATTTCATATCTAACCGCGCAGCTTGCTCCAGGATGAGCTTGACCTCGGCCTGCAGGGATCGTCTTTCCTGGCGAGCGCGGTTCTTTAACCTTTCGACTAGTTCGTCATCGAGACCCCGGACCAAAATTTGCGCCATAGAAATTTTCCTCCCGTCTCAACCGCATGCTAGCATTATGATAGCATGGACGGGAATCGGATACGATGCCTGAAGCCTCGACGCCGCTGATGCGGCAGTACAATTCCATCAAGCAAAAGTATCCACAGGCGCTGCTGTTTTTCCGTCTGGGGGATTTTTACGAACTCTTTTTTGAAGACGCCATCCTGGCCGCCCGCGAACTCCAGATTACTTTGACGTCCCGCAACAAGGAAAAGGGAGTGGCCGTGCCCATGTGCGGGGTTCCGCACCACGCCGCCGACATCTACATCTCGCGCCTGATCCAGAAAGGCCACAAGGTGGCTGTTTGCGAGCAGGTGGAGGACCCGCGCCTCGCGAAAAAGCTGGTGCGGCGCGAAGTCACACGGGTGATCACGCCCGGCACGGCCTCCGACACCCGCCTCCTCGCGCCGGGCGAGAACAACTATCTGGTCGCCGCCTGCCGGTCCGGGGAACGGATCGGCTTGGCCTGCGTGGATCTCTCCACCGGAGAGTTTCGCGCAACGGAGATGGGAGGCGCCGGCCGGGAAGCAAAGCTGGCCGAGGAGCTCAGCCATCTGGGAGCGCGCGAGTTGCTCTCCCCTGCGGGTCAGCCCTTGTTCCCGGAGCCGGAGGGGCGGCTGGCCTTTGCGGAACCCCTGTCCGGCCCCTCGCGCCTTACCCGTACCGACCTCGACGAATGGGTTTTTGGCTATGAATACGCCCTGCGGATGCTCACGGATCATTTCCATGTGCATTCGCTCGATGGATTCGGGCTGGAAGGCAAGCCTCAGGCCGTCTGTGCCAGCGGCGCGCTGCTGCATTATTTGAAGGAGACGCAGCAAGGCACGCTGGCCCACCTGGACCGTATCCGCTTTTACGACCGGCAAGAGTGGATGGTGCTCGATTCGATCACTGTCCGCAACCTGGAGCTGGTGGAGCCGCTTTTTGCCGGGGAGCCGGAGGCCACCCTGCTGTCGGTCATAGACCGGACGGCAACCGCCATGGGGGCCCGCTTGCTGAGGTCCTGGATGCTGCGGCCTTCGCTCGGCCAATCCGTGATGGAGGCCCGCTTGGACGCGGTCGAGCAATTGCTCCAGCAGTCGATGACACGGGTCCGGATCGCCAAGGAGATCGCCTCGGTCTACGATCTGGAGCGGCTGCTGAGCAAAGTTACGATGGGGACAGCCACCCCGCGGGACTTGGCGGCCCTGCGAAATTCCCTGGCGCCTTTGCCCGCGCTCCGCTCTTTGGTCGGGAGCATTGCGTCGCGCCGTTTGCGGGAGCTTTGGGAGCAGTTGGATGAGCTGGCCGACGTGCACGGCCAGTTGGAAAAGGCGCTGGTCGAAAGTCCGCCTCTCAATCTCAAAGAGGGAGGCGTGATTCGGGAGGGGCATCACGCCGAGCTGGATGAGCTTCGCAGCCTGAGCCGCAACGCGAAACAGACCATCGCGCAGATGGAGGCGCGGGAGCGGAAACAGACCGGAATCGGGTCTCTGAAGATCAAGTTCAACGATATTTTCGGCTATTACATTGAGGTGTCGCGCTCCAACCTGCCGCTGGTCCCCGAACGCTACGAGCGGAAGCAAACCCTGGTGAATGCGGAGCGGTTCACCATAGGGGAATTGAAGGAATACGAGCGCAAGGTGCTCGACGCCGAGGACCGGATGCTCGAAATGGAGCAGGGCCTCTTCCTGGAACTGCGCGCCGCAGTGGGCGAGCATGCCGCCCGCATCCGGCGCACGGCGGCGGCCGTTGCCGAGGTGGACGTGCTGGTCAACTTTGCCGGTCTGGCGGCGGACTACAATTACTGCCGCCCTCAATTTTCCGCCGATGGGGAGTTTGAAATCGCAGCGGGCCGCCATCCGGTGCTGGAACGGCTGGGCGAATCGCAGCAGGCCGAGCGCTTCGTTCCCAATGACCTCTACATGAACGCAGCCGGGGAGCGCATCATGATTCTTACCGGGCCCAACATGGGCGGCAAGTCCACCTACCTGCGCCAGGTGGCCCTGATCGCCATCCTGGGCCAGATGGGGAGTTTTGTCCCGGCGGAGCGCGCCTGCCTGCCGGTCTTTGACCGCATCTTCACGCGCATCGGCGCGAGCGACAGCCTGGCGCGGGGCCGCTCCACCTTCATGGTGGAGATGACCGAGACGGCGGTGATCCTCAATACCGTCGGGCCGAACAGCCTGGTGATCCTGGACGAGATCGGCCGGGGCACGGCCACCTATGACGGGCTGGCCATCGCCTGGGCGGTGGTCGAATATCTTCATGCCCGAACCACCGCCAAAACGCTCTTCGCCACCCATTACCACGAGCTGACGGAGCTGGCCGACCATCTGCCGAGCGTGAAAAACCAGCACGTCTCGGTAAAGGAATCCGGGAGCGGGATTGTTTTCCTCAGACGGGTGGAGCCGGGCAAAGCCGACCGCAGCTATGGAATCGAGGTGGCGCGGCTGGCCGCGCTGCCCGCCGAGGTGATTGAGCGGGCCCGCGAGGTCCTGAGCTACCACGAGCAGAGCGAGCACGGCCTGAGCGACCGTCTCAACCCCAGCGCGGAGCCGCCCGGCGCCTTGCAGTTCACGCTGTTTACTCCATCGAACCAAGCCATCATGGAGCGCCTTGCCGGATTGGACCTCGACAGCCTGAAACCGCTCGACGCCCTGAATCTGCTGGCTGAATTGAAAAAGGAAATTGAGAAGGGGTGAAGGGG
>JADFGZ010000179.1 GCA_022567475.1 Acidobacteriota bacterium | reverse complement strand
AACGAGCGGAGGAGGCGAATTGCGTGAACTGCAGCGCCTCCTCCGCCCGTTTGCGCTCGGTGATTTGTTCCTCTAGTTCCTGGTTGGTTTCCCCAACCTCCTGCGCATGAATCCTTGCCGTTCGAGCCAGACGGACCGTGAGCGACATCAGCAAAGCCAGCAGAAGTCCCGCCGCCAAGGTCGCTTCCGGAAGCGACGACCGTATGTCGGCTACCAGTTCCGGCCCCGGCCAGACTTGAATGTGCCAAATTAAGTTGTGAACCTCAACTTCGGTCTCCTGGAGCCATTGCAGATACTCCTGCCTGTCGCTAGTCCTATGGCTGGCAATTTCCTTCTCGTCATCGGAGACGGAAGTCGAGAAACCAAGAGAAGCGTGTTCAGACAACAGCGGATCGAGCAATTCCGGAGTGCGAAAGATACCCTGTATGAACCCGTCGAAACGCTCACCCACGAACAGCGGCACAAAAACTAGCAATCCCCGATTGTCCCCGAACATATTGTTGGCAAGCGTAACCTTGGCCTCACGCGTTTCCCGTGCCGCCTCCATTGCCACTCGTCGCCGCTCTTCCCTCGCAAGGTTGACGCCCCTGTAGGTTGTTGGTTGCGTCGGCACGGTCCACCGCGCGATGTAGGAGGGATCTATCCATGAGATTCTCCACTGGCCGGTCTGATCAGCAAGATAATGCATCGCGTCGGCTTCCCACTCTTCGCGGGGCGTACCTCCCCGCATCTCCCAGCGCCTGGCCAGGCGATCCAGCGCATTGATTTGAGGGTCAAGCCGCTCCTTGATCTCGGTTCTTAGATTCAGCGTCTCCTGCTCAACTGCCCGCCTGATCTGAACGTGTTCCCGCGCGACCAGAGCTTGCCAAAGCGCCACGGAAAGTGATGCGACACCGACGGCGACAAGGATCGCGAACCTTTTCGATACCCACTCTTGGATTTGCCTGCGAGTGCTCATGGTAAATCAGCCTCCCGGTTCGGGAGGATTTGTCCAGCAAATCAGTCTTTTGCCGGAGGCTACAGGGAAACTCAAACCACGCTCAGAGACTATCTATCCCTGCGGCTGCGCAGGAGCTGTGCGGGGTCAACCGTTGAAGTTCAGCCAGCAGATAGGGAGGACTCTCACCCTTTGATATTCACTCTCCATCGTCTCTAACGCCTTATCGGTCAACAAGACGACCTTCAATAGTCATTATGTGGTCAGCGCACCGATACCCAGCCGCTTTCAGGAAAGCGACTTTTATTTCAACTAGGCACATTTGGGAAGGCGCGGTTATGGTGAGAGGGGTCGGGACGGGAACCAAAAACCTATATGACTTCGCCGGGCGTCATTCACTCCCGATAGGAATTCATATGGCCCCTGGCAAGTGCCTTCCTTCTAATTTTACGATTTCATTGTGGGAATTGCCACACCGAACTGGCAACGTGCTTGTTCGGTTAAGGTCTGGGGTATGGAGGTCCTGCCCGCTTGCTGCAACGAGCCTGAGAAAGCAAGGTGGGCTTTCACTTTATGCAGTATCCGAATCTGCAGCAGTTCTCGTTGGAAACAGTTTTTGCCACCACAACGCCACACTCCCAACGCCTAACAACACGTAAAACCATGAATAGGCCATGGAGCTGCCTGGAGCAGGCAGGAGGAGCTTCCCGATGCCAACCAACAGCAAGTAGATTGACAAGCTCACGGTGACGGTGAGATAGGCTCCCGACCGGAACGCCTCCATCGGACGGCGCGCCTCGGCGCCTGCTTGGGCGGCGGTTCGTTTCCAGAAACCGGGCGGGTCCACGCGCTTGTAAAATTCCACCAGAACGGCTTCCTCCGTTGGCCGCGTCAGCAGGGTTACCGCGACCACAACCAAGGTTGAAATGGATGACATGAGCAGCAGCCGCAACCATTCGGCCTCTACGGTAAAAAGAAGGACCGGCGCCAGGAGGATCGACACGCCGATCGCAGCGATCTCCGAGTAGAGGTTAATCCGTTCCCAAAGCCATCGGAGCACCAATACGGCGCCCGTTCCCGCTCCGAACAAGAGGGTGATATACCAGGCGGTCTGAATGGATTGCAGGTTTGCCATGATGACCAGGGCAATGGCGAGGATCACGACATTCGACAGCCGGGCGACCATGACTTGTTCGCGAGTGGAGGGCTCCCGTTGCAGCCATTCTCGATTGATAATTCGAAGGTATAGGTCGTTGCTCCAGTAACTGGCTCCCCATGTCAGGTGAGTATCGATGGTCGAGGCCAGCGCGGCCAGCAATCCGGTCAGCATAATGCCTTTGATGCCTGCGGGAAGAAGGTCTCTGATTCCTGTCGCAAACAGAAGCTCTCTGCCGGCCACAAAAGTTTCTCCTCCGGCAGAAGCGGGATCGAACGGATAGATCACCAGCAAGCCGACCCCGATGACGAGCCAGAAGAGGCTTCGCAGCAAAATTTGCAGCCAGGTAAAAATAAATGCCGCCATCCTTGCATCGCGGTCGCTGCGGCAGGACATCATTCGCTGGGCGAAGTAACCTGTGCCGTCGCTGTTTCGCTCGAAAAACCATTGCAGGCTGATCACCACCAAAAACGGCATGAGTGCTTCCCCTGCAGTCGGGGTGAAGGAAAGGAACCGGCTCGCCTGGGCTTCTCCATAATGCTCGACCAGGCCGTTCACAATCTGGCCGATCCCTCCGGACTGGATGACAACAACCACAGCGTAGATCAGCGTGCCCACCATGGCGATCGTGAACTGTACGGTGTCGGTGGCAATGACGGACCGCAGTCCGCCCGTTGTGGAATAGAGGGCGGTGAAGGCGATAATGAGCAGAAGGCTGAACAGGTTGTTGGTTGTCGCCACATACGGTTCCAGCCCCGTGGCGCCGGAGGACAGAGGAACGCCAACCCACTCCACCAGGTTGTACATCCACCGGTAGAACGCGCCGGGCAACCACTCATGCCAGGGCAGGAAAACTTCGCAGATACGGGTGGCGGCCACCAGCACCATGGCCATGATGGTGCAGTTCATGACCGTGCCGTAATAAATGGCCTTGAGCCCGCGTAACATCAGGACGCCCCGGCCGCTGTAACGAATCTCGGTAAGCTCCGCATCGGTGAGCACGCGCGCCCGCCGCCATCCCCGGCCCAGGAGAAAGCCGATCATCAAGAATCCCAGCCCGTAGATCCACAGCCGCCACAGCATAAAAATACCGCCGGTCGCGATCAGCCCCGTGACTAACAGCGGTGTGTCGGCGGCAAACTGTGTGGCTGCCAGGCTGACGCCAGCGCGCCATCCCTTGATGGACCGGCCTGCCAGAAAATATTCTTCAAGACTTCGTGAAGCCTTAGCGCGGTTCCGAAATCCGTTGCTGATACTGTAGAGGATAAACGCGGATACGATGAGTAAATCCAGCATAGGCACTCACTCGATTCAATCCTGCCCGGCGACGGCTGGGGAACCACAAACGGCATCCCAGCGTACCACCTTCCGGCATCGCCCCGGAGCCAGGCCCAAAAGTCCGTGTTTGCCTTCTACGCCGCTAGACGTGCAGGAAAAGGCTCACCCAGTCTACATCCCAGGAATTTCTGTTACCATCGCAGGAAAGCATCCTGCGGAGCGGCCCCAGGGCGGCGGCAGGAGCTTCCGTATGAGGGAACAGATACAGAACCCGGCAAAATGCTGCGTACGGAACTAAGAGTTCGATGAGAGGAGCACTATGCGAACCGTTTATTTTCTTGCCATGACCGCACTGGCGGGCATGCTGATATGGGGCCAAGTGGCAGCCAAAGGTTGGCAGGAAGTCGCCGAGGACGCTCAGCGCGCGACCATTGAGGCCGCCAAGAGGACACACGCCTGCTTCGAGCAGTTGCGAACGGCCAGCACAGAAAGGGAAGAGGAGGAAGAATAGAACTCCCCAAGAGCTTTCAGTGAACTGAGTTCAGCAGCCCTTCTGGAATGAGCGGCGCTGATTCATCAGAATCTGGAAGCTCCACCCCGTCTTGCCGCCCGCGGCAGTTTCTCCGCCCGCCCCGCCCGACTTGCACGGTCTTGCCCGGAAGTATTCCCCCCATGACTGTCTATCTAGCCTTAGCAGAATGGCGATAATATTCGGCTGTTTCCCAGATGCCTGGGAAAAGATTGCGAACCACAGAGGAGGTGTTTGACGGTTTTTAGGAGGGATTTTGGCCGGAGCGTTATTCCCGCGTCGGCGGCTTCCAGCGGAGGACGGGATGCCGCGCCGCCTGGACTTCATCGAGGCGGCCGAGATGCGTGGTATGGGGGGCGCCGAGGACGGTCTCCGGCTCCTGCTCGGCTTCCCGTGCGATGGCCTGGAGCGCATCCACCAACTCGTCCAGTTCCTGCTTGCTCTCGCTCTCGGTAGGCTCAATCATCATCGCCCCGGAGACCACCAGCGGGAAGCTGACCGTGTAGGGGTGGAAGCCGTAGTCGATCAGCCGCTTGGCGATGTCGCCCGTGTGCACTCCCCGTTGCGCCTGCTTCTTATCGCTGAAGACGCACTCATGCAGAGTGGGGCTGGAGTAGGGCAGCTCATAGGTTCCCTCCAGCTTTTTGCGGATGTAGGCGGAGTTCAGCACGGCGTCCTCGGTAGTCAGCCGCAGCCCTTCGGCCCCGTTGGCCAGGATGTAAGCCAGAGCCCGCACCAGCATCCCGAAGTTTCCGTAAAAGGCGCGGACCCGGCCAATGGAGCGCGGACGGTTGAAATCATAGGCGAGCGAGCCGTCTTTGTTCTCCACCATCACCGGGACCGGCAGAAACGGCTCCAAAATTTTCTTCACCGCCACCGGACCTGCTCCGGGGCCGCCGCCGCCGTGGGGGGTGGAAAAGGTTTTGTGCAGGTTGAGGTGCATCACATCGACGCCGAAATCGCCGGGCCGGCTGATTCCCATCAAGGCGTTCATGTTGGCCCCGTCCATATAGAGCAGCCCGCCGCGCGAGTGGACGATCTCGGCGATCCGGACAATTTCATTCTCAAAGATGCCCAGCGTATTGGGATTGGTCAGCATCAGCGCGGCCACCTCTTCGTTCATCAGGCGGTCGAGTTGTTCGAGGTCTACCGTGCCTTGCCGATTGGAGGCGAGGTTCTGAGCCTGATAGCCGGCAATCGCCGCCGAGGCCGGGTTGGTGCCGTGCGCCGAATCCGGAATCAAAACCTTCCGGCGGGGATTTCCCTTCGACTCCTGGTAGGCGCGCACCAGCAGCAGGCCCGTCATCTCGCCGTGCGCTCCGGCCGCCGGTTGCAGGGTAATCGCATCCAGGCCGACGATCTCCAGCAGCAGCTCCGAAAGGAGTTGATGAATCTTCAAGCAACCCTGGGAAAGCATCTCCGGCTGGTAGGGATGGGCGTTGCCGATGCCGTCCACACGGGCCACCACCTCGTTGACTTTGGGGTTGTACTTCATGGTGCAGGAACCGAGCAGGTAGGCTCCCGTATCCACGCCGTAGTTCCACGTGGAGAGCCGGGTAAAATGGCGGACTACCTCGAACTCGCTGACCTCGGGAAAGCCTTCGATCTGCTCCCGAACCCGTTGCGCGCCCAGGGCGTCGGCAGGATCAACCGGCGGGACATCAAGCGGAGGGAGCGCGAAGGGCGGTTTACCCGGCGAGCTGCGCTCAAAAATCAGAGCCTCCCTCTGCGTCAGGTGCCTTCTGACTTTCTTTATATCTTTATCCGCCATGATTGATTCCGTTTTCCATCCGCAGCCGCGTCCCGTGCCGGACCGTCTCCATCTTAATTTCGCGCGCTTATTTCGTGCTGATGCCCACCAGTTTGTCGATCGCTTCCCGGCTCGCCTTCTCCGTAAAACAGAAAAGCAGGTCCCCGGCCAGCTCCGGGTAGAAACGCCCCAGATCGAGGCCCCCGATGATTTTCTCCTCCAGAAGCCGCTCTGCCACCCCTTGCCGCTTCCCGATGCCGCCGACCACCAGTTCGTTGAAATAGGGGCCTCGGAAACGCAGGGAAGCGCCCGCCGCCTGGAACCGTTCTCCGGCATAGTGCGCCTTGGAGAGGTTCTGCAAGGCCAGTTGCCGCAAGCCCTGCTTGCCGTAAGCGGAGAGAAAGATGGCGGCCATCAAGGCGCAAAGCGCCTGGTTCGTGCAGATGTTCGAGGTCGCCTTCTCGCGGCGGATATGCTGCTCCCGCGTCGCCAAGGTCAGGCAGAAGCCTCTTTCTCCCCTCACGTCGGTGGTTTGGCCGACGAGCCGACCCGGCAGGTTGCGGAGATATTTTTCCCGAGCGGCCAGAAAGCCGACGTAGGGGCCGCCGTAGCTGAGGGGAACTCCAAAAGACTGCGCTTCTCCGGCGACGATGTCGGCCTCTGCCGGGGGGCGCAGGATGCCGAGCGAGACCGGCTCGGCGATCATCACAATCAAGGCCGCTCCCGCCGCCTGCGCCTGAGCTGCAACCCAGGCGGCATCCTCCACCGTTCCAAAAAAGTTCGGCGACTGCACCACTACGGCAGCCACGTCGGTTCCCAGGCGGTCGGGCAGCGCGGCCCGGTCCAACTCTCCGCTCTCGGCAAAAGGAATCTCCTCAATTTTCAGGTCTTGATGCTGCAAGTATGTGCTCAGCACCTGCCGGTACTCCGGATGCACCGAACGCCCCACCAAAACCCGCCGGCGGCGGCTGGCGCGCAGCGTCATCATCACCGCTTCGGGCAGGGCGGTGGAGCCGTCGTAGAGGGATGCGTTGGCCACATCCATCCCGGTCAGCTGGCAGATGAGGGTTTGATACTCGAAGATCGCCTGTAGCGTTCCCTGGCTGATCTCCGGCTGGTAAGGGGTATAGGCGGTGGAAAATTCACTGCGGGAGACGAGCGCATCCACTATGACGGGCTGGAAGTGGTCGTAGGCGCCGGCTCCCAGGAAGCTGGTGAAGCCGCGCGCATTCTCCGCAGCCCACTGCTCAAAGCATCGAATGATTTCCGGCTCGGACTGTCCCGGTTCCAGTTTCAGCCCGCGCCCGAGGCGCACCTCGGAAGGGATGCCGGCAAACAGTTGTTCGACGGCGTTGCAGCCGATCTCGGCGAGCATCTGCCGCCGTTCCTCCGGCGACTTGGGAAGATAACGCATCGGGGTGGGGTTCTCTCCGCACTGTGTTGTTTTTTCTCCGCTCGAGCGGCTTTACTCTGCCGACTCTTTCCGGAGATATTCTTCGTATTGCTCGGCGGTCATCAACCGGTCCAGCGGGGCGGGGGCGCTGAGGGCAACCTTCATCATCCAAGCCTTGCCGTGCGGGTCCTGGTTGATCCACTCGGGAGTTTCAGCCAAAGCAGTGTTGACTTCCTTCACTTCACCCGAGACAGGCGAATAGATTTCCGAAACCGCCTTGACCGATTCCACCGTGCCGCAGGCTTGGCCGGCCTCTACCTTGTCGCCCACTTTGGGCAGCTCCACAAAAACAACGTCACCGAGCTCCTTCTGCGCATGATCGGTGATGCCGACCGTGGCCGAGTTATCCTCCACTTGGAGCCACTCGTGTTCCTCGGAATAACGAAATTGAGCAGGATACATTCGCGCCCCTCCCCAGGGTGGTTTTAGTTCTTCGGCTTGCGGTAAAACGGCGTGGAGACCACCTCGGCGGCAGCCCGCTTCCCGCGAATCTCAATGAGAATCCGCTGCCCCGGGCTGGCAAGCTCGCTCGGCAGGTAAGCCAATCCGATGCTTCGCTTCAGGTAAGGAGTGTAGGAACCGCTGGTGACCTTCCCCACCTGCCGGTCCTCCACCCACACCGGAGCCTCATCGCGCGCGATGCCCCGGTCGGTCATCTGGAAGCCCACCAAGCGTCTTTTTACGCCTTCCTGAGCCTGCCGCGCCAAAACCTCGCTGCCCAGAAAGGGACCCTTCTCGAGCTTTGAGATCCACCGTAAATTCGCCTCGAGCGGCGTCGTCTCTTCATCAATGTCGTGCCCGTACAGATGCATCCCTGCTTCCAGCCGCAGCGTGTTTCGCGCGCCCAGTCCGCAGGGGAGAATGCCTTCTGCTTTTCCGGCCTCCAAAATCTCGTTCCAGACCCGTTCCGACTCCGAGGGCGGCAGATAGAGTTCAAACCCATCTTCGCCGGTGTAGCCGGTGCGGGCAACCAGGCTCTGGACGCCGCAAACTTCCCCGTGCGTAAACCAGTAATACTTCAGCGCGCCAAGGTCAACCGCCGTCAGCCGTTCCAGGACAGCTTTGCTGCGGGGACCCTGGACAGCCAGCTGGGTGTAGTCATCGCTCACGTTCCGCACGCGGGCTCCCGTATCGTTTTGCTTTGTGATCCAGCCGAAATCCGCTTCGCGGCGGGAGGCGTTGACGCAGAGCAGATAGCGCTGGTCGGCGATCTTGTGCACCAGCAGGTCGTCCACAAAGCCGCCCTGCGGATTCATCAGCCCGGAATATTGCGCCTGATTGTCCTGCAATCGGGAGGCGTCATTGCAGGTTACTTTCTGCAGCAGGGGCAGCGCCCCTTTTCCTTCCACCTCGATTTCTCCCATGTGGCTCACGTCGAACAGGCCCGCGCGAGTCCGCACGGCCATGTGCTCCGGCACGATCCCGCTATACTCCAGCGGCATGTCCCATCCCCCGAACTCGACCATGCGAGCGCCCATCTTTCGATGCGTCGAATTCAGGGCGGTCTTGCGTGACGCCACGCTCTGCGCAGGGGTGTTCGCCAACCCGGAGCCTCCGGCGGGGGAAATCGGAAAGCTAAACTAGCATAGGCCCCTGAGGCAGTCAAGATGAGCGATTTCACGATGAGCGAACTCTGGAAACCTTGACTTCCCTCTGAATGTGTCATTGAATAACTTCATTGCATAACTTCAGGTGTGGTGTTAAATAGGTGGGCCCCCGGTTTGTCCTGGGTAGCTA
>JADFGZ010000178.1 GCA_022567475.1 Acidobacteriota bacterium | reverse complement strand
TTCCCGCGTGGTTCTGGACCTGGGCAATATCACCGACTATACCGTCTTTGAGTTGCCGAACCCCTATCGCCTGGTGATTGACATCCACGGGGAAGGGAGCCCAGGGGACGAGCTGGCGGATGCTCAGGCGCAAACGCCGCTTGCCGGGCAGGGCGGCAATGCCCGCAGCGACGGCGCTGCTTCTTCGGAAAAAACCCAGGAAGAACTTTCCGCCTCCGCTGCCGAGACGGCAAAGAGTGCCGGTGCGTCCGAGAATGCTGTGGCCACGGCAGAGCCGGCTTTTGGAAAAATCCATACGGCGCAGCCCAACGGCGACGGCTCCCATTCGCTGATCCGCGCCCTGGGGCTGAAGATCGGCAGGATCACTATCGATCCGGGACACGGAGGGCGTGACACGGGCACGATCGGCCCTTCCGGCCTGCTGGAGAAAGACCTGGTCCTCGATGTGGCCCGGCGGCTGGGGCCGCTGATCGTCGAGCGCCTGGGCAGCGAGGTCGTCTACACGCGCCAGGACGACAGGTTCGTTCCGCTGGAAACGCGAACCGCTATCGCAAATGAAAAACGGTCCGACCTGTTCATCTCCATCCACGTCAACTCCAGCCGGAGCCGGAGCGCGCGGGGCATTGAAACCTACTATTTGAATTTCACCACCGACGCGGAGGCCCTGGAAGTGGCCGCGCGGGAAAACGCGGTTTCACAGGAATCGATCTACCAGTTGCAGGACCTGGTGCAAAGGATCGCGCAGCAGGAAAAGATGGGCGAGTCCAAGGAGTTTGCCGCCCGCATCCAGTCGGCGTTGTGGAAAAACATCGGCAACGGCGCGCGGCCGATGAAAAATCGCGGGGTGAAGAAAGCTCCCTTCGTGGTTCTCATCGGCGCCAACATGCCTTCCGTGCTCACCGAAGTCTCCTTCCTCAGCAACCCGCAGGACGAAAAGCTGCTGCGCACCGACGAGCACCGGCAGAAGATCGCCGAGGCGCTCTACGCCGGGATCGAGGAGTATGTGGACAGCCTCAGCGGCGTGAAGGTCGCCCGGTCGGAAGATAGCCCCAGCCTCGCTGCCAGGTAGTGCGCCAAAACATCCACGGGGGTAGCCCCGGAATCGATTGGAAACCTAAGACGATAAGCTAACCAATTGCTTCAAAGCAAAACCACAAGATTTTGGAACAGAAACCGTTGGCGCCAACAACGACTCTGCTATTAAGTATTAGTTCTGCGCTACTGAGATCGGCACCAGAACAAACGGGTCTTCTTCACGGAACCGCACACCCAACTTTAGTTCTGCGTCCGGAGGTCGGATATCTGGAAGCTGAATATTCATCTGGATGAGCCCCACAAAGCCTGGCGCGAGGCCGACGAACAGGGAGCGCCCGGCCGCCTCGCTGCTGCTGCCGGTCAGGATCACTTGCGGCTCCACCAGGCTGGTAGCGAGCGGTTCCTGCAGACTCGCCGCTCCGGTCGGAGGTGAATTTTCAAGTCCTCCGATGCCCGTGCCATATACAATCACGACTTCGCCGGGCCTCGCAGGGTCGCTCGGTGTCACCAGACGCCCATCGGCGTGAGTGATGATTGGGTCCCGAACGCCCGGCTCACGTTCATATGTAAACACACCGAGCGCGTACAGTTCGACAGTAGCCTTCCACACCGGACCCGGGATTTCATCACGAATTACGACGATCGGCACATCAGGACCGAGCGGCGTTTCGAAAGGCACCTGGAAATTTATCTGCTCCGGAGAAACGAAATATAGGGGTGCGATTACCCCGTTCACAGTCACTCGCACGCCGGCTAGCGTCGTCGGAAGCGGCACGGTGTCGGCAGACGCAGTGCTGGCCGACAAATTGAATCCAAACAAGCTCGCAATCGAACCCGGCGAGATGCCGGGTTGGAAGCCAGCGCCTTCGACGGTGGCAGCAACGATGGGAGGATTTGCAAGAGCTGAAGTGCCGGATTCGATCACAAAAATCAGCGGCTCCGACCTCCCCCCTGCCTCCTCCAGGACTGCCACGGGATAAGCCCCCGAGGCCCTGAGGTCGCTCGCTAGAATGACGGCCTCCAGTTGGTTTTCACCGAGGAACAGCGTCTCTCGCGGTTCCGGGTCACCGCTCAGCCCCGTCCATAAAACCACCGAACTGGGCGTGAAGTTGCTGCCGGAAACGGTAAGAATCAAATCCGGGGAGCCCGGCAGAGCCGAAGCAGGCATCAGGCCGCTCAGGCTGGGCTGCGGCGCCGTGATGGTGAACAATGCAGATTCCGGTCCGGATCTTTCTAAGTTGCGGACGGAGACCTCTGCAGTTCCTTCTTGAATGATGTCGCCCGCTGAAATGCTTGCCCTCAATTGACTGTTGCTAACAAACGTTGTGGATCGATCCTCGCCATTCCACTGCACCGACGAAAAGCCATTGACGAAATTGAATCCATCCACTGTAAGAATGAAATCGCCCCCTCTTGCCGGTGTAGCGGCCGGGGTAATGGTGGCAATCGCAGGTTCGGGCGGGATGACCGTGAATACGAGGCTTTCGAGACTCGTGGTGTTGTTGTTAATGAATTCGACTTCGTAATCGCCGACTGCCAGTGGGCCCACGCGCACTTCCAATTCATAGGGAGTTTGGACAAAGAAGCCAAACTCAGGCGTTTCCGATTCTACCGTGATTCGATTACCTGAGACTATTACACCTGTTACATGCGGAGGAGGAGTACTACCCCATATCCCAGACAGGATGATAGTGAATTCTTCATTCATGTCCGGAGCCGAGGGTCGAATCTGGATGGGGTCGGCGGGGTCGATTATGAGAACGGCCGGGCAGCCAGTCGCACCCGACTGAATTCGGGGATCAGCCAGAGAAATTTCGAGCAGTCGCCTTCCTAGCCCCCAAATATCGATCGTATCAGAAGAAAGGCCTATCAGGGCTGATTCCTCTAAATCCTCCGCCGGAATACTGGCGATTATTTCGGTACTACTGACAAATGTAGTTGCTCGCTCCTGGTCATCCCACAGAACCGAAGTTGTCTCGCTGAAATTTGCGCCATGAATTGTCAGATCAAACTCCCCGCTTTTCCTTTTTCTTACTTCCGGGTCCATTCCAGCGATGTAGGGAAATCCCACCAAGCCGTGAAGTTCCTGGCAAAGCACGGAATTGGCTTCGCGGGTCCCCTCCACGTGCGACGTTTCAACCGTGTGATAGAGGACCCGCGAGAATGGAGTGGCCAGGTTTGAAATATCGCTCAAATCAGTGTCTGGAGGGAGATCCAGACCCAGTGCGCTGGTGGTGGGAATGAATGAGCTGAATCGCGGCAGGGTTCTGCGCAAATCACCTTCCCGTCGAAGCCCTTTCTCTACAGCTTCGTAGGAAGTCCCCAAACCTGCTCCACTAGACTCATACGGCAAGGGAATCACCACACGAAATTCCTGTTGCACTCCCGAGGCTTCCGCGATTAGGTCCTGGAAAAAGTTGGCTATTGTGTTAGCAAAGGGCTGGAGCAAAAAATCCGGAATCCAGGAGGGAATAGACAGTATCTCCCTCAAAGCTGTGGCGATTGGTTGGGGACCAGTGGAAAAAATGCGGATGCCGTTGATTCTTGCAACCTGGATGAGCTGGGAGGCTCGCAGCACCGTCTGTTCCTGGGTGGTGGGTCTGTCGGATGTAATATCCAACTCAACGGTGGCTAAATATGTCAGGGTTATCGTGGTACTCCAGGAACCGATCAGAGGCACCTCGATATGAATGGGGAATTTTTTCGTAGAATCTGCAAGCACGACGGACGATTTTAAATTCCCCAGGCGCCGGACCACACGCCCTCCGCCTGATCCGTTCGCGATCGCAACGGTTCTCATGCCGTCCGCGTTCGGGTAATCGCCATACTGGCTGCTCAACTCAAGAAAGAAGCGATTGAAATCGTCATGAGGAGCGCTTCCTAGAGGCTGGTCGTGGTGCAGCAGGAGCATCTGTCTTGCCGCCGGCACGTCGGCTGCCCGTAGTTCCGGCATATCTGGAAGCGTGAAACCCACACTGCGGGCAAGCTCGGTAAGGTCCTTGAAATATTGCCCTGTAAATTGGACAGCAAGAGGTATGTAGGCGCCTCGATGCGGAGAATCGAATGTGATGAAAAGGTCGACCTCATGTGGATTTCCTTCGGTTTCCATCCGGGCGAGGGTGTATCGGGATACGAGCCCGCCCATGCTAGATCCCAAAACGAAGACCTTCTCCGACGGGCCCAGACCCGCAGCGCGAATGTCTTCCAGCAGGCGCATGAGCACAAAGGCATTGCGCTGGATGTAAGCGCCTCCATCACACCATCTAACAAAGTAAACGTCGAAGCCCATCTCCCAGGCCGTGCGTGCAATGCCCCCTAAATTCACCTCCTTTTCCTCCCTCGAATTATCGCAATCTTTACGAGGGACAGCATTAAAACCAAAGACACTGACAAAGACGCCTTTTCTCGTACCCTCGGCCTTCCAGTAAGTTACCCTCGCACTTCCGAGCTTATCGAGATGCGCCCGGCGAGCCTCCAAGGTTTCTACCACTGCTATTGGAGCGGCGAGAGCTCCCTCCGTCAAGACAGCAGCTCCACAAAATAAACCCAGTAAACCCCAGAAGCAGGAGAGGTACTGAACCCTCTTCAATCCAAAACAAGTCACCCTAGCCACCATAGCGTTGTTGCCCCGCCGGATAGAAATGTTAGGGAGAGATTACACGAGGTAAATTGGTAAAACAAGCACTGTGCCGAAAACCATTTCTTCCGGCACTAACGGCTTCGCCACCTGTTTGGGATTGTAATGCAACTCGTTAACGGGATCAAAATACTTGCAGAGCCTATTCGGATAGGCGGAATCGTAATTCTCACTCGTACTAGCTGCTCCCCGCAGCGAACTCCGGTGGTATGATTTTCTGGTGGAACGCAACCCTGCGCACGGCCTGCTAAGAAATATCTACCGGGGCTATCTGGAGCGGCTGGACCGCCCCGGGTGGAAGAAGTTCGCCTCCTCCCTGGTGGCTTTGGGCGTGGCGTTCCTGCTGGCGATTTTCTCCCGCATTTTTCGGGAAGACGGACGGCTGATTCCCACCGCCGTCAGCGCCATCCTGGCATTGCTGCTTTCCGGGTACGTCGCCCTCACCGCCGTTCCTTACCTGGCACGGCGCAGCAGCCTGGGGTGGTTTCGGGTCCGCATCGACTACAAGCTGACGCGGGAGGGGATCGCCTTCATCGCCCTCATCTTTGTGCTGGCGATAGCCGGGCTCAATACGGGGAACAACCTGTTGTATATGGTCCTGGCCAGCCTGCTGGCGGCGATCCTGATGTCGGGATTTCTTTCCATGGCGGTGCTGACGGGCGTCGCGTTGGAGGTGATGCTGCCGGATCACGTCTTTGCGCGGCGGCCCGTTCCGGCGCGCATCACGCTGAGAAATCAAAAGAAGCTCATCCCTTCCTTCTCGATTACCCTGACCGGGGGCGATGATCCCGAAAAGAAAAAGAAGCGGAAACGAAAGCGGTCCTCTCCGGAGCCCGGCGGCGCCGCTTCCCAGCCTGCTTCGACAGATGGTCCGGGCCGCAAAATTCTGGGGCGGCCGATTTATTTTTCTTTCTTGCCAGCCGCCCGGGCAGTCACCCAGCCGGTGGAATTAAGCTTCCCGCAACGGGGACTGTATCGAGAGAAGGGTTTTTCGCTCAGCACCCGCTTTCCCTTCGGGTTTCTCGAAAAGAAGCTGCGCTTGCCGGTCTCGCGCGATCTGTGGGTCTATCCCGCCGTGGAGCCGACCGAAGAGTTCTATGAGATTCTCCCGATGCTGAGCGGGGAGATCGAAGCCTTCGAGCGGGGCCGGGGGCACGACCTGTACGGCATCCGCGACATGCTGTCCACCGACAGCGCCCGGCACGTGGACTGGAAGGCCTCGGCCCGCACCGGCGTTTTGAAGGTGCGGGAGTTCTCACGGGAAGACGAGCGCCGCTTGCAGTTGATCTTCGACCGGCGCATCGGACCGCTGGATGAGACGGCTCTCCGGCAATTCGAGGTCGCCGTGGAGTTCTGCGCCTGCCTGGCCTGGCATTTCCACGAGGTGGACGCTCAACTGCAATTCTTGTGCGGAGACTTCCAGACGCCTGCCGCGCGGGCGGAAGATATCATCTACGACATCCTCGGCTATCTGGCCGCCGTCGAGCCTTCTGCGGAGGCGCCCCAGGCCCTGCCTCCGGTGGAATCCGGCGAGAACGTTTTTCGGATTGTCTGCACGGCGGCGCCGCGCGGCTTGGTGCCCACCGAGATGTGGAGCCGGTCGTACTTCATCTTCTTCGATGCGCTGCGGCAAGGCCCGCCGGGTCAGGACCTGCTTCGGGCCGAGACCGGAAACCGGTAGCGGCCTTCTCCAACGACCGTCTCTAACGCTCGCTTCAGTAGTGGGTCAGTTTCAACGTCAGGGCACGGTTTTAACCGTGCCGATAACGAGGCACCGAAGAGCGGCTTTAGCGGTGCTTCCGCAAACAATTGTTGATGAGGCGCTTGTAATCCGTTCATGTGGTATGGTTTAAGGCCTATTTTTGAGGTCGCCAGTTCTACTGATGAACGGGTCCAAGCGCCATGAAGAGTCTCCGCTGTCCCAATGCCCAGTGTCCGCTGCGAACAAACCCCTCTCTGGGAATGATCGTTCGTTTTGGTTTTTACCCAACCCGCTGGGGTAAACGCCGTCGGTTCCGATGCAAGATGTGCCGCAGAACCTTCTGCCGGAACCGGGGCACAGTCTATCACCGACTCCAGCATCGCCGAGCTACCTTCGATGAAGTCGCCGCTCTCAGCGTCGAGGGTGTGAACAAATCCGCGATTGCCCGAGTCCAGCAGATTGCTTGGAACACGGTGGATCGCTGGCTGGAGAAAGCCGCTGCCGCCGGTCGCCGATTCAACGATCAAAGGATTACAAAGATCCGAATCCGCGAACTGCAGGTGGATGAGATCCGAGCTATGGTTGGTGGCAATGGGCATCCGCCTGTTTGGATCTTCGCTGCCATCGAAGTCTGGTCTCGCCTTTGGCCTGCGACGGTTGTTGGCAGACGCAGCTATCGCAACACGCTCACCTTGTTTCGAGAGCTTTGCGCTCGGTCTACGGGAAGCCATCTCCCCCTGATCGCTACGGACGGATTCAAGTTCTATCGGCAAGTGGTCCGGCGAATCTTTGGCGTCGCTTGCCTGTACGGCCAAGTCATCAAGAAACGAAGAAATGATCGCGTGGTTCAAGTGCAACGGAAAACCAGATTTGGTGCGGCTTGGCGTTGGAATGAGGTGTGGCGCGATTCGGAGGATTCGCGGAAGCTGAATACTTCCTACATCGAACGATTGAATCTAACGATCCGACAGCTATCGGCCTACCTCGGGCGTCGGACCCTCAATCACGCTCGCCGAACGCAGCGGCTGGAAGATCATCTCGAGCTGCTGCGATGCCATTACAACTTTCTCAGACCTCATCGGGCTCTGAAGTTTGGGCGCGAAGTCCGAACTCCGGCGATGCAGGCAGGCCTGACCCATAAGCGGCTGACGTTCCGCGAGGTCTTCATGTCCATCTCGACTTTTTTGCGCTGGGTAAAGGTTCATTGCATCTTCATTCGCCAGGTAATTTCGACCGCGCAGGAAGACTTTGTGGTTTCCATGGCTGCTTAACAACACTGGATTGCGGAAGCACCCGAAATTGATGAAGCGTTGGTAGCCAAGTTCGTAGAGTGGCGGAAAGGGTGTGCTAAAACCAAAACTATCCGCCGAGGGAATGGAAGGGTCGAGTTCTCCAGCCTAAATCGACCAATCGGAGTTTGTAGCGTCAACCGAGAACTGGCCGTCCTCCGCCGCATTCTGCATGTAGCTCGGGAGTGGAAGGTCATTCCCGCCGTGCCCGTCATCCACCTGTTGCCCGGCGAAAGAATGTCGGAGCGGGTTATCACACATGCTGAAGAGGAAATTTATCTGGCTGCTACTCCATCGCTGCTGCGGACATTTTCCTCCATCGCCGTTGACACTGGATTGGGACCCGAAGAAATTCTCCGCATGAGGTGGGAAAACACTCACTTTGAGCCAGCCGGCGATGCCCTGTTCGGTTATGTTCACAATCCCTATGGCAAGACCAAATGGCGAAAGCGTAACCTGCCGATGACCGCAAGGGTGAAAGCTCTTCTCAATATGCGTTTTGAGACGGCGGAAAAACCGGCCCAAGGTTGGGTATTTCCAGCAAGTGATGGCGAGGGACATCTAAGCTACAACACCATCAAATGTCAACACGACCGGACCCTTGAGCGATTGAAATCCTTGGAGCGTTTCAGGCTGTATGATTTGCGCCACACCTACCTGACGCGGCTCGGGGAGGCAGGGGCAGACGCATTTACGATTCGGAAAATGGCTGGTCATTCCAGCATCCTGACCTCTCAGCGTTATGTCCACCCAACTCCAGAAAGGGTAGAGCAGGCTGTTTCCCGCCTAGAGGAATACAACCGAAGAAAAGTTGCGGAACTGACCGCCAACATGAAGGTCAATTGACACCGTGTCCCCACAAATCTCCCCACAAGCGAAATCGATGTGGTGGGCGGGTGCTGCTAAGTCGAAGAAAAAATGGTGCGCCCGGAGAGATTCGAACTCCCGACCTACTGATCCGTAGTCAGTCGCTCTATCCAGCTGAGCTACGGGCGCTCAACGCATTCGCTGTCTTGAATGAGGCCAGTTTATCGGCTTTGGCAGGCCTCGTCAACCCGAGCGGCCTTCGGGCGAGGCCGGAAAGAAAGCCTTCCAGGGGCTTGTAAACCGTTACGAATCGCATTTCCCAAGCCTGTTTTGGAACCGAATTCGCCACGATGCAGCTTCCCAATTCGCGGCTCAATTCAAAGACCCTCTTGACATCACCAGGACACCCG
>JADFGZ010000177.1 GCA_022567475.1 Acidobacteriota bacterium | reverse complement strand
GTGGCCCTCTCCTGGCTTCGGCAGACACGGGAGCAGGTCAGGCAGCTTCGGAGGTTCCACCGGGGGACGCTCCGGGAAAACCTCCGCCCGAGCGCTGCCGTGGGCGTCCGGCTGGCCCTTGACGCGGCCCGGTTCCGCATGGTCTGCGACACGGCGCGTCTGCTGATCTGGCTGGGCGGTCCGCTCTGGGCTCGCAGGACGGCGAGGCACGCCACCACCGTTGCGGAGCAGATGGCTTATCTGCCGGGACGACTCCTGGTGGGCCTGGACGCCAGGCGCATGAGCAGAATCAAAAACGATTGGCTCCGCAGGTCGGCGGCGGCATAGGCTGGTTTCTATGGGCGACGGCGTAAAGAACATTGCGGTTGAGGAAGCGATCCAGGACCTCAAGAAACGCACGCTGGCGGAGATGCCGGGGGAGATTGCGCGCCTTGTCTACCTGTCCTCCACGCGGGACTACAATACCGGCCAGTATCATCACGCGGGCATGGCTTTTCAGTTTACCGAGGAGGTGGCGCGCGAGGCCCTGGAGGCATATCACAAAGAGCTGTTCCACAACCTCCTGTTCGGCTCGCTGGAACATTTGGTCTACGAGCTGCAGCTCTATGCAGGCTCCGCCCGCGTGCCGCCGGCCGAGCTGCTGGAGGTCTGGAAGAAGCTGGAACCCTACCGGATCACGATTCCTCTGGACTGCGACCCGCTGGCGGCGGAGCTTTTCTTTTCCAATATCAGGATTGCCTTGTCAATCTTGGAGACTCGTCCCGAGATGAACCCGGCGGGTTGACCAGCCGCATGGCTAAGGCGGTCACGCGGCCCACAATTTCCGCGTCCGTGGGGAAATTGAACTGGCGAATGCTGCACCCCGACAGGGGATGGGGCAGCAGAGTCAGTTGATTGCCCTGCACTTCGCACCAGGAACAGGCGTAGCCGGTGCGCAATTCGACAAAGTAGATGGGCCGTTCAAACTCGGTCCGGTACGGAAGCCTTTGGACTTTTTTGTGCCGACCGTCGATTTGAACAAACGTGCCTGGCCGCAGCAGCGGGAACAGCATGTGGTCGTCCATGCCGATATAGCCGTACATACAATGCCGGAAATCCAGGTGCTGCAGCAGCCCGATGGGCACCTCCCCCCAGACTTCCACCATGCGCGACAAAAGGTTGGTTTCCCCCAACTGGAACCCCGGATCGAAACGGACCGGAAAGCTGATGGCGCGCTCCTTGTCATACACCTCCAGGTTCGCCAGATGCGTTTGCTGCAACGCTGTCGTCATCTGATATTTGCTGATCTTCTCCAGGTCCACCTTGTACAGCGCGAGCAGATCGGTGAACTTAGCCCGATAGATGACGCTCAGGCTGAACAGTTTGTAGATGCTCGGCGTGCATTGTTTGTTCTCAATCTGAGTCAGCCAGGCGTTGGAGATATAAAACTCCTCATTGCTCTCCGCTTCGGAAATCTTCCGGCTGTGCTCCTCCACTTCCCGCGTGGTGATCGTCAGTCGGTTTCGCAGTTCTTTCAGTCGCTCGCCAGCCCTCACCGGTACCCTCCAACAGTCGCCCATCGTCAGCGATATATAAGAATGAGTCATTTATTTTAGCCCGGGAATAACCGTGCCGCTCATTAAAGAAAGCAAAATTCAGTTTCTTTTCGCGCGCCGCTCCATATCAGTTACCTTCCCCAAGAACCCGATATCGTATTCAATGTGGCCCGTTAGCCGATTCCATCGCCCCGTGTGCGCGAGCAGTCAGGCCGTCCGGATTTCATTGAAGACAATTGGGTTAGTTGAACCCTTAGAAAATATTGTATGCCTGCAAGGCGGAGACGAAACGCCTGTGGCGGAGATGAACGAAACGTGTTCGCCTGCAATCTCACGCCGGGCGCCCAAAGCAAAATGGGGCTCCGCAATTAAAAATCCCGGGGTGCCCGAGGGAATCTGTTGATGCTACAGAAAGATGTTGAAATGCTCCTGCTCGCAAATGAGTTGAGCGACCCGAACGATGCCGACTTGGTTCGTCGCGCCTTCACCCGGGAAAAATTGGCCGGCTACCCTTCCGACCGCGTTGAGGTGGCGCACGATGGCGAAGACCTGCTGGATCTGCTACTTTGCCGCGGACGGTTCGCCAACCGTCACTCTTGGGACCTGCCGCGTCTTGTGATGCTGGATTTGAAACCATCCCAGGGGGCCGGAGGAATGGAAGTCCCCCAACAGACGAAGACCGCCGCCAGTGGCCGGCGCCTCCCGCTTCTGATTCTGAAACCCTCGCAAGAACAAAAAGAGGAAAAGAACCCGGCAGATCATCCTCCGTCTCCGTCCGCGCCGATGGAAGGGGTTTTGAATGACACCGGCAAGCAGAAGCCTCTTGGGCAGATGCGCCATCAGTCCCAACAGATGGAGGCCATGGGACGGCTGGCTTCCGGAATCACTCACGATTTCAACAACCTGCTGATGATCATCAAGGATTGCAGCAATCGGTTGATGGAGCAGTTCGGCGACAATGAGGGGCTGTGCCGTGATGCCAGCGAGATTCACAGAACCGCCGAGCGTGCCGCCTCGCTGACGGGCCAGCTTTTGGCCTTCAGCCGCCAGCAGGTTTTAGAACCCCGGCTGGTGGACCCCAACCATGTCCTCACCGATATGAGCCAGATGTTACGGCGGCTGGTTGGCAAGGACATTGAACTGCTCATCTCTTGCCGTCCGGAGTTGGGACGAGTAAAAGCCGACCCGGGACAGCTCGAGCAGGTCATCCTCAACCTGGCCGTCAATGCTCGCGACGCCATGCCGCAGGGAGGGAAACTCACCATTGAAACGGCGAACGTAGAACTGGACGAGACCTCCACTCGCGCCCTGGATGGCGTGAAACCCGGCCCCTACGTGATGCTTGCGGTGAGTGATACCGGTTGCGGGATAGACCCGGCAATACAGACTCGCATTTGGGAGCCATTCTTCACAACCAAGCAACAAAGCAAAGGGACCGGGCTGGGACTTGCCATCGTCAATGAGATTGTCAAAAAGAACAGCGGACACATCGCGGTCTACAGCAAGCCGGGATGGGGCACGGCGGTCAAGGTATTCCTGCCGCGGCACCGGAAAGCAACAAAGGCCGCCAAGCCCTCCAACGGCTCGAAGACTGTTCTGCTGGTGGAAGACCAAAAAGCGGTTCGGGAGATAGTAAGCACAACCCTGCAAAGGAAAGGATACACGGTGCTGGAGGCGGATAACAGCGCTGAGGCTACCCATATCTGTGAGCAGCATCGCGGACTCATTCACTTGATGCTGACCGATGTGTTCATGCCCGACATGAACGGACGGGATTTGGCCTCGCACCTTTCTGTTCTTCGTCCGGACATGAAGGTGCTTTACATGTCGGGCTACACCAACAGCTTCATTTTCCACCACGGCATCTTAAACCTGGATGCGGACCTTATCCAGAAGCCGTTTTCTCCAAGTGACTTAACACGCAGGGTGCTTGAGGTGCTCACAGAGGTCAGGGCGGGATCAGACGGCTAGGCAAGGGGCAAACGGATGTGGAAACATCTTCCCTGCTCCGTTTTGCTCTCCACACGAATCGTACCATTGAGTGTTTCGATGATCCGCTTTGCCACCAAGAGTCCCCGGACGTTGCTGTCTATGCCTCCCTGGGGGGCTGTCGGAGAATGGTAGAAAGGATCAAAGAGCTGGGTCAATTCCTCGGGTGAAAGGCCGGGGGCCGTGTCGGAGATGTCCAGACACGCCTCCGTTCCGGAACGCTTGAGTGAAATGCGAACGGTTCCTTCCTCCGGGGTGCGGCTGATGGCGTTGCCCATCACGTTCACGAGAGCCTGTTGCAACCGTTTTTCATTGGCAACCACGGACAGATTGTCTTCACACTGGACAACGAGGCTCATTTTTTGGACCTCGGCCATGGGGAGCAGATCTCTCGCGAGATCGTTTACCAGCGTGCTGAGTGAAGCCTTTTCCGTCGCAGCGGTTACAGTTTCCGCATCGGCCAATTCTCGCAGCAAAACATTCACCTGGATCAACCGGTCCGCCTGTTCCAGAGCCTGTTCCAGCCACGAGCGGCGCTCCTCAGCGCTCCATTCCTTTTCGAGAGCCAACTCCAGCGAACCACGCAATATCGTCAACGGCTGGGCCATCTCGTGCGAGACGGCAGACAGGAATGCGGGGCTGACTCGCTGCGGCTGTTTCGCCTGTTCGCGATCTTTGCGAAGGCCCGCCGGTTGTTTCTCAGCGGCCTCTTCCTCCCCGCGCTCCGTGCTGCCAGGAACACGGGCTCGCCCAGACTTAGGGCTCATTGCTCCGCCTCTCTGTCTGCTCCCAGTTGGTAACCTACCCCGCGAATCGTGCGAATCAGCTTGCTGCTAAACCCCTCGTCCACTCGCTTCCGCAAATAATTGATGTAGACGTCCACCACGTTGGTCATGGTGTCGAACGAGAGGTTCCAAACATGCTCGATAATCATCGCCCGGGTCACCCGCCGTCCGGAGTTCAGCATCAGGTATTCCAGCAGCGCAAATTCCTTCGGGGTCAGCTCAATGCGCTGCTCCGCACGCTTCACGGTTCGTTCCACCCGGTCCATCTCTAAATCTTCCACGCGCAGAAGCGATTCCGTGGGCCGGCCGCCCCGCCGCAGCAAGGCGCGGACCCGGGCCGAGAACTCGACAAACGAAAAGGGCTTGACCATGTAGTCATCCGCACCCAGGTCCAAGCCTTTTACGCGGTCTTCCACCCGGCTGCGCGCCGTCAAGATCAGCACGGGGAGCGTGCCCTTTTTAGCGCGAATGCGCTTGAGCACCTCCAGCCCGTCGGCCCGCGGGAGATTCAAATCCAGAATCATCAGATCGTAGTCGTACTCCTCGGCCATGAATAGGGCCTCTTCCCCGTCTTGGGCCACATCCACGGCGTGGTATTCGGCTTCCAGCCCCTTACGGAGAAAGGTGGCCAGAGAGCTATCGTCTTCCGCGACTAAAACCCGCATGGGCTTCGCACAACCTCCCGGCGCAATTTTTGTTCAAAATCTTTTGGACAGCTTGTCTTTGACTGTCTATTTCGACTGTCTATTTCCAGCCGGTCCTGGGAAACGGCGACACATCCAGCCCCGCATGGCAGGCATGACTTATTGCTTCATCACGAATTGCAATTGTAACAGGAGCTTCCTCGCACGCCAAGGTGTCCCATTGCAAACAGAGATTGGGACACTACTCCCGGCAGCCGAGTGATCGCCTGCTTTTGGCGAACGCACCGATAGAATGCAAGGCTTGCCGCAGCGTCTCTTCGGGCGGAAGGAAAACCATGCGGAAGTGGTTGGTTCCGGGCTGCTGGCCGAATCCGCTGCCGGGGACAACCACTACACCCGTCTCCTGGATAAGATCGGTGACGAACTCATGGTCGGTCTCTGCGATCTCCAGGCGCGGAAAAGCATAAAACGCCGCTTGGGGACGGACACAACTGATTCCGGGAATCGAATTCAGCAACGAATCGATGAGGTCCCGCCGCCGTCGCAACTTTTCTATCATTGGGGGAATATGTCCCTGGTCTGCTTCCAGCGCCGGGCGAATGGCGAACTGTTGCGGATGGTTGGCGCACAGACGCACGCGGAGCATCTTGCCGATGGCCTCCTGATAATCGGCAACATTCTTCCCTTCTCCGCTGAGGATTCCCCAGCCGATTCGAAATCCTGGGACCAAGTACGCTTTGGAGAGTCCGTTGAAGGTGACCACGGGCAACTCCGGCGCCAGAGACGCCAGCGAAATCGCCGGAATCGGGTCCAGCACCAGCTTGCTGTAGATCTCATCGGAGAAGGCAACCAAGCCATGCCGGGCAACGAGTTCGAGGATGCCTGACAGCACCTCCCGGCTGTAGACCGCGCCGGTGGGGTTGTTGGGATTGATGACCACGATGCCCCGGGTCCTGCCATTGATGCTGCGGGCAATTTCGTCCGGGTCCGGCTGCCAGCCGTTGCTCTCCTGCAAATAATAAGGGACACCCTCGCAACCAAATTTGGCGAGGGCCGCCTCGTACAGCGGGTATCCGGGAGAAGGAATCAGAAGGTTGTCGCCCGGGTTGAGCAAGCTGGCCAAGGCGATTTCAATCGCCTCGCTGCTGCCGGAGGTGACAAAGACATCCTGGATGTTTTCGATGCCCTGCCTGCCGGCATCATCGCGGATCGCCTCGATGGCTTCTCCTACGCCGGACGACGGGGCATAGCCGTTCCTGCCGGCAAGCATGGCCTGATAGGTGGCCTCGATGATGTGCACCGGGGTGCTGAAGTCAAACTGCAAGGGATCGCCGATATTGAGAGGGATGATCCTCTTGCCGGCTTCCCGTGCCTGCTGGGCAACCTGCAGGACATCCCGTATGGCGTAGCGCATCTCGGCGGAACCCCGGGAGGGCTTCACCGACCCGGCCACCCCGGCAGTCAGGGTGCTGCTTCCAGGCTGACCAGCAACTTCTTTGGGGGAGTTGGCTTTCATCCAGAATCCAGACTTTCTATGATTTGAAGCCGCCCGAAAACGTTGCGGCCGTTTTGTGCGGAAAACCGGACCCGTCCTGCGCCGGCAAACGGGCGACTGTCTGCCTCAGGCAAGCGTGGCCGCGCGGCTCATTTTCAGCCGGCCGCTCTTGAAAACGGTATCCAAAGCCATCGCTGCGTCCGGATCGAATCTCTTACCCATGAGGGAAAGTATGTGCTCGACGGCTACCCCGGGCTCCATAGCGGACTGATAGGGCCGGTGAGTCGTCATGGCATCGAAGGTGTCGGCCACGGCGATAATGCGGGCCAACCTGGGAATCTCGTCCCCTTGCAGCCCGTAGGGATAGCCGCGGCCATCCAGCGATTCATGGTGCAGCTCGACGCCGGGAATCATCTCTGCCAACTGGCGTACGCGCCGCAGGATGGTGGCCCCTTTTTGCGTATGCTGTTTCATGATGGCGAACTCTTCTTGCGTCAGAACTCCCGGCTTGTTCAGAATTCTGTCCGCAATTCCTATTTTGCCGACATCGTGCAGGTGAGCAGAGACCCGAATCGTTTCGATTTCCTCATCCGGCAAGCTCAGGTTGGTGGCGATCATCACAGAATAGCGGGCCACGCGTTCCGAGTGGCCGTGGGTATAGGGATCTTTCTCATCGACGGCGGCGGCGATCATCCGGATGGAATCGAGAAACAGCTTGCGGTTTTCTTCCGCGGCCGCCTTCAGCTTCTCTACATAAAGCTCCAGGTCGGAGCTCATCAAGTTAAAGGTCGTGGCCAGTTCGCCGATCTCGGTTCGGCTGACCAAGTGGACGCGGGTAGAAAAATCCCCACGGGAAATTGCCCGGCTGGATTCGGTCAGCACCCGGATGGGACGCACGATTCGCAGGGTGAAGAAATAGCCCACTGCCAGGGACATCAGCAAGGCTGCCACGCCCCACTTCAGGGTCTCTCTTTCCATTTTATCCACGGCAATGTAAGCATCGCTCTCTTTTTTTTGCGCAATCACGGCCCACTGCAACGACTGCACGGGCGAATACGTGCCGACCATCCGCACCGGCTCACCCTCAATCATCAGGTCAAACGAGCTGGTCTCCGCCGCTCTGGCGCGCCCCCTCCAACTGAGAAACTGCTGGATAATGGGAGCGTCGCTCATGTCCCGCCCAATCGCGCTGCCCTCCGGGTTCGGCGTGAGGACTAAGCGGCCGGTATTGTTCACCACAAATGCCTCCAGCCCCCGCTTGCTGCTGGAAGCCAGCCGGTCCACCAAAAACTGCAACTCGACCACGACCGCCAGCATGCCCTGGAACCGGTTGCGTCGCATGATGGGCCTCGACACCACCATACTGGGAAACTGGCTCTGCTCCTGCGTGATCATCACCGGGTCGCTTTGGTAATGGATGCCCTGCTCGGAGGCTGCAAAGGCTTTCTTCAAAACCTCTATGAGGAAGGGATCGCTGTCGGCGTTATAGGTGCCTTCGGAGGGCCCCCGCCCTTGAGCGTCCGTAAGGGTCACATAAATGATGTGGCTGGAGGGGCCGACAAACCGTTTCAGCTTTTCCCTCAAATCGGGACTGTTGTATCCCTCCTGCCTGTCAAAAAGGCTGGTATGGACGTCCAGCAACAAGTTGTCAAACTGCTGCTGGAAAGTGGCGTTATAAATATAAATTTCATTGGCTATTGAATCCGTGGTGATGTTCTGGAGCTCCATTTCTTTGGTTTCGAGCTCCTGCCGATTGCTGGCCATCGTCTGGAAGGCGTAAAAGACAAGAGGGCCTACGCTGGCAAGCACCAGAACACTCAAAATTACGTGTAGGATTCGAATGCGCTTCATCTCACGTCCTTATGGAGGGCACGCCGGAGGGATTCAAGCACTATTGTAGAAAATCGCCCGCCAAGCCACAAGGGAATAGATCGACAGCTTACAAGTTCCTCTAAAGGCTCACTCCTCAAAGGGTTCGGCAGTTCCGCCTCCGAAATACCCTGGCAATACAACGGCATATTCGGGTTGGCTCCCCTCGGAACGATCCCAACTCGCCTGCTCAAGTTCCACGAATCAGGGAGCCAGGCAAGAAACCGTCCCGCTGCTATCGTAGCATGATACAATGTCGCTCTGTTACAAGACCGTTTCATAACATAGGCCTTGTTCACTTTTTCCATACGAGGGTCATCCTAATGATTTCCGTGGGTCTCACAGGAGGGATCGGCTGCGGCAAGTCCACCGTAGCAGGGATGTTTGCCTCCCTCGGTGCTGTCACCATTAACTCCGACGACATTGGCAGAACGCTGATGCAGCCCGGCAACGTTGTATATGACCGGATCGTCAGCGGATTCGGGTCCGAGATGGTCGATGCCAGCGGCCAGTTGGATCGCGCCAAGCTGGCCGACATTGTCTTCCATGACCTGGAAAAGTTAAAGCACCTGAATGCTATTGTTC
>JADFGZ010000176.1 GCA_022567475.1 Acidobacteriota bacterium | reverse complement strand
CGCTCCAGCCGATGATGTAGCCATCCGGGAGTTGCACATTTTCCGCCACCGCCTTTTTAGCGTTCTCCACGTAGGTCCCGACATCGACGTTGCGGATGTCAACATAGACCCAGGCGTTGGGTTTGGCGTTTTCGCTTTTGATGCCGGGCGGCCCCACCGTAAACTTCAGCTCCGCGAGCTGTCCCAACGGGATATGCTGTCCGGCGGGAGTGGGCACCAGCACCGCGCGGAGACTCTCCACGTTGTCGCGCAGCTCCCGGCCGTAGCGTAAATTGACCGGGAAGCGCTCCAAACCCTCGACCGTGGTGGTGATGTTCATTCCTCCGACGGCGGTCTGGATGACGTCCTGCACGTCTCCCACGGTCAGCCCGTAGCGGGCAATCGCCTGGCGGTCGATCTCAAAGTCGAGGTAGTTGCCTCCCATGACGCGCTCGGCGTAAACGCTCAAGGTGCCGGGCACATTGCGCACGACGCTTTCCACCTGTCTGCCCAGTTCTTCCAGAACGTTCAGGTCGGGGCCGGCGATTTTAATTCCCACAGGGGTTTTAATGCCTGTCGAAAGCATATCAATACGATTCTTGATCGGCATCGTCCAGATGTTGGTGATGCCGGGAATCTGGAGCGCGGCATTCAACTCGTCGATGAGCTTCTGTGGCGTCATCCCCTCGCGCCATTCGCTCTCCGGCTTGAGCTTGATGGTCGTCTCGATCATGGACAGCGGCGCGGGATCGGTGGCGGTCTCCGCGCGGCCCATCTTCCCGAACACGTGCTCGACCTCCGGAAAGCTTTTGATGATCTTGTCGGTCTGTTGCAGGACCTCCCGCGCCTTTGTGATGGAGATCCCGGGAAATGTGTTTGGCATGTAGAGCAACTCGCCCTCATACAACTGCGGCATGAATTCCGAGCCCAGTTGGCGGAACGGCATGAGGGTCACCGCCAGGGTGAGCAGGGCGAGCAGGAGCACCGACCATTTGAACCGCAGCACAAATTCCAGCACCGGATGGTAAACCCAGATCAAAAACCGGCTAATGGGATTCTTGTGTTCCGGAAGAATCCTGCCCCGAATCCAGTAACCCATCAGCACCGGAACCAGCGTGATCGAAAGCAGGGAAGCCGCCGCCATGGAATAGGTCTTGGTGAACGCCAGCGGCTTGAACAGCCTGCCCTCCTGCGCCTCCAGGGTGAATACCGGCAGGAAGGAAACGGTGATGACCAGAAGCGAGTAGAACAGCGCAGGGCCATCCTCCGTGGAAGCGTCTGCGATGATCCGCCAGTGCGGTTTTTTTCCGGCATCCCGCTCCAGGTGTTTGTGGGCATTTTCGATCATGATGATGGCGGCATCGACCATGGCCCCGATGGCAATGGCGATTCCGCCCAGCGACATGATGTTGGCGCTGATGCCCTGCTGGTGCATGATGATGAACGAAATCAGGATGGCCACCGGCAGCATGATGATGGCCACCAGCGCGCTGCGGAAATGCAACAGGAAGAAAACGCAGACCACGGCGACCACCGCGCCCTCTTCCAGTAATTTTTCTTTGAGGGTGGCTACGGCGCGCTCGATCAACCCCGAGCGGTCATAGGCGACCACAATCTCGACGCCTTCCGGCAAACCCGCTTCCACCTCCGCCAGCTTCGCTTTGACGTCCTGGATCACCTTGTAGGAGTCAGCGCCATAGCGGGCGATGACAATCCCCCCGACCGTTTCCCCTTCCCCGTTCCATTCCGCCAGGCCCCGGCGGATATCGGGCCCGTACTGGACGGTGGCCACATCCCGCAGCAGAACGGGCACGCCGTTGCGGTCCACTCCCAGGGCGACGCTGCGCAGATCGTCGAGCGACTTGATATAGCCGTGCCCGCGAATCATGAACTCCTTTTCGGAAATTTCGAGCAGACGTCCGCCGACATCGTTGTTGCTGCGCTGAACGGCCGTTCGGATCTTCGCGATCGGAATGTTGTAGCCGCGCAGTTTGTTGGGATCGAGCGTGATCTGGTATTGCTTGACGAACCCGCCGATACTGGCCACCTCCGCGACGCCAGAGACGCTGGTCAGCTCGTACTTCAGATACCAGTCCTGGATGGTGCGCAACTGGGCGAGATCGTGACGGTCCGATTTGAGAACGTACATGAAGACCCAGCCCACGCCTGTGGCGTCGGGACCGAGCGTCGGGGTGACTCCCCGAGGCAGACGGCTGGAAACAAAGTTCAGGTATTCGAGCACGCGGCTCCGCGCCCAGTACATGTCGGTGCCGTCTTCAAAAATAATGTAAACGAAGGAGAACCCGAAGAAGGAGTAGCCCCGCACGACCTTGGCAAAGGGAACCGCCAGCATCTGCGTGGTGAGTGGATAGGTCACCTGATCTTCCACGATCTGAGGAGCCTGCCCGGGGTATTCGGTGTAGATGATGACCTGCACGTCGGAAAGATCCGGAATGGCGTCCAGAGGCATCCGCAGGAGCGAGTAAATTCCCGCTGCAACGAGGAAGACCGTGCCCAGCAGGACCAGAAATCGATTGGCGATCGACCACTCGATAATTTTTGCAAACATAATTCACCTAGCGCGGACTGGGGAGCGCGGACGCAGCTTCCGGTTCGCCTTCACCCTTCTCTACCGTCAGCATCTTGCTGATCGCCTCCTTCATGCTGCTTTCCGAATCAATCAGGAATTGCGAGGAGACCACCACAATTTCGTCCGCGCTCAAACCCTGGCGCACTTCGCGGTATCCCCCGCCCGTGGCGCCCAGGCGAACTTCGCGCGGCTCAAAGACCCCCTGGCCCTTCGCGACGATGACCACGCTCCTTTCGCCGGTGCGCAGGATCGCTTCTTCGGGCACTTTGAGGGCTCCGGAAACCGCCGGGACGCGGATGGCTATATTGGCATACATCCCCGGGCGCAGTTTTCTGTCCGCATTGGGAATCTCCACATGCGCTTTCAAAGTCCGGGTCTGCGCATTCACCGAAGGATCGATGTAGATGATCTTCCCGCTCCACCGCCGGCCGGGAAAGGCGTCCACCGCAATCTGAGCCGTTTGCCCCAGGCGGAGAAATTGAATCTGGTGCTCGAAGACTTCAATTTCCGCCCATACCGTGGAAAGATCGGCGATCCGGTAAACGTTCATTCCGGGAGTCACCTTCATGCCTTCGAGCGACTGATTCATTTTCTCGACGACCACGCCCGAGACCGGAGAGAAAATTTGCAGGGTCCGGGCGGCTCTTGCGCTCTTTGTCAACTCTTGGATCTGTTCCTCGGTAATATCCCAATAGAGCAGGCGCTCGCGGGCGGCCTCGAGCAAAGACCGCGCCCTGGCAACGGCGTCCGGATACCCGCCGGAAGACAATCGTTCCAAGTAATCGATCGCCGCCAGATATTCCTGCTGGGTGGTGACCAACTGCGGGCTGTAAATTTCAAACAACAGGTCGCCTTGGCGCACCGGCTCACCGATGTAGTTCACCGCAGCTTTCTCAATCCAGCCCTCGAACTTGGTGTTCACCGATACGATGCCCTTCTCGTTGTAGGTGAGAATGCCGATCGTGCGGATGTCCACCGGTATCGATCCCTTCTCCACCACGGCCGTGCGAACGGAGAAATTCTGTAAAAAATTGGGGTTCACGCGAATGCCTGTCACCGGCGGCGAGCCCTCCTCGTAGACCGGAATCAGATCCATTCCCATGGGCGACTTGCCGGGTTGGTCGGAAACGAAGTTGGGGTCCATGGGCGCCCGCCAGTACTTGATCTTTCGTTCCCCTGGCTGGGACTGGAACGCGGCATCGGTTGCCGAAGCTGCTTGCTGCGGCTGGAGCAGAGAGGAGGAGTTGTGGATGCGGCCTGCCAACCGCTCGGCCCACTGCCATTGCATCGGATTCCACACCACCGTGAGCGGCAACGCCGCCCCCAGAAGAAATACAAACAGGATGCCGATCCAGAAACCGCTTTTCGACTTCATCGCTTTGCCTCGCTTTCCATCACACGGAACTTCCTGGCTTGACCTCCAACTTCATGGTCTGACCTCTCATTTCATGGGTCTGGCCCTGGCTGTGGAAACGGCGCTCCAATGGCGCGTTCCATCTCGGCCAGCGACTTCATGTATTCGCTCCGGAGCTGTTCCAGCCCCAGGCGAACCTCCAGCAGCACGCGCTCGCTGTCCAGCAAATCCAGCACTCCCAGCGTGCCCGTCGAGTAGGCCGTTTCTGTCGAGCGCAGGGTCTGCTCGGCTTGCGGCAGCAGCGTCCGCTCAAAGAGCGTAATCTGCTCCTCCAGCGTTTGAATGCGAAACCCGACGGCGCGAACAGAGGCCTCCACCGAGTTCAGGACGCTGCGATACCCTTCCCTCGACCCGATCCGGTCTTCGGTGGCTTCGATCACCGCAGCGTCATACTTGCGCCGCCGAATCGGGATGTTCACCCCGGCGGTAAAGCTGTATATGTTCTTGCCGTTCTGTGAGGGCGGCCTCAGGAGGCCGGACGCATCCGACCGCCCCGTTACGTTGATGAAACTGGCGCCCAGAGTAAAGTCGGGCCAATAGTTTTTGCGCGCCAGATGAATCCTTCCCTCGTCCTTCTCAATCTGGAGCAGCGCCGCCTGCACCTCGGGCCGGTGGTTGCGTCCGATCTCGGTGAGGGCGTCAAAATGAATCTCGACGCCGGGCCGGGTCTCCAGAACGATTCCGCCGACCGGGGAGCGCGCCGGAAGGTCGAGCAGAGTATTGAGACTCGCTTCGGCGCTGACCCGCTGGCTCCGCAAATGCTCCAGGCGATTGCGAACCCGGGTAATTTCGGCCTGCAGCCGGATGACGGCCTGCTGCAACCCAACGCCCTGCGCGTAGCGCGCCTGTGCCAGCGTTTCGTAGTGTTCGAGCAAGGCCTGATCTTGTTCGGCAATCCGGATGGCGCGGTCAATGTAGGCCAGGTCGTAATAGGCAAATTTGAGCTGCCGGATCACCTCATCTTTCCGGGCCTCGTGCTGTTCCCGAAACGCCGCCGCTTCTTTCGCGGCTATCTTTTCCTTGTCGCTGAGTTTCCCGAACCACGGAAACCGCTGCGAGAGGGTCAGCATGGTTGTCTGCGGCCCGACGCGGGTTTCCGGGCTTCGGAAAAACCGCGTGAAGCCCAGCACCGGGTCGGGCAGGGCGCTTACCTGCGGCAGACGCTGCAGGGCCGCGCGGTAGCGGGCAAAGGACTGCCGGACCGCCGGGTTTCGGTCGAGCGCCTGCTCCAGATAGAGGGCCAGTTGCGGGTCCTCATTCGTGCTGTAGGGCTGGGTGCTGTAAGACTCGGCACTGTAGGATTGTGCAAAGCTCACGGCGGCAAAGCAGCTCACCACAATCAGACGGTAGATCATCTATCCCTCCATCTTATATTCCGGCGCATACTCTGGGTCATATTTTGGGGCTGGCTCGGGGCCAGACGCTGGTTTCCGCGTCCGGGAAATCGCCATCCTGCCCGAACGTCGGTTGCACCTCCGCAGGAAGACATCGCATCCATTCCTCTCTCCCTCCTCGTCATCTCTCCCTCCCTCGCCGAGCCACCCTTTCCAGCCCGGCGGTGCAAATCATCGGGAGCCGTAATCTGCCTTTGGATCAGAGCGGCTGCCAGTCAGCGAAGCGGCGGCAGATTCAGATGGAGACTCGCTCGCCAGCAAACAGCCGGCTGGAAAGTTGTTCCAACGCCAGAGGCAGAAAAATATTCAGGACGGATTTCTAGATGCGCAAGACAAGCAAAGATGGTTTTGGAGAGACACAAACAGGAACCGTTGCCAGCGAAAACGCTGTGGGGCGGGCCAGGAATTCAGTGCTCACTCCATCACTTGCTTTGGCGGGAATGGCCGCGACGGTTGCCGATGACGACGGCGTCTGGGCCGAGAGGAATGCCCCCGGCAGCGCGATAATGCAGAGCTTTACCTGTGAAGGAACCGGGTGGTGGTGCTTTTGCGGGGCCGGGCTGGCGACCGAAGACCAGCTTGCAGATTGGCCCGGCTCGCCATAGAGGCTGCCGGGAACGAGGCAACGAGCCTCACAGAGGAGCGCAACCCAGCTGGCCATCACAAAGACGGCAACCAGCAGAGCGCCTGAGGTACGCACAGATGTCGTCCGCATACCTACCTCCATATACTATCCATAGCACTCCGCCTTTCAACAAGTCAAGCGCAATCGGCGCGGGTGTTATTAGCACATGATATGTCCGGTGTAATTAGCAAGTGAAATGTCCGCTTTGGGCGGTGTAGGGTAGAGCTTTTTGCCAGGAGGTGGCATGAAGTTCTACTCGGAAGCCGCGATGGAGCGGGCGATGAAGATACAAGAAGTGATCTTGCGAGCGATGGCGAAGCGGATCAGTTGGTGGCAGGCAGCCGAGATCATCGGGATCAGCGACCGGCAGATGAGGCGGTGGCGCGAGCGTTACGAGCAGTACGGCTACGACGGGTTGTATGACCGGCGGCGAGGGCAACCGAGCCCGCGGCGGGTGGCGGTGGCGGTAGTCGAGCAGGTGCTGGGTTTGTACCGGGACAAGTACTTTGACTTCAACGTGAGGCATTTTCAGGAGAAGCTGCGGGAGGAGCACGGGATTCGGCTGAGCTACAGCTGGGTGAAGCTGGCGTTGCAGGGGGCGGGGCTGGTAGCCAAGCGGCGGAAGCGAGGCAAACACCGCCAGCGACGACTGCGGCGGCCGTTGTCGGGGATGCTGCTGCATCTGGACGGGAGCCGCCATCGCTGGTTCTGCGACGATCGCTGGTACGACCTGCTGGTGATTTTGGATGATGCCACCAGCGAGATTTACTATGCGCAACTGGTGGAGGCCGAATCGACGCGGACGGTGCTGGCTGCCCTGCGGGAGGTGGTGCAGCACTGGGGTCTGTTCTGCGCCCTCTACAGCGACCGGGCCAGCCATTTCTTCCTGACCCGGAAGGCGGGTGAGCCGGTGGATCGGCAACGGCTTACCCAGGTGGGGCGAGCGTTGCGGGAGCTGGGAATCCAGATGATCCCGGCCTATTCGCCGCAGGCGCGGGGACGGAGCGAGCGAAACTTCGGGACCTGGCAGGGGCGGCTGCCGCCCGAACTGCGCCTGCGGGGAATCATCACGGTCGAGGCAGCCAACCGCTTCCTGCGCGAGCACTACATCGGCGAGTTCAACCGGCGCTTTGCGGTGCCAGCCGCCCAACCGGGCAGCGCCTTTTTGCCGTCAGCCAGGCGGGAGTTAGACCGCATCTTCTCGCTCCAGCACGAGCGAGTGGTGAATCGAGACAATACGGTCAGTCTGGAGAACCGCCTCCTCCAAATCGAGAAAACTCCTTGGCGCGGGACTCTGGCGGGCTGCCGGGTGACCGTCTATGAACACCTGGATGGGACGTTGAGCATTGGCTATGGACCGCACACGGTGGGCCGCTACTCCCCCGAAGGGGTGGCGGTCCGGTCCGGCGACCGGCGGCGGAGCCCGGTGGCTTCCCGACAACACCATTCGGCGCTCACCTCAGTCGCCCTACGGGCTCCTGCGGTCAGCGCTAGACCATTTTCGGCAGGACCATGAAACCGGATATTTCACTTGCTACCAATACCGGACATTTTAACTTGCTAACAACAGACCTTTTATTTACTAGTGTCTTAGCAATATAATTTTGTCACCCCTTAACGGCAACGTGAAAGCGTCACCTCATGAAACAGGAGACATTCACGTTGAGACAAAGAGAATTGCAAAGGGTGGTTGTGATTAGCGGTTGTGTAAAAGGGCGACTGGCGTGTGGCCGAGCCGCCGAACTGCTCGGCTTGAGCGTGCGACACGTCCGACGCTTGAAGAAACGGTTGCAAACAGGAGGCGAGGCGGCGATGGCCCACGCCAGTCGCGGGCGCGCCAGTCCCCGCCGCCTGCCTGAACCGGTGCGCCGCCGCATCTTGACCCTGGCTTGCACCAACTATGCCGGCGTCAGCGACCACCACTGCCCAGGTCACATGGATCACTTTTCGGACCTTTGCAGCTGTCCTCGCCGTCCCGATTGCGGAAGAACTTGAGTTCCGTGGCTTTCTCCTGCGCCGTTTGATCTCATGTAATTTTGAGTCGATCTCACCGCGAAGATTCACATGGTTTGCGCTATTGGCTTCTTCCCTCGCCTTTGCCATTCTGCATGGAGACCTCTGGTTTGCGGGAACACTGGCGGGGATACTCTATGGGATGGCGGTCATTCGCCGTGGCAGGATTGGGGAAGCCGTTGTCGCGCATGCCACAACCAATGCGCTGCTTGTGGCATACATTCTGGCATTTCACAAGTGGCATCTATGGTAGATGTGTCGTTTGCCGACGGAAACTCGGATTGAAGTCGGGATTTCTGGGACCTCAGTGACAAAACCACCGTGTCCGTATAAGGGCCCCGTCTGTCGGCACAAATCGTGGACTTTCGCGAAATCCCTCATGCAGGTCATATTCCTGAAAACTGTAGTTCGAGATTTAGACCTCACCACGCCGCGAAGGGTTGCTGTGTTCACGCGGTGAAAAGGGAATGCAATTGTTAGAAGGGGTTTCCTGGGCCTGTAGCCGAGCCCCGAATAGGTAAACACAACGGCGTTACTCAGGAGTAATCGTAGTGAACATATCCTTGCAGTGCAATCTTGCGCAGGCCAAGAACACTCCAGCCCCAGCCGATGATTTACGGCTTTCCCTGGCGGCCTAACAACACTGGATTACGGAAGCACCGACGAAACGAGCCGGACTACCACCTCAAAGAGGCTAGAGCAGTTTGCGCTTGACACGACAGGGCAGGAGGCATAGGTATTCGGGCGACAGTGAAGCTCAAAATGGAAATTCCGGTTATAATCTTCCACTCAGTGGGAATTAAATAAAATCGAAATTTTTCGGTGAAAAGGTGGGTAGCATGGCTCCTCGCACGGCACGATCCTCGAATTTAAGTCGTAAAGC
>JADFGZ010000175.1 GCA_022567475.1 Acidobacteriota bacterium | reverse complement strand
CACGGCTTTGAGCGGCTGCACGCCTTGGGCGGGCTCGGCGTCCAGCCCACGGTGGCTGTGCTGGGGACGGGCCCGGTGGGGCTCTATGCCGTGGCCATGAGCATCGTTTCCGGGGCGGGGCAGACCATCAGCATCGGCGCGCCCGCAGCCAGGGTTGAACTCGCCCAAAAGTGGGGCGCCGCCCGCACCATCAACCTGGAAGAGGTCGCCGACCCGCGCGAGCGCATTGAGATGGTCAAGAAGTGGACCGGCGGACGCGGCGCGGATATCGTGATTGAGGCCGCCGGACCCGCAGCGGCTTTCCAGGAAGGGCTGGAGATGATCCGCCGCGGGGGACAGTATCTGGTCATCGGGCAGACTACAAAACAAACCATCGAGTTCTCTCCGCGCAGGGTCAACCTGGACATGCTGCAGATCATCGGGGTTCTCTCCGCGCACGTGGAGCATTTTTACAAGGCCATTGAGTTTCTGAAGAACAACCGGGACCGTTTCCGCTTTGACGATATGATCACCAACACCTATCCGCTGGAACAGGTGAACGAGGCGCTGGAGTCGATGGCGGCGCTGCGGGAGATCAAGCCGGCGATTGTCCCTGCGCTCGGGTAGAAAGCGGAAGGCAGCGTCGCCCAATCTTCGCAAACGGCTGTTTTTGCGGGGCCGTTTTCCAGGCCGTCAGGCAGTGATAGGCAGGCAGTGATTAGTGCTACGGGGCGGCTGCATCCGGCTCGTGGAAGTAGCCGGGGCGGGTGCGCACCGTCAACTTTCCTCTTTTTGCAGCCCGAGCCTTCACCTGGATGGAGCGAAATCCGGGTTTCGATCCGGAAGGGACGGGATAGGCCAGCACATATTGATTTCGGATGTCGCGGGCGATGCCGCCCGCCACGGCCGCTACCTGGTGCAGGCTGGCGGGGAAGTAAGCCTCTCCGCCGGACACCTTGGCGATTGCCTTGAGCATCTTCTCTGCGTTGCGACGCGCGCGCGATCTCTGCTGGCTTAAGATGCCGATAGTGTAGACGGTGACGTCGGCCTTTTGCAGGCGGACCAGCAGGTCCTGGAGCTGGAAGCTGCTGGCGTCGTCCTCGCCGTCGGTGATGGCCAGCAGGACTTTTTTGTCCCTGCTGGCTTGGAGCAAATGCTCCACGGCCAGATAGAGCGAATCGACCAGCGCCGTCCCTCCCCACATCCGGACCTCAGACAAGCCCCGCTCCAGGGCGGCAATATCGCTGGTATAGTCCTGCGCCAGTTCCGGGGTATCCCGGAAGTTCAGGATGAAGATTTCATCCTCCGGGTTGCTGGCCCTCACGAGCTGCAACGCCGCAGCGTTTACAGAGGCGCGCTTGTCGATCATGCTGGCGCTGGCGTCTATCACGATGCCCATCGAGACGGGGATGTCGCGGTTGGAGAACTGCGTGACGCGCTGCTCGTTCCCGTCCTGAAAAACCTGGAAAGCTTCCTGCGGCAGCCCCGTGACCAGACGGCGGTTGCGGTCGTGCACCGTGGCGTGCAGAACCACCAGGTTGACTTGAGTCTTGAAGAGGGCTTCTGCGGTGGCCGCCGTGTCATTGCCGGATGGGAGGCCAGAGGGGGCCGTGGAAGCAGAGGTGGAAGCAGAGGTTGAGGCAGGAGCGGATTGCTGCTGGCGCGGTGCAGCCAGTGCCGTGACCAAAAGCAGCAGCCCGGCAACAGCAGTCAAACTTCCCAGCACCCGAAATCGTCGTGTTCCCTGCATCGGCTTACCTTATCTGCAAGAGTTCTCATCCGGCAACTGGATCCCGCAACTATATCCCGCGACTATATCTCGTAACTATATCTCGTAACTAGGCCCCTGAACCAGATTCCATAACCGGTCGGGATGAACCGAACACGCTCTGAGCTTCCAAAATTGACACACACGGGCAACCGTCCGCAAGGGTTACCCGTATGCTCCCAGTCCACTGAAAAGTTCCCCATTCAGAAAAGCTATTCAGAAATACGGTTCGCATGCTTCAGTTTTCGTTGGCGGCAGGCGACACGGACACGGTGGGACCAAGGCCAACGGCAACGCGCGACGGGAAGGCGATTAGGCGTCGGAGAGGTCTTCTTGTGGCTCGGAATCTTCCCGTGGCTCGGATTCCCCCAGCTCGCTTGTTTCGAAGATCTCTTCGCAGTCCAGGCACTCGACAAATTCGCCATTGTCGTCATGGGCGATTACCTGGAGGCGAGCATGGTTACAAGGGGTTTTCATCGGTCAGTTCTCTTTATTGCCGGAGAAGACGGCCTGAGGTCCCCGACCGGCGGTTCGGCAAAGAAGATTTTCCGCAGGGCGCGCAGCGTCAAAGAGAAAACGGAGAATGGTGTCCCGTGCGGTCACCATAACGAATTCAGAATGGCTGCACCCAAACAGCCTTTGTCCTCTGGAAGATATTCTAAAAACAGCGGGTGATTTGTCAAGCGGTTGTATTTGTTCTCAATGATGGATGACAGTTTGGCAGAGTGCCACAATACAAATTAGACGCAGATTAAGGAATTAGGAATGCCCCGCCACCCAATCTTTACTCCATGACAATCCCAATCAAAGGAGGTGATGTTTCACGCATCACCGCACGAACATATAATCTTGACATTTTTGTATACATTCAAATAGGCTGAACAAGATGCTAAAAAGAGGAGCACGTTTCAATCTTGACTAAGTTGTATAGATTATATAGTATGCTCCTGAGTGAAGGTTTTTCAGCCTATAGGAGGACCCGTGAACAGCTCAGTAGAAAACATAGAACTCCTTGCGAATCAAGAGTATAAATACGGATTCGTTACCGACATCGAAGCCGATTCCGTACCCCCTGGTTTGAGCGAGGACGTCGTTCGCCTGATTTCGGCCAAAAAGAACGAGCCGCAGTTTATGCTGGATTGGCGGCTGAAGGCGTACCGGCTTTGGCTGACGATGAAGGAGCCCACGTGGCAGAACGTCCATCATCCGCCGATCGACTATCAGGCCATCATCTACTACTCGGCGCCGAAGCTGAAGGGAAAGGGTCCGGCGAGCCTGGACGAGGTGGACCCCGAACTGCTGAAAACCTACGAGAAGCTGGGAATCCCGCTCCAAGAGCAGAAAATGCTGTCGGGAGTGGCCGTCGATGCCGTCTTTGACAGCGTCTCGGTCGCAACCACCTTCAAGAAAAAGCTGGCCGAGCAGGGCATCCTGTTCTGTTCGTTCTCCGAGGCCGTCGAGAAGTACCCGGACCTGATCCGGAAGTATCTCGGGTCGGTTGTCCCCTACTCGGACAACTTCTTCGCGACGCTGAATTCGGCTGTGTTCAGCGACGGTTCGTTCTGTTACATCCCGAAAGGCGTGCGGTGCCCGATGGAGCTGTCCACCTACTTCCGCATCAACGCCGAGAATACGGGCCAGTTTGAGCGCACCCTGATCATCGCCGACGAGGGCAGCTACGTGAGCTATCTGGAGGGCTGCACGGCGCCGATGCGCGACACCAACCAGTTGCACGCGGCCGTGGTGGAGTTGGTCGCCCTGGACAACGCCCAGATCAAATACTCCACGGTGCAGAACTGGTATCCGGGCGACAAGAACGGCAAGGGGGGCATCTACAACTTCGTCACCAAGCGCGGCAAGTGCGCGGGCGTGAACTCCAAGATTTCCTGGACCCAGGTCGAGACCGGCTCTGCCATCACCTGGAAGTACCCCGGCTGCATCCTGCAAGGAGACAACTCGGTCGGGGAGTTCTACTCCGTGGCCCTGACCAACAACTACCAGCAGGCCGACACCGGCACCAAGATGATCCACATCGGCAAGAACACACGGAGCACCATCATATCCAAGGGCATCTCGGCGGGCCACGGGCAGAACACCTACCGCGGCCTGGTGAAGATGCTGCCGGGAGCCACCGGCGCGCGGAATTATTCGCAGTGTGACTCGCTGCTGCTCGGCGACAAATGCGGCGCCCACACCTTCCCGTATCTGGAGGTGAAAAACAGCTCGGCCCAGGTGGAGCACGAGGCTTCCACCTCAAAGATCGGCGAAGACCAGCTTTTTTACTGTCAGCAGCGCGGACTCTCCACCGAGGACGCCGTCTCGATGATCGTCAACGGCTTCTGTAAGGAGGTCTTCCGCGAGCTTCCCATGGAGTTTGCGGTCGAGGCCCAGAAGCTGCTGGGCGTGAGCCTGGAGGGAAGCGTTGGCTGATTCCAAACGCACGACGGGAAACAATATGCTATCGATCCGAAACCTGCATGCCGGTGTAAGCGGCCGGGAGATCCTGAGAGGAGTCGATCTCGAAGTCAAGGCAGGAGAGGTGCACGCCATTATGGGCCCGAACGGCTCCGGCAAGAGCACTCTGGCGCATGTGCTGGCTGGGCGGGACCTTTACGAGGTCACGGCCGGCGAAGTGATCTTCGAAAAACAAAACCTGGAAAAACAAGACCTGCTGGCGATGAAGCCGGAGGACCGCGCGCGGGAAGGAATTTTTCTGGCGTTTCAGTATCCGGTGGAGATTCCCGGCGTCAGCAATATGTATTTCCTGAGGGCGGCACTCAATGCCATACGCAAGCACCGCGGGCAGGAGGAGTTAGACGCGGTGGATTTCCTGGATGTGGTCGGCAAGAAGATGGAGGCTATCGGAATGGACGCCGGTTTCCGGGAGCGGCAGGTCAACGTGGGATTTTCGGGCGGAGAAAAGAAGCGCAACGAAATCTTCCAGATGGCCATGCTGGAGCCGAAGCTGGCCCTGCTGGATGAAACCGACTCGGGGCTCGATATCGACGCCTTGAAGGTGGTGGCCAAAGGCGTCAACGCAATGCGCAGTCCCGATCGGGCCATTATCGTCATCACGCACTACCAGCGCCTGCTTGACTACATCGTCCCGGATTTCGTGCATGTGCTGTTAAACGGCCGGATTGTGAAGTCAGGGGGCAAGGAACTGGCGTTGGAACTGGAGCAGAAGGGCTACGCGGAGATGGAAAGCGAGGGCGCGAAAGCCCAGTCGGTGAGCATCTGAAATAGAGGGGTTTGGGCTGGTGCCGGAAGTAATGGAACAAAAAATAACGGAACAGCAGGAAATTTTTCTGGCGAGCTTTCGCGAGTTGGAAAAAAAGCTTGCCGGGAAAGAACCTGCCTGGCTCAGCCGAATCCGCCGGGAGGCGATCGAGCGCTTCGCGGCCATTGGCTTCCCCACAACCCGGGATGAAGAGTGGAAGTTCACCAGCGTCGCGCCGCTTGCCAAAATTTCCTTCAGCCCGGCAGCGCAAGAATCCTTGGCGGGGTTCTCGAAAGACTTGGCGCAAGAGTGGCTGGGAGAGGGCTTGCGCAACCGCCTGGTGTTCGTCAACGGGCGCTACTCCGAATCCATGTCGTCGGTTGAGAATTTTCCGCGCGGGGTCCTGATGGGCAGTCTGGCGGCTGCCCTCCAGCAAGCCAACGGGCAACTGGAGGCGCACCTGGCGCGCTATGCCGTCTACCGCAACCACGCTTTCGCGGCCCTGAACACGGCGCTCTGGGAAGATGGCGCCTATCTGCGGATTCCCAAAGGGACCGTTGTGGAAGAGCCGGTCCATGTGCTCTATGTCTCGACCGCAGGAAAACAAGCCAGCGTTTCCCATCCCCGCACCCTGCTCGTGGCGGAACCCGATTCTCAAGTGACGCTGATCGAGAGCTACGTCGGCTTGCCGGAAGGGGTCTGCTTTTCCAATGCCGTAACCGAGATTGTGGCCGGCGAAAACTCCGTCATCGACCATTACAAGCTGCAGAAGGAAAACGGGCAGTCCTATCACATCGCCGTGCTCCAGGTGCATCAGGAACGGAACGCCCATGTTTCTTCCTGTTCCATTTCGCTCGACGGCGCTTTGGTCCGCAACGATGTCAATGTGACGCTTGATGCGGAGGGCGCCGAGTGCGTCCTGAACGGCCTCTACATGGCGGGAGGCCGGCAGCATGTGGATAATCACACGACCGTCGACCACGCCAAGCCGCACGGCACCAGCCGGCAACTCTACAAAGGCATTCTAAGCGGCCACGCGGCGGGAGTTTTCAACGGCAAGATCCTAGTGCGGAAGGATGCGCAGAAGACCAACGCCGTCCAATACAACAAGAACCTGTTGTTGTCCGAGAACGCCGCTGTGAACACCAAGCCGCAACTGGAGATTCTTGCCGACGACGTCCGCTGCACCCACGGAGCGACCGTCGGACAGATCGACCCGGAGGCGGTCTTCTACCTGCGTTCTCGCGGCATCGGACAGCAAGATGCGCAGAGCCTGCTGACCTATGCCTTTGCCGGCGAGGTCATCGAGCGCATCCGGCCTGAGCCGGTCCGGACGCAGGTGCAAACGGCCTTGTTCGCCCGTTTGTCCGCAACTACATCTCTAACTACGTCTCTAACTCCGCCTCGAACCACGTCTCTCCAGGAGGCCGTATGACGACTCCCGGAACCGCGAAAGACGCCGCTGCCGCCTCCGTAGCAACGCAGGAAATGCCGCCGCGCGGGTTCGACGTCCAGAAAATCCGGGAAGACTTTCCCATCCTGAAGCAAACGGTTTATGGCAAGCCGCTCGTTTATCTGGACAACGCCGCCACCGCCCAGACACCGCAAACGGTCATCGATGCCATCGATCGGTTCTATCTGGCCCAGTGCGCCAACATTCATCGCGGCATTCATCTGTTGAGCGAACGCTCGACGGCCGAGTACGAGGAGACCCGCGCGAAAGCACAGCGGTTTCTCGGGGCGGCGGAGACCCGGGAAATTGTTTTCGTCCGGGGGACCACCGAGGCCATCAATCTGGTGGCGAACAGTTACGGACGGAAACACGTCGGAGCCGGAGACGAAATCCTCATCACGGCCATGGAGCACCACTCGAACATCGTTCCCTGGCAGATGTTGTGCGAGGAAAAGGGAGCGGTGTTGCGCGTGGCGCCGATCAACGATGCCGGAGAGATCGTGATCGAGGAGTTTGAAAAGCTGCTGAATCGCCGGACCCGTTTAGTGTCCGTAAGCCATGTTTCAAACGCCCTGGGGACCGTCAACCCGGTCGAGCGGATGATCGAGATGGCTCACGGAAAGGGCGTGCCGGTGATGATCGACGGGGCCCAGGCGGCCCCGCACTTGAAGATAAACGTACAGAAGCTCGATTGCGACTTTTATGCTTTTTCCGGGCACAAGCTCTATGGACCCACCGGCATCGGCATCCTGTACGGCAAAGCCAGTCTGCTCGAGGCGATGCCTCCCTACCAGGGAGGCGGCGACATGATCCGCACCGTTTCTTTCGAGAAAACGACTTACAACGCGCTGCCCTACAAGTTTGAAGCGGGAACGCCGAACATCGCCGGAACGATTGGGCTGGGCGCTGCCATCGACTACCTGAATCAACTCGGCCTGGAACAGGCTGCCGCTTACGAACACGAGTTGCTGGCCTATGCGACGAAGAAAGTTTCCCAACTCCCCGGCGTGCGAATCATCGGAACCGCGCGGGAGAAGGCGAGCGTGCTCTCGTTTGTCATAGATGGAGTGCATCCGCACGATGCCGGCACGATCCTGGACCAGCAGGGCATCGCGGTGCGCGCCGGACACCACTGCGCCATGCCAGTGATGGAGCGCTTCGGGATTCCAGCCACCACGCGGGCCTCGTTCGCCTTTTACAACACCATCGAAGAGGTGGACGCATTGGTCTCAGGAATCGAAAAGGTCCAGGAGGTTTTTTCCTGATGTCTGACCTGGGCGAACTCTATCAAGAGCTGATTGTGGGCCACAGCAAAAAGCCCCGGAACTTTCGGAAAATAGAAGGAGCCGATCACCAGGCGGAGGGGTATAATCCGCTATGCGGGGATAAGATCACAGTCTATTTGAAACTGAAAGACGGCGTGGTACAGGAGATCGGCTTCCAGGGCTCGGGCTGCGCTATTTCCACCGCCTCGGCCTCCCTCATGACGGAGAGGGCCAAGGGCAAGACGCGAGCCGAAGCCGACGCGCTTTTCGATGTTTTTCACAAACTGGTGACGGAGGGACCGGCGGAAGAGTTGGACACGGCGCAGTTGGGAAAGCTGGCCGTGTTCTCCGGCGTCTGCGAGTATCCGGCCCGCGTCAAGTGCGCCACCCTGGCGTGGCACACTCTGCGGGCAGCTCTTCAGGGCTCTGCAGAGGCTGTATCAACAGAGTGAGGTGAGGAGATGGCCGACAGCAATTCTCTAGGGTTCATGGAAATCATAACGATCGAAGAAAAGGTAGTGGAGGCACTGCGGACCTGTTATGACCCGGAGATTCCCGTCAATATTTATGAACTGGGGCTGATCTACGAGGTCAAAGTGCAGCCTTCGGGAAAGGTGGACATCAAGATGACGCTCACCTCGCCCAACTGTCCGGTGGCTGGCTCGCTGCCCCAAGAGGTGCAGGCCAAGGCGAAGGGTGTTGCGGGTGTGACCGACGCCAAGGTGGATCTGGTCTGGGATCCCCCCTGGGATCCCAAAAAGATGTCCGAAGCAGCCAGGCTGCAGATCGGCATGGTGTGAGGGGCTCGCGCCCGGAAGCTTCGCTGGCCGTAAGCACAACAGCATCGACGGCGGAGGGCGGAAAGCAGCAGTCAGGAGTCAGAAAGACAGAAAGATAAACCTTAGGCGGCATACCGCGGGAGGTTTTAGCCTATGAAATTCAGCGCTCAAGAAGAGTACGGACTGCGCTGCCTGCTCCAGATCGGGCGGCAAGCTGAAAAAGGGAGTCTCACGATTCCCGCGATCAGTTCGGCGGAAGGGCTCTCGGCTCCCTATGTGGCGAAACTGATGCGGGTGCTGCGGCAGGGCGGGTTCGTCCAAAGTACTCGCGGCCAGGTTGGCGGCTATGTCCTCTCCCGCCCGCCGGAGCAGATTGTGATCGGTGAAGTTTTGGCTTTGCTGGGAGGACGTTTCTATGAGCCGGAATTTTGCGAGCGCTATCCCGGGGACGAGGAAATCGGCACGCCCACGGTGGATT
>JADFGZ010000431.1 GCA_022567475.1 Acidobacteriota bacterium | reverse complement strand
CCCGCGCAACACCCGCTGTTTGGAACCTCTCAATGCGGATATCTCCCCAAACGCGGAATGTATGAGGTCAGTTTGCAATAAGTATTATAAAATGATGGCTTTCTATTTCCGGCAATCTTCGAAAGTCTAAATTGCATTTGTTAGGATATATGTTTCACGCTTCCGCAGCTCCCGTTTTCACGCCGCGAAATCATTGTGTTTCAGCGGCTGGGATTGTACACTTGCGCGGGCAAGAGGCCGACATCGGAAATTTTCGCTTATACCTCTTTTTGCGGGTACGAACAAGGAAAACGATGGGCGTTCTGCACGATCCCGTGGAGCGCATTGAGTGACACGGCCACTTGAGCTATATTGACAAGCGGAACGGAGCAAGAGACCGAAATCTGGCGGGCTGGTTCTCACCAACTGGCTGAAATGCAAGGGAAGGGGAGAAACTAAAATGGCGTTACAGGACCTGTACAGCAACATTCATTTGCTCATGCGATGGCTGCACGTGATTGCGGGGATCACGTGGATCGGGCATCTTTATTTTTTCAACTTTGTGAACGTGCCGTTGCAGGCGGCGCTGGATGATGCCGGCAAAAAGGCAGTCAATCCCCAAATGATGCCTCGGACGCTGTGGTGGTTCCGCTGGGGGGCCATGATCACCCTGCTGGCGGGCCTGTGGCTCTTCGTGCAGATCTACTTCTATATTCCCGGGGAGGGCTTCGCCGCAACCTCCTTGCTGGTGGACGCCGAAGGCATGACCGACCGTTCCATTTGGATTCTGTTCGGGATGCTGTTCGGGATCATCATGTGGTTCAACGTGTGGATCATCATCTGGCCGATCCAGAAAAAAATCCTGGGCGGCACGGCGAGCGCTGAAGAACTGCCCAAGATCCGCCGGCGCGCCTTCCTTGCGTCGCGGGCCAACACGTATCTTTCCGGTCCGATGCTGTTCGGCATGCTTGCTCCATCCCACTATGGGGCGATCAATTGGGTGACCGCGCTGATTGCCTTAACGCTCGGCTTGCTGGCGATCCACCATTCGATCCGGTCTTCGAGCAAGGTAGGCAAGTCAGTCTAGCTCTCCTCCATGCCTGTGAGGCGCGGGCAGACCGAACGAAGCCGGTGTAAGGTGGGGGATTCGACCCATCCTCCAAGAGTTGGTTTTGGAGTATTCGGTTTCCTTTTGTTTTTTGGCGGGCCGCCATCTCTCCAAGCATGTCCGTGCAGGGAGCTACTCCCAGCGGCTTTCGCTTGCCGCCGGATCGTAGGGGACAAGCCGCAAGTCGTCCACCCATGCGCTTCCGGCGACTTGGTTGTCCAGCTTCCGGCTGCGGAGCCTGGAAACCCCCACCCGCACCAATTCCGTGTCTTGTCCTGCCGTAAAAATAATCTCTTCCCGGGTCCAGCCCTGGGTTCCCAGCAGGTCCTCGCCCAGCTTCCGAAGCCGCCTGGGATCAAACGCATCCGCGACCTCAAAGCGCGGCCCGCTGTCCGTCGTGATCCCCTCGGTTCGCAGAAACCCTTCAAAGCGGTACGTCCGTCCAGGTTCAACGGGCACGTACTGGTAAAAACTTCGGAAATCCAGATTTTCGGAGCCCCGAAATTCAATCAAAAATGCGTGGCCGGGAGAACGGTATGTCACCGAATCAAGACCGGCGCGAACCCCGGGCGGCATATTGGTTCGCCAATCGAAACCGAAATTGACCAGTTGGCCTTCAAATCTCCCATTGCTAATCAAGTTATCTTCGCCGGAGTGCATGCTGCCAGACAGTCCCGAGCGAACCAGCAGAGCTTTCCATGCTTGCTGTGCGGCTTGCACACGGCCGGTGACAATCAACCGATGGAGGTAAGGCCCCGCCCTTTCGGGAGCAAAAGCGTCCGTGGATTGGAGCAGCCGGTTCCACACCGCGCCGGCTTCCGGAAACCGGTTCCGGATCACCAGAAAGTTCAAGTATTGCAATTCCACCGAGGCATTTGCCGGAATGGCCTCCCGCAATATCCGGTCGCCGTCCGCAGACAGGTTCCAGCAGGTCACGAAAATCGCCTCTGCCAAGGAAGCATTTTCGGCAGGCGCAACTATTATGCACGTTCATTTTCGTCAGCAAGAAGAAAACATGGGCCGGTTTCCGAGTTGGAATCCTGATGTTGCCAAGATAATAATTGACGCCATACGCGATGCTTGTCCGGGCGTGATTATCAATATGAGCACCGGAATTTTAGGGAAAGATGTGAGCGGACCGCTGGCCTGCCTAAACAGCACAATG
>JADFGZ010000430.1 GCA_022567475.1 Acidobacteriota bacterium | reverse complement strand
GTCGGCAGGCCGGTGGTCCACTCCTCTCGAGGCCCCTTAAAGTAGCTGATGACGGCGTCGGTCGGCTCCTGCCCCACAGGCTGCGCGTTGGGGTTGGCATCGACGAACTCCAGCTTGACCACCCAGCGCTGTCTCTCCCAGCTTTGTCTCTCCCAGCTTTGCGCCTCCCTCTGCGGACCGAGTTCCCCGGCGACGCCGGACTCCTGGTAAGCAGCGGGACGAACCAGGGCCTCCGATGAGGGCTCTTCGTCCCCGGCGTCCGTCAGCGCGGCCGTCAGCGCAAAGGTCACACCGCTGCCGGTGAAGTAGATGCTCTTGTCGCCACCCTGGATGTAGTAGCCGACGCGGGGATCGAGCTGCCCCTGGTTCTCAATGAAATAGAGCGGCAGTTTTCCGTAGGTCTGGACGATCCGCTGCTGTGTTGCCTCCGGGACTTCCCCAGCTGGGATTTGACTGTTTAGGATCGGTTCCTGAATTTGGATCAGGATTGTTGCCGCGAGGACCAGGCAAAGAACAAGAAACGCGAACGCCTTCCGTTCTTTCATAATCGTTCCTTCGAAATCCACTCTCCCAAAAGGAGATCGATTTCACCCAGGATTAGCTATGCGTTTTGAATGAGTTGCTCTGGCAGGATTGTGCTTCTGCGGGCCAGGAAAGTCAAGGACAACATCCGGCAATCAGCGCACTGCCAACGCAACGATCAGGGCAAGTTTAAGGGTTGGTGTAGAGTGGGTTGTTGGTGAATCTATCCGAGCCGCGACAGTAATGGAGCGGTCAACCAAGCTTTGGTTGCTCACTTGGCGTTCGGTATCCGCTTGCTTACGCTCGCGCCTCTGACTAGACATGAACGATGAAAGCGCTCTACCCGATGACGTCCTCGCCGCCATCCACCCCGATCACATTTCCCGTGATCCAGTGCGCGCCCGGCTGGGCCAGCACGCCGATGGCGGAGGCGACGTCTTCGGGCGTAGTGAGCCGCCCGTACGGATTGCGAAGCCGCGCGGTCTCGATCAACTTTTCGTTGCCCGGAATTTTTCGCAGCGCGGGCGTGTCGGTCACACCGGCGCGGATGGCATTGGCGGTGATCCCGCGGGGGGCCAGCTCCATCGCCAACTGGCGGATGTGTGATTCCAGAATGGCTTTGGCGGCGGATACCGGCCCGTAGCTGGGCATCACGCGAGTCCCGCCGGAGCTGGTCATGGCAAAGATTCTCCCTCCCTGCTCCATCAGCCCGGCGGCCACCACCTCCTGCACCCAGTAGGCCAGGCTGTGGCCCATCACGTCGGAGGTCATCTCCATCTGCGGCTGCGTCACCACCGTGCCATCACCCGCCAGCGGCTGCAAGGTGCCGAAGGCCAGCGAATGCAGCAACACCCGGACCGTTCCGGGTTGGGTTTGAAACTGCTCCTGGATTCGGCCGATCACTTCTTTTCTTTTTTTCGGGTCGGCGGCGTTGGCATTGATAAACACAGCCTCCCGGCCCGCTTCCCTGATCTTCCCGGCTATCTCCTGCGCATGAGGCAAAGTGGCGCGGCGGTCCAGATGAACTCCAAAGATGTTGTAGCCCAGCCTCGCCAACTCCAGCGCGGTGGCTCCCCCGAATCCGCTGGAACATCCCAAAATCAAAGCCCACAAGGTTTTATCTGCCATATCTGGTTCGAACCCTCCTCTGTTTCGATTGACCCGCCGGTCGCCGCTTCCCGGCTGCCTGGGACATGGCCGCGAGGCCCGTCATTTTTCTCCGGCTGGCTCCGCCGAGCGGATTTCGATGCGCCGCTCCGTGTCATTCATCGCCTCCATCATCGCCTCCATGCGCACCGCCTCCATGCGGACTTCGAGCATGCGGCTCCCCGGCCAGGGATTTTCAAAGGAGGAACCGAGTTTCTGTCCCCACTCGACGATTACCACGGCCCGCTCCGCCATCAGGTCTTCCAGGCCGAGCGTCTCCATCTCACGCTCGGTATCGATCCGGTACAGGTCCACGTGATAGACCCGCAGAGCGTCTTCTTTCCCCTTTTGCTGCTGCGGCCCGTATTCTTGCACCAAGGTGAAGGTGGGGCTGGTCACCTCTTCCTCGGCAGCAACTCCGAGGCCCGCCACCAGGCCCTTGGCGAAGGTTGTCTTTCCCGCGCCCAGGTCCCCGGCCAGAAGAACCACCACGGGCGGCACAAGCTGCCGGGCTAGCTGCCGGCCCAACTGAATGGTCTCCTCGGCGGAGTGCGTCAGGAAGTTGCGGCCTGCCATAGGGGCGCTCACC
>JADFGZ010000174.1 GCA_022567475.1 Acidobacteriota bacterium | reverse complement strand
GCCGTCCCTATCGTTCCGCTCTCTTGCACGGGGAGGCGGTGGAGGAGCTGGAGCGGTATGCCGGAAGCCAGTTCGACCCGGAGTTGGTCCGCATCTTCGTCCCGCAAGTGCAGCAAGAGGTTTTCCCCGGCTTGAAGTCTCTGTAGACCAATTTCAGAGTTGGTGTAGAGTGTTTCACAGCCCTGCAAGGGCGGCAGAATCTAGCCCAGGGCGTAAGCCCTGGGACAACGGGGACCGATATTACCCCAAGCCCCGGAGGGACGAAAGACGCTCCGGCCCTCTTCTTTCGCCCCCTTCGGCAAGCTCAGGGCAGGCTCTTCCGGGGCTGATCCGGCGTGGCCTTTCCCACCCACGGCTGGCGCCGTGGGCTAAACTCTTGCGCCCCTCTGGGGCTTCACGAGCGTTCCGGGAAGCTATACAGCAACTATGAGATTGCGCTAAAAGGAGAACCGCAAGGCAAACTGGATTTGTCGCGAGGTGGTGGAGGTCTTCGTGATCCTGCCGGCGGTGCTGGTGCGTCTTCCTGCTTCGCCGGAGAAGACGACAGGCGAGCTGCTGGTGAAGTTGGAATGGTTCGGCAGGTTGAAGATATCCGCCCGCAACTGCAACCGCCTTTTCGAATCCAGAAGGAATTCTCTTTGCAGGGAAACGTCCATATTGAATACGCTGGGTGAAATCAGAGTGTTGCGCCCTACATTCCCCAGTGTCCCCGCCTCCGGCACGGAGAACGAGCAGGGATCAAAATACAGCTCCGGACCTCCCAGCTTTTGCCCCGCCTCCACGATCCCTGTTTCCGCGTTTCCGCAACCGGCGGTGGTTCCTTCCGCCGGGTTATTGCTTTTTCCGGGAACGAGGTTCGGCCGGCTGGGGGAAAACAGAAACCCCCGGGTGCGAACGTTCACTCGGGCGGTGAAGGGTGTGCCGCTTCGCAGCGTGAGAATGCCTCCGACCCGCCAGCCCCCCGCAATCTTCGACAGAAACCCGGAACCGCCCCATCGCTGCCCGCTGCCGAACGGAAGGGAATAGAAGTAATTGAATACAAGACGATGGCGAAGGTCAAAATCGGAAAGGCCCCGGTCCAGCGTCCGGCGCAACCCATACTGGTTGCGGGAGGCGGTATGGCCCACCGAGGAATCATCCACGGATTTGCTGTAGCTGTAGCTGGCCCGCAAGGAAAGGCCCTGTCCCAGGCTTTTGTTTGCGGAGAGCTGCAGCGCATTGTAGGAGGACTGAGCGTCGGTGCCCACAAAATTGATCGATTCAAATGAGGGGTTGGTTGGGCCTCCCTCGCCGGGAAAGAAGAGGGAGCCGTCGTCGCGCGTGATGGGCACGGGAAACTGATTCGTTTCATACCGGCGCAACAGATGGTTTCCCCGCGAACCCACATAGGCGGCCTGCCAGCGCCAGCCGCTGTTCAGGCTCTGCTGGAGCGTGAAATGATACCGATAGACCCGGGGGGCAACCGCTCCGAAATAGTCCGTCACGTGGACCTGTGGCGGCACGCCGGCGGCAGCCTGCAATGCGTCCGGGAAGGGACGGAAAGAAGGGGGTTCCAGATTGGGGGTCACGACGACATTGTAGAAAGGCGCTGAACTCTTGCGCTGGGATAACAAGTACCCGAGGGGCTGGTCGTAGTAGATGCCGCCCCCTGTTCTCAGGACGAGATTTTTGTCCTCCCACGGAGACCATGTGATACCCAGGCGGGGAGAAAAATTTCTGAGGAATGGATTGTTCGCAAGAACAGCCCCCGTTCGCACTTCCGTATCCCGAACCGGGTCGGGCATGAAAGGAATCTTGCCCAATTTGTCTTTCAGAAGGGTGGCTGGCTCATACCGCAAACCCAGGGTCAATTGAAGCCGCTGGCTGCTGCGGAATTCATCCTGCACGTAGAACCCGAACAGCGACTGGCGGTAAGCGTGCCGGTTGTCGGAACCCGGCAAAGCCACCGTCAGACTGGTTCCCACGGGGCCCGCCTGGAGGAAATTTTCCAAACTGTTGAAAGCCCACACTCCGCCCATGTTCCACTTGCTAAAGGAATTCCAGTGGTTCCGCTGGAATTGCAAGCCGAATTTCAGCAAATGGGCTCCCCGCTGGATCAGAACATCGTTCGCGAATTGAAAAGTATTCAGGAGGTTCTCCAGGGGATTCGTCGGCGCGGGGCCCAGCGGGCTGAGCCCGGGAATTTGGATCTGGCCAAACTGCGGGGACAACGGGCTAAAAAAAAGCTCAGGAGGAATCTCGAGAGTCCCCTCGCTCACGATTGCGTTTACCGGCCGGGTGTAACCGAAACGGAATGTGTCCAGAACGCCCGGACTGAAGATGTGGGTTTCCACCAGGGTGAGATACTGCTGGCGGCTTTCGTTCCTGGAGTGGAACAAAGATGTCCCGTTCGATCTGTTTCCAGTCGCATCATCAAACGTATAACGGACAAAAAAGCTGTCCCGATCCGAAACCTTCTGGTCCACCCGGACCGTGAGGAAATTCTCGTTGGTGGGAAGAAACTGTGCAGAGATGTGTCTGGCCACGCCATTTCGCAGCTTCACATCATTCGGTATGGGATAGAGCGCCAGGTAAGGTTTCACCGATTCGGCAACTTTGGGCACCAGGTTTCCGTCAATCCCCGCCGTTTCGTCCGGAAAAAAATTCACATTGGTTTGATGCAGCCGGTCCCGCAATCCCTCATAGCTGACCAGGAAAAAGCTCTTTCCCTGGCGCAGGGGCCCGGATAGGGTGAACCCGAATTGGTTGCGTTTGAAGGGCGGCGGCTCCGAATCCCGGTCAAAGAAATTGCGCGCATCGAGTTTGCTGTTGCGCAGGAACTCAAACACGGTTCCGTGAAACTCGTCGCTGCCGGAGCGTGTAATGGCGTTGAACATTCCGCCGCTGTTGCGGCCGTACTCGGCCCCGTAGAAGGAGCTGAACACTTGAACTTCCAATACGGTGTCTGAGCCCAGTTGCACCCCGGCGGCGCTGCGCGGCGCCTGGTTCATGGTGTTCATGATGTTGGTTCCGTCCAGCAGGAACGTATTGGTGAAGGTGCGTCCTCCGGCGACGCTCAGGCTTCCGCCGCCAATCCCGCGGGAGGAGGAGCTGGACGAAGAGTCGCTGATCCCGGCTTGTAGCGTGGCCAATTGGCTGTAGCTTCGTCCGTTGAGGGGAAGTCCGGAGATCTGGCTCTCGTCGATCAGGTTTTCCGCAACTGCCCCCTTGTCCGGCGAGCCTGCCTGTTCCAATACACCTGTCTGTTGCAATACAAAGGACAAGGCCAGGGGATTGCCTGCCCGCACTTCCACTCCCTGTTGTGCCGCAGACACAAAACCGCGCAGGGAGATCTCAAACGCATAGAGGCCCGGGGGCAGTCCCTCGATCTGGAAATCTCCCGCCTCGTTACTGACGGTTGATCGGCTCACCCCGCTGGTGGCGCCGGTAGCGTTGGTGACAGCGCTGGTAACATCGCTGCTAACATCGCTGCTAACTACGATACGCGCGCCGCGGAGCGGGGTCCCGGCAGCGTCTTTTACCGTGCCACGCACGGCGGTCAGCTGGCTCCCTGCCAATAGAACAGCGCCTGCCAGCAACAGTGAAAAAATTTGAATCCCGGTGCGCAAGTTTGCTTTTTGCTCCTCTTTCATGGTGGCAGTTCTAAGGGGCAAGGCGCTGTGTCAGATGACTTCGCCCTGCTGCTCCCCGGATGCTTCCATTGGATGCTTCCAGCCGATATTTCAAGCTTTGGTCATGATCATACTACGAGTTAGGAGTGAAAGGTCATGCCTTGCGCATTTTGATATTTGGAAGACCCCGATTACATTTGGGTTACATTGGGGGGGGCCGCTTCGGGGCTTGAAGCGAAGGGGCGGCGGGTATAGGATTTTGGGCGCAAGGGAAACGCAAACCGGACCGCTGTAGGATGGATTACCGGTCCGCACATTCCAGCGCCGGACCGGGAAAGGAACCATCCCATGGCTAAATTGATCCAGTCTCCTACGACCATCAAAGCTTGTGGCAACAAACCCAAGATCATCGAGGAGTTCGTCGGCCGTGTGAACTCGGGAACACAGCAAGTAAGCGTTGCAAGGATGCGCAGCACCGAGGGTTGGGAGGAGCCTGCGCAGACGCCGGATTTCGATGAATATACCGTCGTCCTATCCGGCACGCTGCGGGTGGAAACCGGCGGGCAAACGTTCGACGTCAAAGCCGGCCAAGCGGTCGTTGCTCCGAAAGGGGAGTGGGTTCGATACAGCACGCCGCTCGAAGGCGGGGCGGAATACGTTGCTGTATGTGTGCCGGCGTTCAGCCCCGAAATCGTGCATCGGGACGAATAGGGAAACGGAACGGAAACATGTCAATCCGTCCGTCACCCGGAACATCTCGCCGGATGTTTTTCTGAATTGTCTGTGGCCGTCCCATTCGTCCATCCTGAATCCTTTAATCCTTGTTGTTGACCTGCCACTAGCCGATCCAATAGACTTTCGATGCAAGGTGTTGAGCGCGTGAATAATTGGGAGCTTTTTTATGCTGAGAATTTTCCTCTTTGTTTTTTTAGGAGCACAACTGCTAGGAGCGCAACTGCCGTTGCTTGGCCCGCTGGACGGTGAAGGGCTGCCCCCGATCGATTTGGATCGCGTTCAAGTGGGCCAGATCGCCCCGGATTTTCGGCTGATGGACGATCAAGGAGTCGTCCGCCAGCTTTCCCAGTATCGGGGAGTAAAAAACGTCGTGCTGGTCGTTTACCGGGGACATTGGTGAGGCGCATGCGCCAAGCAGCTGGGACAGCTGACAGATCTGCTGAATGAGGAGGCTAAATCCTCCACCCAAATTCTCGCGTTGAGCCCGGACCCGCCTGAGGGCGGACCCAAAATGGTGGAGCGCGTCACAAAGGAATCTGGCGCGCCGCCCGGTTTCCCGCTATTGGCGGATGTGGATCACAGGGTGATCGACAGATATGGACTGCTCAACCCGGAGTTGTTTCGAGGGAGAACGGTGCCGCACCCGGCCGTGTTCGTGATTGACCGTTCCGGGAGAGTGCGCTGGAAATTCGCCAACACAAACGCTCGCATTCGGGCAGAAAATGCAGACATCCTGGAAGCGTTAAGGCAGCTTGAGGAAAAATAACCTGAAAAGGCCTGCTTCAGTTGCAAGCTGAAAAGAGGGGTAAGATCACGGCGGAAATTCCGCTGCTCTCCGATGCGGCCGGACTCAAGATGGAAGTTTCGTTCCGAGCGGCTGGCAAGCGCTGGGAGTGGACATAGCAATTGGGATTAAAAAAATGGCCAAGAAACTAGTTCAAGTCATGAACACTGCATTCCGGGACGGATTTCAGTCCTGCCTCGGAGCGCGCGTAATCACAAAGGACTTCCTCCCGGCGGTAGAGGCCGCCAAAGAAGCAGGCATCACCCATTTTGAATTCGGCGGCGGGGCCCGCTTTCAGTGCCTCTTTTTCTACTGCGGCGAGAGCGCTTTTGACATGATGGATGCCTTCCGCCAGGCCGCGGGTCCCGAGGCGAATCTCCAGACCCTGGGCCGCGGGATCAACGTGGTGGCTCTGGACAGCCAGCCCTCCGACGTCATCGAACTGCATGCCAAACTTTTCCAGAAGCACGGCGCCACGACCATCCGTAATTTCGACGCCCTGAACGACGTCAACAACCTGGTCTACTCCGGACAGATGATCCGGAAATACGGGCTGAAACATGAAATCTGCATCACGTTGATGGCTCTGCCTCCCGGCTGCAACGGCGCCCATGACACGGCCTTCTACATGAAGACGCTGGATCAAATTCTTGCCGCCGACGTGGAATTCGACTCGCTGTGTTTCAAAGACGCATCGGGCACAGCGACACCGGCAACGGTCTACGAAACTATTCAGCAGGCGCGCCGGAAGCTCGGCCCGGACATGCATATCCGGATGCATACACATGAAACCGCGGGCACCTCCGTGCTGACCTACAAGGCGGCGCTCGATGCCGGCGTGGATGGAATCGACCTCTCCCTGGCGCCCATGTCCGGCGGCACCTGCCAGCCGGATATCGTCACCATGTGGCACGCTCTGCGCGGCACCGACTACGATCTCGGGTTCGACATCGACAAGGTGCTGGAGGTGGAGGAAGTCTTCAAGGAGTGCATGAGCAAGTATCATCTTCTGCCGGAAGACCGCCTGGTCGAGCCGCTGATTCCGTGGGCTCCCATGCCGGGCGGCGCGCTCACCACCAACACGCAGATGCTGCGGGACCTCGGCATTCTCGACAAGTATCCCAAAATCTTCGCGAAGATGGGGGAATGCGTCCGTCGCGGCGGTTTCGGCACCTCCGTCACGCCGGTCTCCCAGTTCTACTTTCAGCAGGCCTTCAACAACTTCATGTTCGGCGACTGGAAAAGAATCGCTGAAGGATACGGCAAAATGGTGCTCGGCTACTTCGGCAAAACCCCGGTTGCCCCGGACCCGGAAATCATGAAAATCGCAAGCGATCAACTCCATCTGGAACCGACCACGGAGGACCCGCGGGCGATCAACGACCGGAACCCGGACAAAGGCGCCGAAGCCGCCAGGAAGAAGCTGTCGGAAGCAGGTATCAGCGATCTGTCCGAGGAGAACCTTTTCATCGTCGCCACCTGCAAGGAAAAAGGTATCCAGTTCCTAAAAGGCGAAGCCATAATCAACGTACCCTACAAGAAAAAAGAAGAGGCGAAAAAGTAAGCAAGCTGAAAGTAGCCTGATTTCACAAACAACTCTTAACCTTTTGCGGGTCGCTTGCTTGCCCGTTATTCCATGCCAGGCAGTGATCACACAATTGTTGACCGTCTGCTGAGATTGCAGTAGGATCGTGTCCAGTGAAGCGGGGATAGTAGATCGTCCAAACAGTGGAGAATTCCAATAACCAACGGGCCGGGGGGAACCCGGTTCCGCAGCCTTACCAAGCCGTTTGATTGGGGCAAACACTATGAAAAAATCCGAGAAACAGGCCAGGGAAAAAGCAGAGAAAAAATCGATGGGGCGCCGCAACTTCATGAAGGTGGCCGCCGGAGGCGCGGCGGCATTGGTCGCCACCGCCCAGGCGGCGAATGCACAGCAATCCGGGTCTGCCGGGTCCGGCGCTGCGGCGGAGGGCGTGGCGGAGGGAGTGGAGGTATTGACCGGAGAGCGTCCGGGCGCGGACTTCATGCTCGACGTGCTCAAGTCGCTGGACATCGAGTACATCACCTCCAATCCCGGTTCCAGCTTCCGTGGGCTTCAGGAATCGATCATCAACTACGGCGGGAACCGGAACCCGGAGTTTCTGACCTGCTGCCATGAAGAGTCCTCGGTCGCCATGGCGCACGGCTACTTCAAGATCGAAGGCAAGCCGATGGGGGTGCTGGCGCACGGGACGGTGGGGCTGCAGCACGCCTCGATGGCGGTCTACAATGCGTTTGCAGACCGAGTGCCTGTTTACTTGATCCTGGGGAACACCTTCGATGCCACGCAGCGGCGGCCGGGGGCGGAGTGGGCGCACAGCGTGCAGGACGCAGCGGCGATGGTGCGCGACTATACGAAGTGGGACGACATGCCGGTCTCGCTGCCGCACTTTGCCGAGTCAGCCGTGCGGGCGTACAAGATAGCGATGACGCCGCCGATGATGCCGGTGGTGCTGGTGGCCGACAGCGACTTGCAGGAAAAACCGATTGCCAAGGGAACCAAGCTGCGCATCCCGAAGCTGACGCTGACGTCGCCGCCGCAAGGCGACTCGGGAGCGGTAGCCGAGGTGGCGCGGTTGCTGGTGGAGGCGGAGAATCCTGTTTTAATTGTTGACCGTGTCGCGCGCACCGAAGCCGGCAAGAAATATTTCACCGAGCTGGCCGAGTTCCTGCAAGCCCCGGTCATCGACCGGGCCGGGCGGATGAACTTCCCCACGCGGCACCCTCTCAACCAGTCCGACGGCAGCGGTGCGCTGCTGGCCAATGCGGACGTTATCTTGGGCCTGGAGCTGGGGGATTATTGGGGCAATATCAATTCCATGCGCGATCAGATGTACCGCACTTCGCGACCCCTCACCAAGCCGGGCGTAAAGCTGATCAGCATTACGGCCCAAGCCTTGTTTAGCCGAAGCAACTATCAGGACTTCCAGCGCTTCTTGGAAGTTGACTTGGCGCTGGCCGCCGACGCAGAGGCCACGCTGCCCTCCCTGATTGAAGCCGTCAAGCGACTGGCCAATGGCGACCGGAAGCGGGCGTTCCAGGATCGCGGGGCCAAGCTTGCGAAGGCGCGCCAGCAGGCTCTGGAGCGGGTCCGCACCAATGCAACCTACGGTTGGAACGCCAGCCCGGTCAGCACTGCCCGGATAGCCGCAGAGTTGTGGGCGCAGATCAAAAATAAGGATTGGTCGTTGGTCTCCCGCTCCGGCTCGCTCAGCGGCTGGGCACGGCGGCTGTGGTCGTTTGAAAAGTACTATCACTGCATCGGCGGCTCCGGGGCGGCCGGCGTGGGCTATGGCTCTCCCGCCGCGGTGGGGGCGGCGCTGGCGAATCGGAAGCACGGGCGGCTGTCGATCAACATCCAGCACGACGGCGACTTGATGTATGCCCCTGGGGTCCTGTGGACTGCAGCGCATCATCGCATTCCGATTCTAAACATCATGCACAACAACCGTGCATACCATGCGGAGGTCATGCACCTCCAGCGCATGGCGAACCGGTACAACCGCGGCATTAGCAGCGAAAGTATCAATATCGGCACGACGATTGACAACCCCAACATCGACTATGCCAAACTCGCGCAGAGCATGGGCTGGTATGCCGAAGGGCCGATTTCGGACCCGAATGACCTGGGGCCCGCCATCCGCCGGGCCATCGCCGTGGTTGAGCGAGGCGAGCCGGCGCTGCTCGACGTTGTCACGCAGCCCCGCTAAAAGAAGACGCTGAGGAGAGAAATTATGATCCGGTCAATTGCAAACCGCTGTGCAGGAAGTGCTGCGGCCCTGATGGTGGTGGCTTGCTTGCTGCTCACGAGCCCAGGTGCAGGGGCCCAGTCTTCGGGCTCGGCTTCGAACGCG
>JADFGZ010000173.1 GCA_022567475.1 Acidobacteriota bacterium | reverse complement strand
TCTGGGTATGGATTTCGGCTTCTTTGCAGGCTTGGGGCACCGTCTTCCCGTTCGCCATCTGCACTTCGATCTGCCGTAGGACCGTTACGATCTGTTCCGGTTTGTTCTTCTGGATCGACATGACCTGTTTTCCTCCTGGATGAGATTCTCTCTCACTTCAGGTGGTACAAAAAACGCCGGTCAGGTCATCGGGGCTGGCTCCCGGCTTCGTGGGACTCTATCAGGTCAATGTACAAGTGCCGTCGAACGCCCCCACGGGTGAGGCGGTAGAGGTTGTGCTCACCATCGGCGGCGTCACCTCCAACACCGTCACCATCGCCGTCGAGTAGCGCTGCATTTCTACGGCCGCAGGGGTTCCTGCTGGGGCGTGATCTGGAGCGCCGTTTCCAGTTGGGAGCTGACCTCGTCCCAGCGGTTCACGGAAAGTGGTTTTGTAATTTGGGAAAGAACCAAAATGGTTGGCTGGATGGCCATTGGAAAAACCCACGGCGTTATAGATGGCTACCAAGCTTATGCTCAGCGCAAAACGACAGAGCAATCCTACCCTACCATCCCAGCCATTCGAGAACAGTCTGATAGGCGTTGAAAAGAAAAATGAGCAGCAGCAGGAACGCTACCACGCGATAGATGGCCGGACGGCTATTGTCTGGCTCCGGCGAGCCAAGCTCCCGGTCGGGCGAGTGGGCCGCGCAAAACATGTCCTCCGGAAGCGCCTCGGCGGAACATTGACGGCCGAGCCGGTTTAGATGGACGCAACGCATGGGGGCCGCTTCAGGGAGCATCCCGACATTCTACCCAAATTTTCCGTCTCAGGTCATTTTCCTCTCATCCTTTTTTTCGTATCCTAACGTTTTTCGTATCCTTACGCCCCGGTGGCTCTTGAAAAGATTCTCCTCTTCTCTCCTCTCTTCCCGCTGAGCAGGACTGCCCGTTTCATTGCAAAGCTTTGTCTTGCGAATTGAATCCTCGCAGAACGAACCGCAGAACGAACCAATGAGCCGGCGCAGCAATTTTTGCTTGCCGTTTCCCCCGCTTCGATGTGCAAGGGGAATCATTGAGGTGACGGAGCCGGAGCAGCCATCGGGCGCATCGGGCTTTGCTGGCGGTCGCGGGTTTTGTTATAGTTGCTTTCGGAGCCAAAAGCTGGCGTTACCCCTGCCCCTTTATACCAAGGGCTACTCGGACAACCTTCGGACAACCAGCGGACAACTAGCGATGAGCGCCTTATTCTCCAAATCCGCTTCTGCAAAGCCGCAGCACTCCTTCCCGTTCCACTCCTACGCGCCCAATGTCAAGACCAATCAGTTGGTTCCCGGCATTGACAACATCCGGTTTGACGTCTGCCTCAGCCCCCGTTTCCTGGAGTTCTGCCGGCCCCTGTTGTTGCAATTGGTTCTCAAGCATTCCGGCGCGGCAGAGCTGATGCACAAGCCTCCAGGCCAGCCTAAACCATCTGATAAAAAAGAGGTGAAGCAGAGCTTGCAGGATTTGCTGGTCACCGTGCTGAAACGCGCCAACGTCGAGAAAAACCCTCAACTGGAGGTGCTGGTTCAGACGGCGGTCTTCAAGTATATGGTTGGAGAATTGCAAGCACAGCATGCCGCGATCACCGTCCAAGCGCGCGAAAAGTTGAAATTGTTTGAGGGGCCGGGACAGGAGCACCGGCCTCGCGGCTACCAGCTGCAGGGGCAATTCGGCAATTTCCAAAAAAACAGGAAAATCATTCTGCGCCGGGCGGGGCAGGAACTGCTGGGAATGGTCAGCGAGGCGCGCGGCGGCGTGGTCCGCAAGACGCGCGAGTCCTTTTTCGGCAGCGAGGCCTCGGAGCCGCACGCCGTCTTTTCCAATCCCTTGATCTTTACCGAGGACGGGAAGGACGATTATCTGAATCTGGAGCACTACATTTTGCTGGGAAATTTCCAGAGGGACCCGGACCGGCTGGAACTGGTCGACGAGCAGGTGCGGAGCTTGCTGGAATGGGCCGACTCGCACTCGGAGGAGTCTCGAAATTACTATTCCCGCCGGGAGTCCTGCGCGGAACTGAGCATGCGTCTGGAGACCCTGCGCAAGCAAGTGGAGGAGCAGGGAACGAAGCGCGGCTTTTTCTCCCTGGGCGGGAGGACGGAAATACAAGACCCGGCCGAGCTAAAGTCGGAGATTGCCTCCATAGAAAGCCGGCTGAACGAGCAACTGGAAGCGTTTCACTTGGTCTCGGATTCTTATGCGGCCCGCCTGGATGCCCTTGCCGCCGCGCCGGCCAATGCCGCTTTGCTGGTGGACACCTTTCAGACCGAGCAGCAGATTGCGGAGGCGCGGAAGGAAAAAGCCGGAGCGGAGAAAATCGCGTCCCTGAAGCAAAAAGCCGGGCAGCAAAAGGAAGCCCTCGACAGACTCTACGACCAGTTTCAGCGGGCCGGGCTGATTCCCTATATCCTGGCGGCCTATGAAACGGCCGGAATCTATCAAGACTTTTGTCCTCCGATCCACCTGCAGCAGTTGAAGGAAGCGCTGGTGGAGGAAGGCGAGCGAAAGAAGGTGGCGCACCTGATTCGTGAATACCGCCTCCCCACCGCCTCCACCGCCACGCTGGAGGAAGCGGCGCGCCGGGTCCGCGACGCCGGGAGCAAGGAGATACGGGCTGTTCTGGTCCGCTTCCTTTCCGACTACATGCGCTACCAGCACGATCTGCGCGACTTCCACTTGGTGCAGCGCCTGATGGAGCATGTCCACCTTCCCGTGGACCAGAAGCAGTTGGAACTTTCCGAGATCAACCGGACCCTCTACCGATTTCTTCTGGCGGAAGAACACGGGCCGTCGGAGGACAAGGTCTCCAGCCACGCCATCCTGAAAGCCGACATCCGGGACTCCACCTCCATCACGGCCCAGCTCTATTCCAGGGGATTGAATCCGGCCTCTTACTTTAGCCTCAATTTTTTTCAGCCGATCACCAAACTGCTGCCCCGCTACGGCGCTTTCAAGGTGTTTCTGGAAGGGGACGCCGTGATTCTGGCGATCCTGGAGCGGGAGAACGATACCCTGGGCACAAACTCCGTGGCCCGAATTTCCTGTTTAGCCAGAGATATGATTGAGGGGGTCCGGGCGGTCAACGACCAGGCCGCGCGGAAAAATCTGCCGCTGCTGGAGCTGGGAATCGGCATCAGTTTTCAGCCTGCGGCTCCCATGTACCTGATGGACGGCGAGACCCCGATTATGATCTCCAAAGCGCTGAATGAATCCGATCGGCTTTCCAGTTGCGGCAAACTGGCGAAACGGGTGGTAGGCCAGAAGAGCCGCTTCTTCCGGGTCTTCGTGATGCAACTGCTGCCCGACGCCGAGTCCGGCGGCGCCTCGGAGGAGTTCCTGCTGCATTACAACGTCGAGGGTGTCGAGATCAATGAGGCCGCCTTCAACAAGCTCTCGCAGGAATTATCGCTGAGCAGGGTGGAATTGAAGATGCCCCTTTTGGGCGATCCGGAAACGGTGGAATTGTATTGCGGTTCTCTGCCGATTGGGCGGGAAAGCTTCCAAAGGGTGGTGGTGCGGCGGGGCCGTGTTCCGCAACTCCACCCGAAAGATTTCCGCATCGTGGAGTACACGGACCGCTACTATTACGAGGTTTGTTGCGGGAAACCGATCTACGACTACGTCGGCAAGCAACTCGGCTGGTCGACCCATCTTCCTGACAACCTGGCTTCCTGACGATCCGGCCTTCTGAAAGGCCGACACCCCCTGACACGACAGCTACCTGACGACCCGGCTTCCCTCTGCGGCGAACGGGGGAGCAGCCCTATTGCCCGCTCTCCCGTTTTCGCAGAGGCTGTTTGGGGATTTTAAGAGGCAGACCCCATCGGGGTCCGGCTCGGTCCCTTCGATTTTGGAGACGAAATGTAACCCACAATGCGGTCCTTGTAAATCTGATTCACAACGATCTCGGTCGGCAGCCCGTCGCCGGGGCGGTAAAACTGCACCGGCTCGTGGACGGTCTTGTCTTTCTTCTCAATGGTTCTGTCGTCGGCAACCAGGTGGATGGTGTACTTTTGCCGCTTGACATCCGTTTTCCGAAGCTGGAGCGAAATCTCTCCAACGCGCTGGGGCCGGCGGGTTTTGCGCAGGTCAAACTCGAAATAGGCCCGTTCGCCGAGCTGCCGCAATGCGTCCAACTCCCCGGCGTTGTGCGCAATCAGGTCGCTCTGCACGCCCAGGTCGCCCTTCACGCGCTGCAACTCCATTTGGGTGGAGGCCAGCAGTTCCTGGGTGGACTTTACATCTTCCTTCACTTCGACCACATCGGTTTCCAAAGTGCCCACCGATCCCTGCGTGGTGACCTGTTCCTGCTGGAGCTGGTCCAACTGGCTGGTCAGCAGCGTGGCGGATGCCCTCTGCCGCTCAGCCAGCTCGGCAGAGATTTGCCGCGCCCGCTGCAGTTCGTTCCGGGTCAGACCCAGCCGTTCCCTGGTCACGGAGAATTCGCCCTGCAGGTCGGCGTAGCGTTCATCGCCCTGGTCCAGGCGCTGGCCGATTGCTTGCAGGATATTGTTCTGCGCGGCGGTCGTCTGGTCAAAACTGGTTTTCATCTCCTCCAGCCGGTTGGTCAACTGGTAGGAGTAGAAGCCCAATCCTCCGGCAACAACCAAGATCAACACCACCAGCAGAATGACGGATTGCAGCGAAGTGGAACTCCCGCCGCCTCCGGTTGGGGTCGAAGGCGCGTTGCTTTCTGCGCTGCTTGCCGTGCTCGACTCTCCGCCGGATCGCGGTATGGGTGAAGGTGTAATACTCATGGAAAGTTCCTCCCAACGGTGTTCTATTCAATGCGTAGATAACTGCTACAAACGACTGCCAACTAGTTCGATTCCCATGTCATGCAAAAAGATGCTTCGCTCCGGGATAAAAAATCATTCGCCGCAAGCAAAGCCTGCCCAAGAAGGGAAAATTTAAGAAATCCCTCCTGTAATGACTTACTTTGACATTTTAGCATAAATGATTCTGCGCTGCTTTCATTCAGCTCCGGGCTGGTGGCGAAAATGGAGACGTTTCAACTGTTTGGGCCGCTCGATGGGTGATTGAGGAGTTGCAAATGGGGCGCCGGGCGCCGTGCAGCTCGGTCGCAGGAAACGGCGAAACGTTCTAACGTGCTGTTGGTCTGGAAGATTCGACAAGCTGGGTGGCGGCGTGTTGACAGAAGGTAAGCTTTTTGCTAAATTGTTTGGGTTTGGCTACATGGATGCTGCTATGATCTAGAGGCGGCATGTAGTGGAAGGCTACCGGGTTTTCTTTTGCAGCAAGTCCCCGATGTTGCCTGCCGCCCAGGTGAATAACTTGGCCGCCTGCTAGGGCGGAACGACTAGCCTAAAACAAAGCTGCCCGAAGTGGGAGAAAGATGCCGCTCCGGGAGGGTTTTCCACCCTTTAGGGACAATTTGAATTTGGTCGCAGCAGATCTTCTTCAGAAGTTTTGAAGCGAGGGAAGCCTGTTTTTCCTCCGACTGATGGGTTGATGCGATCCGGAAGGGTTTTGGTGCCTACATTTAATCAGCTCGTGCGGCTTGGACGGAAAAGGATCAAGAGCAAGACGGCGAGCCCGGCGTTGCAATCGTGTCCTCAGAAACGGGGGGTTTGCACGCGGGTCTATACCTCCACGCCCAAGAAGCCCAATTCGGCGCTCCGCAAGGTGGCCCGGGTTCGCCTGACGAACGGGATTGAGGTGACCAGCTACATCCCCGGCGTCGGCCACAACCTGCAGGAGCACTCCATTGTGCTGATTCGCGGGGGCAAGGTGAAGGACCTGCCGGGCGTGCGGTATCACGTCATTCGAGGCACTCTGGACGCTTCGGGCGTGGGGACCCGGAAGCAAGGAAGATCGAAATACGGGGCCAAGCGGCCCAAAGCTTGAGCCGGGCAGCGGCGGCGATGGAATGCTGGCCGGAGACTTAGGACTGCGGGAGAACAGGGTCGAATATGCCGAGGAAAGGATTTGTCGAACGCCGTCAGGTTCCGATGGACGCCATTTACAGCAGCGAGCTGGTGGCGAAATTCGTGAACTGCCTGATGTGGGATGGCAAGAAGTCGACATCGGAAACGATTTTTTATTCGGCGATGGAGAAAATTCAGGAGCGAACGAAAGATGATCCGCTCCGGGTTTTCAAAAAGGCTGTCGAAAACACCAAGCCCCTGATGGAAGTGAAGACCCGCAGGGTGGGTGGCGCGAACTACCAAATTCCGATCGAGGTCAACCAGGACCGCAGGGCCAGCTTGAGCATTCGCTGGCTGATCGGTTTCGCGCGCCGTCGCGGGGAAAAGAGCATGTCGGATCGGCTGGCGGGTGAGTTGTTGGACGCTTTTAACGGCCGGGGTGCTGCGATCAAGAGGAAAGAAGAAGTCCACCGGATGGCAGAGGCGAATCGGGCGTTTGCTCACTACCGTTGGTAGGGAGCAAGGGCCGAGAGCCATGGCCTCGCCTTTCCGGGAGACGGGCTTTTCCGGCAACGTGGTTTTTTAGGATATAGGGTAGGGTTAAGGATCGGCAGTCAGGGGAATCAATCACAGAACAGGAAATTTGTTCTCCCCCGGTTGGGCGGTCTTCCCGGCGGCCTTTTTGCTCCGCTGCCGGGAGCAGCCAGGGTCAGGCCCTTGGCCCGCTGGGAGAGAGCCTTTTGGGTCTTGCGAGGCAGCCAGGGAGGCGGATGGCTTTCAGGGATGGCCACGGCAACAGGGTGGCAAGACAGTGGGAAATACGGTTAGAAAGACGGTTAGAAAGATATGCCGCGTGGAATAGCGCTCGAAAAAATTCGCAACATCGGTATCATGGCCCACATCGATGCCGGGAAAACGACGACCACGGAGCGGATTCTCTATTACACAGGGATCACGCATCGCATGGGAGAGGTCCACGAAGGCACCGCCATTATGGATTATATGGCGCAGGAGCAGGAGCGCGGAATTACGATCACCTCGGCGGCCACTACCTGTTTTTGGAATGACACCCGCATCAACATCATCGACACCCCAGGGCATGTGGATTTTACGGCGGAAGTGGAGCGCTCCCTGCGGGTGCTGGACGGCGCGGTGGCTGTCTTTGACGCGGTGGCGGGTGTGCAGCCGCAGTCGGAAACCGTTTGGAGGCAGGCGGACAAGTACGGCGTTCCGCGCATCGCCTTTGTGAACAAGATGGACCGCGTGGGAGCGGACTTCGACCGCTGCCTGGCCATGATGCGCACGCGCCTGGGAACCCATCCGGTGGCGATACAGCTTCCCCTGGGAACGGAACACAAATTTTTGGGAGTCATTGACCTGTTTCGCAATCAGGCGATTGTCTACCGCGAGGAGACATTGGGCGCACAGTTTGAGGAGGAAGAAATTCCCGAGCCCTACCGCGCCCAGGCAAAGTCTTACCGCGACAAAATGGTTGAGTTGATCTGTGAGCAGGATGAGGCGCTGCTGGAAAAATACGTTCATGGCCAGCAGTTGACCGAGCAGGAGTTGAAAGCCAGCCTGCGCCGGTCCACCATCGGAAACAAGCTGGTTCCGGTGGTCTGCGGGGCTGCCTTTAAGAACAAAGGCGTGCAGCCCTTGCTCGATGCGGTGGTCGACTTTCTGCCCGCTCCGGTGGATATTCCTCCTGTGGAGGGGCTCTCGCCGAAGGGGGATACCATTCAGCGGGCGCCTGCCGACTCCGAGCCTTTCGCCGCCTTGGTTTTCAAAATCATGACCGATCCGTACGTCGGCCAGCTTTCGTTTTTCCGGGTTTACTCCGGTTTTTTGAAAACCGGGTCGCAGGTCTGGAGCGCCACCCGGCAGCGGAAGGAGCGCATTGGGCGTATTCTCAAAATGCATGCGGACAAGCGCGAAGATATTGACGAGGTTTATGCAGGCGACATCGCCGCTGCGGTCGGCCTGAAGAATGTCAGCACGGGCGAGACCATCTGCGATCCGGACGCGCCGATCCTGCTGGAGTCCATCGAGTTTCCCACCCCGGTGATCTCCATTTCAGTGGAACCCAAGACCAAGGCGGACCAGGATAAGCTCGGGGTGGCGCTGGGCAAGCTGGCGCAAGAAGACCCCACCTTCCAGGTGAATACGGATGCGGAAACGGGCCAGACCATTCTTTCCGGGATGGGCGAGCTGCACTTGGAGATCATCGTAGACCGCCTGTTGCGAGAGTTTCGTGTGGGCGCCAATGTGGGGAAGCCCCAGGTCGCTTATCGCGAAACCATACAGCGCAGCGCCGAGGCCGAAGGGAGGTACGTTCGCCAAACCGGCGGGCACGGCCAGTACGGGCATGTCAAGCTGGAGATTGAACCGACGGAGCCGGGCGCCGGATTTGAGTTCGTCAGCAAGATCGTGGGAGGCAGGGTTCCCAGAGAGTACATCAAGCCGGTGGAGGCGGGGATTCGCGAGGCCATGGAGGGCGGCGTGCTGGCCGGCTATCCGATGGTGGACATCCGCGCCACGCTGGTCGATGGCAGCTACCATGAAGTGGACAGCTCCGAGCTGGCCTTCAAGATCGCCGGTTCGATGGGCTTTAAGGCTGCGGTCCGCCGCGCCAAGCCGGTCCTGATGGAGCCGGTGATGAGCGTGGAGGTCGTGGTGCCGGAAGAGTATATGGGAGATGTGATCGGCGATTTGAACAGCCGCCGCGGGAAGATTGAGGCAATGGAGGCGCGTTCCGGCACCCAGATCATCCGGTCGAGGGTGCCGCTGGCGGAGATGTTTGGGTATGCCACGGAAATGCGATCCCGGACGCAGGGCCGCGCCACCTACACCATGCACTTTGCGCGGTATGAGGAAATGCCCCGCACTGCCAGCGAGGAGATTGTCGCCCGCGTCCAGGGGCGAGAGGTGAGGCGGTAGCGCCGCGGAAGGTTTCCTGCGGCCGGTGATGTTTCTGGGACGGTTAGCGGAGATGGTTCAAGCAGACGAAAGGGAGCAGCAAAAGCGATGGCGAAGGAAAAATTTGACCGTTCAAAGCCGCACGTAAATATCGGGACGATCGGGCACATCGATCACGGGAAGACGACGCTGACGGCGGCGATCACGAAGGTGCTGGG
>JADFGZ010000172.1 GCA_022567475.1 Acidobacteriota bacterium | reverse complement strand
TAAATCAATTAACCACCTAAACAATTCCTGCAAGTCATAAACTAATGGAGTTCTACTAAGTAATGTCTCATGCAAGAATCCAATTTGAGTATCCAATCCTACAGAATTTAGAAACTTTTTGATTTCTGATGCTAGTATAGAATAACCATAATTCAGTAAAGCATTGATTTCATCAGCTGCATGGTCTGCTCTTTTGTGATCAAAACTAGAACGAGTCTCAAATGAGAACTGTGGTGCTAGTTTGCCAAATATTTCTCTCATACATTCAAAGTAGATTTTAGCGATTCTCGCTTCATGAGTCATGATTTCCTGAATTTTATGCGTGTTTTGAATGGTTTTTTGCTCAAAAACTGCAAATTCTACATCAAATCTTGATTTTATCTTCTTGCCATCAATTGGATAGTATTTTGATAATTCCTGTAATAGATTCAGTGATGAATCAACTTTAGACTTCACAATCTTTTGTGCAATAGTATAACGTACCACACCATCAAGATGTTTTTTGTATTGTGACAATCTCAACTTTCCAGAAATAGTTTGATCAGGCAATGTAGTTGCCAAAAGATTCCCATCCCAATTCAATAATGTCAGATGAATATTATGCTTCATCAACCATCTCATCGACTCAAATGTAATGTTTCCAGTGTGACCATCAATAATTATGCTATCATGTTCAATTTTGTGCGGATTAAACTCTAGTCTTGACTTTTTTAGTCTGTTAGTTATGATAAGTTTTCTCTTGTCCACATTAATTGATGTGCCAAAGCCTGAAATTAATAACGGATTCATCTTAGTCTGACTCCAATTTTTGCTTTGGTCTGCTTTCTTAATTGTTCTAGTTCTTCTTTTTCTGAATTGTTCATGGTTCTATCGCCTACTCTATCAAAAAGATCACGTTCTTTCTTTGACATGTTCTCTAAATAATACATTGATTGTTCATTGATTGATTTTACCAAGTCTTGATAGTCAATGGTCAATCCTAGAATAATTTTGCCGTCCTTGTTAGTATCAAGACGAACTTTTCTTTTCCTTACATCTTCTTTGATACAGTAATATAGTAACTCGTTTACCGCGCATGCAGTGTCTTTGCTTATTGGATTTAGCTTTTTCAGACTATTGTCATACACTATATCATCTTGTATGCCCCATGAAAGTTCCCAGGAATATATCATTGTATTATATCTATTAGAATAGTCATCATGATAAATTCCGCCATTATGCATAATCTCCGGGACATCCACACCTAAGAATCCAAGTTCGATTACAGTGTCTTTTCCTTTCTTAGTTATTGTATATGCTATTTTTCCTTGATGTTCCACCTTTTCTATCTGCAAGTTACACCGGGCAGCGATCTCCGCCGTCCGTCCTACCGCATCGGGCAGTTCCTGGAAAACCTGCATCATCTCGTCGTAGGACTTCATGTAGAACTGGTCAGTGGCAAACTTCATCCGCTTCGTATCGCCAACGGTTCGGCCCGTCTGGATACAGAGCAGTACGTCGTGGGCGCGGGAGTCCTCCTGGCTGAGATAGTGGCAGTCGTTGGTTGCCACCAGCGGGATGTCAGTCTGCTGCGACAGTTCCACCAGGCGGGGATTGATTCGCTTCTCCGCATCGAGCCCCTGATCCTGGATCTCCAGGAAAAAATTCTCCTTCCCGAAAATATCTTGGAACTGATACGCCACGCGGCGGGCTTCGTCCATCTTCTCCGCCAGAAGAGCCTCGGCCACTTCTCCCCGCAGGCAAGCCGAAAGAGCAATCAAGCCCGCGGAGTGGCTGGCCAGCAGGTCTTTGTCAATGCGGGGCTTGTAGTAGAAACCTTCCAAATATCCGGCGGAGACCAGTTTGACAAGGTTTCGGTAACCCTGTTGATTGGCACAAAGCAGAACGAGATGATTGTAACGATCCGACTCATGGCGGGTGAAGCGCCCCTGCTGGGAAACGTACACTTCGCAACCCAGAATCGGCTTCAGTCCGCGCGCGGTTGCGGATTTGTAAAAAGAAACCGCCCCGAACAGGTTGCCGTGGTCGGTTACCGCCACAGCCGGCATTTTCTGACGGAGGGCGCGGTCCACCAACCCGGAAATCTGGCAGGCGCCATCCAGTAAACTGTAATCGGTGTGCAGATGCAGGTGCACGAACTCTTTCGGCTGCATGGTAAGGATGATAACAGAAAGGTTTTATGGGAGCAAAGTCGGGGCTGCCGGGCGGTTTTGGTAACTGTACTGGCACTCCCGGCAGGGTAAAGATTGACAGCCTTTCGGCAGCCGATTACAGTTACCTTTCGGAGGCAGCATGGCTCTTTACTTGGTAACTGGAGGAGCAGGGTTCATCGGTTCCGCTCTGGTGCGCGAATTGCTTCGGCGCGGCGAGCAGGTTCGGGTGGTGGACAACTTTCTGACCGGCAAGCCGGAGAACCTTTCTGAAGTGCTGCACCGGATTGAGTTCCAGGAGGTGGATCTCAGCGACCTGGAGCGGCTCCGCCCCGCGCTGGCGGGTGTCGATTATGTTCTGCACCAGGCCGCCTTGCCTTCCGTCCCCCGGTCGGTCACCGACCCCGTGACCAGCAACCAGATGAACATCGACGCGACGCTCAACCTGCTGGTGGCTGCGCGAGATGCCGGGGTGAAGCGAGTCGTCTATGCGGCGTCCTCTTCCGCCTATGGCGATACGCCCACCCTGCCCAAATTGGAGTCCATGCCCTCCAACCCCATTTCTCCCTATGCCATCACCAAGCTGGTGGGGGAAATGTACGCCAAGGTTTTTACGCAAACCTATGGGCTGGAAACGGTGAGCCTGAGATACTTCAACATCTTCGGCCCGCGCCAGGACCCTACTTCGCCCTACTCGGGTGTTTTGTCGCTGTTCATCACTTCTCTACTGCAGGGCAAGCAGCCGACGATCTTTGGCGATGGAGAGCAGTCCCGCGACTTTACTTTTATTGATAATGCGGTGCAGGCTAACCTGCTTGCCTGTAAGGCTCCCCAAGTGGTCGGGAAGGTGCTGAACGTGGCTACCGGCGAGCGGCAGACACTCAACAAGACATTTGCCACGCTGCGCCGGATCATCGGGGCCGATGTGGAGCCCATCTACGCCGCCCCTCGCCCCGGCGACATATTGCACTCCCAGGCAGACATCACCCAGGCCAGGCAGCATCTCGGCTATGAACCTACGGTTCTGTTTGAAGAAGGGCTGGAGAAAACGGTTGCATGGTACCGGGCGAACATGAAGGCGCTGTTCGACGGCCATCGCTGATTTGCTGCTCCGACACCCCTGCTAAAACTCCAAAGCCAACAACAGCCAATCAGAACGGGAACCGGCTCATTTCACTTTAGGGCCGCTGGTGCAGACTTCCGAAGAAACGCTGGGAGCGAATTCCTCAAAGTTCTTCTCAAATCTCTGGGCCAAATCCTTCGCCTTGGCGTCATAGTCGGCGGCATTCTTCCATGTAGTGCTGGGCCAGAGAATTTCTGTCGGAACGCCTTCGCAGGTTTGAGGAATTTGCAGGCCGAAGATGGGGTCCTTTTTGGTGGGCGCCGAGGCAAGCTGGCCGTTCAGTATGGCGCGGACCATCGCCCGGGTGTGCGCGATCTTGATGCGTTTGCCGACTCCGAACGGTCCCCCGCTCCATCCTGTGTTCACCAGCCAGCAGTGCGTCTTGTGCTGTGCAATTTTATCGCGCAGCAGATTGGCATAGACCGACGGGTGAAGGGACATGAAGGGAGCGCCGAAACAGGTGCTGAAAGTGGCCTGCGGTTCGCTGCCCATCCCCCTTTCCGTGCCCGCCACCTTGGCGGTGTAGCCGGAAAGGAAATGGTACATGGCCTGCTCAGGAGTCAACTTGCTCACCGGAGGCATGACCCCAAAGGCGTCGGCGGTTAGCATGATGAGGTTCCGCGGATGCCCGCCCATGCCGGAAAGCTCGCAGTTGTCAATTTGGTTGATGGGGTAGCAACCGCGGGTATTTTCCGTGAGTGAGTCATCATCCAGGTTCAGACGCCGGGTCACCGGGTCCATTACGACGTTTTCGAGCACCGTGCCGAACTGGCGCGTGGTCTGGTAGATTTCCGGCTCGGCCTCGGGAGAGAGGCGAATCACTTTGGCATAGCACCCACCCTCGAAGTTGAAGACACCCCGGTCGCTCCAGCCATGCTCATCGTCGCCGATCAGTTTGCGGCTGGCGTCGGTGGAGAGCGTGGTCTTGCCTGTGCCGGAGAGGCCGAAGAAAAGGGCGACATCTCCTTCTTGGCCGATGTTCGCCGAGCAGTGCATGGAGAAGATGTTTTCCAGCGGCAGGCAATAGTTCATGATCGTAAAGACGGACTTCTTAATTTCGCCCGCATACTCGGTGCCGCCGATGAGCACCAGATTCCGGCCAAAGTGAACTAGAATGAATGCTTCCGAATTGGTCCCGTCCACCGCCGGTGTGGCTTGAAAGTTGGGGACGGCGATGATGGTGTACTCCGGCACATGCTCCCGGACCTTGGACCAGTCCGGGCGAATGAACATATTGCGGACAAACAGGCTGTGCCATGCATACTCGCTGATCACCCGGATGGGCTTCCGGTAGCGGGGGTCCGCGCCCGCGAAACAGTCCTGCACAAACAGGTCCTTGCCTTGCAGAAACCCCATTACGCGTTGATAAAGGCGGTCGAACCGCTCTTGCTCAAAGGGCCGGTTGACGGCGCCCCACCAGATGTTGCTCTGGCTGCCGGGTTCCTGCACGATAAACTTGTCATTTGGCGAGCGGCCGGTGTAATATCCCGTGCTGACCACCAGAGGCCCGAGGTGAGCGGTTTTCCCCTCGTTGCGCTGGAGAGCCTGCTCGTACAACGCTCCGGCAGGAAGGTTCCAATAGACATGATTCGCATTCGTAATGCCGTGCTCTTCAATCCCATATGTGCTGGGATTCCATCCCTGCTGGTTCATTCTGTAACTCCTAAAGGGGGAAAAACAATCAGCGCCGTATGGCAAGTAAAACAAAGCAGCCGCCAGCTTTTGGCTCAAACCCATTATTATAAGGGGAATTGACCCACGATGCAACCGCCACTTGCAGAGGTGTATCGCTGGCGGTAACTTTTAGGAAGCCTCCAGTGATACAATTCCATGCTAGGCGCGCAATTGTGGAGAGAAGGGAAGTCGGTATATAATTTAGGAAACAGATGGGAATGATTTCCTGCGCTGGCGATAAGAATATGACTCAGCTTGCTGCTAGCCGGACAAGCCGTTTGTCGCAGTGGGCGATTCGGATGCGCTCTGCGCGATCTTGGGGGCTGGTGACAGGTCTTGTCTTGCTGGTCCTTCTGGTCCTTCCGGTGCTGGCAGAGGCGGCGACAACTCCACTGCTGGAGTTCCGCGGTCAAATTACGCTGCCGCCCGGAACCTTGGCCCGGCGAGTCAGAATATCCGTTGCTTTGGTGGGCGTGGAGGTGACGTTCACTTCGCAGAAGCGGGCAGATTCCCGGGGCCGCTTTAAGTTTAGTAAGCTGCAGCCCGGAACCTATAGCCTGGCGATCTTGATTCCCAGCTACGGGGAAATTCGTCAAACCGTCGAGGTCACTCGAAGTTTTTCCGGTCCGAAAGGAAGGGTGGAGAAAGAGTTTGTCTTCGATGAGGAGGCCTTGCAGGTTCGGGCCGTTCCTGTTTTCAAGGATACGGTCTCCGTACGAGAATTGAGCATCTCCCGAAAAGCCCGCGGTGAATACCGGAAGGCTCGGAAGCGGCTGGAGCGGCGCGATGCCGACGGCGCGATCGAGCATCTGGAGAAGGCGGTGGAGCAGGCTCCCCAGTTTGTGGAGGCGCTCAATAATCTGGGAACAATCTACTTTCAAAAAAAGGATTTCGCCAGAGCCGAGCGTTATTTTCGCGAGGCGCTGGATCAGGAGCCCGGGGCCTATCAGCCGATGATCAATTTGGGCGGGGCCTTGCTGGCTCAGGGGCGTTCCCGCGAGGCATTGGAGATCAATCTGCACACGCAGGGCGAGCGTCCCCGCGATCCCCTGGCCAATGCACAGCTTGGTTTCAGCTATTTCATGCTGGCCGATTATGACCGCGCCTTGACCTATCTGGAATTGGCGAAGGAACTCGATCCCGGCCATTTTTCCAATCCGCGGATATCCCTGGCGGAAATACACCTGCGGCGTTCAGAATTCAAGAAAGCCCGCAGAGAACTGGAAGAGTTTTTGGAATACCATCCGGACGCTCCCCAGGCGGAAAAGGTCCGGAGCACTATTCAGAAAATTGAGCAGGCCCAGAGAAAAACTCCGGAACAACAGCCTTCCTTGTAAGGGAAATCGCGCATAAAGAAGAAACGGGAAAAATCGCCGCCCGCCAGAGCCAAACCCAAAACCAAAGCCAAAGTGAAAAGAAGATGCAAGGTATTCCTGTTCCAGGCGGCATGCCGGCTCTCTGATTCGTTATTCCCGTCCCCCAATGTCTGCGACAATTTTTACCAAGCGAGGGCGGCGGCCCACCCGAACAGGATGACAACTGCAAGGCTGACGAGCAGCATCATTCCGGCGGGAAGAAACTTTCCTGTTTTGCGAAATCGCACAGCAAACAAAATGCCAAGGGCCAGCGACACGATGGCGGCCATTAGGTATCCGCCAAAAGAGGAGCTGTGCGACAGACTGTAGGCGGTGGTGAGCAGGGCCGCGCTGGTCAGACTGGCAGTGAAGGACATCCGGCTGCCGGAGAGACGCCAGCCCACGACGCCGCCGATGACCAGAACGGCGGCATAGATCAGAATGGCGGCAGCGGCAATCGTCTCCATAAGGCAAGCTGCCTGAGCAGGCGCTCAGACAACATAAGCAGCGGAATGTGCAAAGTCAATTGGCAACCATAAAACGGCAACTGGCTCATCGGCCGCTATCGCACTGCCATGGTGACAGGGGGGCTGCTTTGCCCGGCTACGCTGAGCACCACCGGCACGGCATTGCCGGGTTGGACGCCATTGGGAACCACCGCATTGACTTGATACAATCCGGTAAAAAATGGCGCGAGCCCGGCAAATTGCACCGTAGCGTTCACACCGCCGATGGTGACCGTGACGGGGTTCACCGTCGTGGCAGGAGGCGCGGAAGGCGCGGCCTCGCCTGCCGCTACCGGCTGGTCGACCGCTCCCAACCCGGCGCACCACAGGATCACCACGTCGCCCGCCTTGGCCGGGCTCGAAGCAACCGCCAGCACCGACGTGGTTGAGGTGGCCACAAAGACCAGTCCCTGTCCCTGTCCCGATTGGTTCAGCGTGAAGATTGCCGGCTGGGCCGCCGCCACCGTCAACGGTTCCGGCACCGTGAAGCTTGTTCCCCGCTGCACCACAAGCTGGTGCTGTGTGTCGGTCGCAATCCCGTAAGGGACCATCGCGTTGATCTGGCCGCTGCTTGCAAACAGCAACGGAATGGTCTGCCCGTTCAGGATTACCTTCGTGCCTGCCAACTGCGTGGACAGCGGAAGCGCGGGCGATGCTCCGGTCGCGTCGGCCATCTCCACTCCGAAGATGGAGATCAGACTGCCGGGCGACGCCGGGACCCGCTGCGCGAAGCTCGCCGCACTCACCACAGCTCCCTCTCCTACTTGCGGAACAACGGGATTGACCTGCAACCCGCCCACAAGCTGAGCCGTCCCCTGGAGCGGCGTGCCGGGGACCGCTGCCGTCGCAGTGATCGTGACCTCCGATACTCCGGCATTGCGCGGCTGCCAGGTCCCGCTCCAGCGTCCGTCCTCAAGCGACCCGAGCACAAGCGGCGGGTCGCCGTTGGAAAACGTCAGCAGCACCGTCCCGGTTGTGAGCGGGTCGCCGCAGTCGTCGGCCACACTGACCTCAATCGGGACCGGCCATGCCGCCGAGACGTTGAAATGGTTGCCCAGCAGGGTGAACACCGGATGCAATGTGGCCGGGCTGCACCCGGCCAGCCGGGCAACCGGAGGCATCCGCTGCGCCGTTCCTTCGCTAGCGCCCAACACTAGAGCCATTTTCACCGTATTGACTGTCCCATCGCTGAAAGCAAGTGTGAGTAAGCCTTCTCGAAACCCCGCCGACAGAGCTCTAATATTGGGCTGAATAACGATTGAAACCGGTGGAGGCAGTCCCACTGTGCCGGTGGCTGGGACCGCTGTGAACCAGATGAAACCGTCGGGCGTGAACCGGCCCAACGTGAAATCCTTCGGAGTATCGGTCAAATTCGCCAAAGAGATCGTTTGCGAGCCAGGATTATCTCCTCCGGCCACGCCCGCGAAGAGCATGCCGAACGGTTGTATTGCCGGTCCCGGGTTGCTGCCCGCCGGTAAAACGTTTAAGACAATGGAAGCGCTCTGGGGAGAGTTGACGGCTGTCGGCGACGTGACACTCACCTGACCATAATAATGTCCCGCCGCCAGTCCGGCTGGATTCACGCTGACCGTCACCAGTGGAACATTCCCTGCACCCGCAGCGGTTGAGCCGTTCGGAGGGCTCACTGTTAACCAATTACCGCCGGAATTCGTCGATGGGGTTACTGACCAGTCCATCGTGCCCTGGCCGATGTTCACAACTCTGAGGGGCCGTGGCGGCAGCGCGCCTCCGCCGGCGATGCCGGTAAAGGTCAGGCCCCGCTGCGAAAGCCGCATCAACTGCTGGATTGTGCTGACCGTCATCGTTACGGGCACATCGATGCTTTCGCCGGCAGGAGATCGCGAAATGGTGATCTGGCCGAGGTAAGTCCCGGCAGCCAGTCCGCTGGGGTCCGCCGTCACTGCCACGGAGGAGGGAGCCGAAAGCGTGGCTGTGCCGCTTGCAGGCGTAACCGTCAGCCAGGAACCGCCGGAAAAAGTGGACCATGTGATCTGAAAGTTCAGGGAGCCGCCGCCTTCGTTGGAGATGGTGAGCTGTTTTGGGCTTGCCGGCCCGCCGACCACAAAGGGGAAAAGAAGGACGTTCGGATTCACCGCCATGCGAGTTGCTTCAGCCGCTGTTACCGCCAAGGAGACGGATACCGTCTGAAAGGAAGGCTCCGCATTGGGAATCGTAACGGTAATTTCGCCCGTATAACTGTCCAGCAATAGACCGCTTGGGTTTACGGAAACAATGAGACTGGCAGGCGCGATTCC
>JADFGZ010000429.1 GCA_022567475.1 Acidobacteriota bacterium | reverse complement strand
TCGCCCCTTCCGGGGCTGATCCGGCATGGCCTTTCCCACCCACGGCTGGCGCCGTGGGCTAAACTCTTGCGCCCCTCTGGGGCTTCCCGAGCGTTCTGGGAAGCTATACAGCAACTATGAAATTGCATTAACCAAATTGCCGGAGCAGGTCGGTGATCTTAACAGGTCCGGACTCCTGGCTAACCTGTTGAGCATGATCGAGATGCTCGTTCAGCGTGGGCCGCTCCACGTCGCGGAAGACGCCGAGTTGGATGTGTCGCTCGTCCGAGGCTCTCTGCCTTGCTTGATTCTCTCCCACAATCAGCGAGTCCAGCCCGGCGACCACGCGGAACAGATGGCTGACCGCCGCTCTTGCAGTAAAGAAATGGCCGGAAGTGCGCCGGTTCGATCCCGAAACAGCGGCTCCAAAATGCAGCGACCGCTGCCCGGGGGTCCGAGCCGTTCCCGAAGATGTAGAACTCGGAGCGGAGGCAGGTGGAGACAATAGCGGCTTCTGCAATCCCGGCTTGTTCGATGAGTTCGAGAGCCCTCAGGCCGGCATCGGAAGCCGACACGGTCAGCCGCTCGCGCACCTCGACAGGCGCCCGTCTGTGACTGGTCCCCAGCACATGGAATTGCTTGATAAATTCAGGGTCCTGAAAATGCCCCATATTACTCTCCAGCCCTTGCCATTCAGGCCATTCCGAAGTCCTTCCTCCCGTCTGTGGCATTTTTGATGCCAGAGTGCCGCTATAGAATTTTCGATTGATTCCAATCACTTCTGGGCGCTGTAAAGAATGCGGCTCCCCGAGCTTTTGTGATATTTCGCTCGGCAGAAGAGTGAAAGCACGCAGGATCATCGGTTTACTTTCCTGAAGCTTAGCGCAGAACGGCGCGAGAAATTACGGAGCCGCCAAAGAGTTATGGAGGCGATGCCGCCACGGAGCCACCTGCCGGGTGGCTGGTTATAACCTTACTGGCAAGGGCAAAAAAAGCAGCCTCGAGACCCATCGCTGGGGCTGGTGGCTCAATTGTGGGTGTCTCCACCCAGAAGGCGGCAGACTCCCTCGCGAAGCCATGATTCAGGGGCCCGGGAAGGAACGTAAGCAAATGACAGGAAACAAGAAAGAATCTTCGCCAGCACCGTGCGATGTGGCAGCCTGCGTGCCATTCCATCCAGTGGGGGGCATCTAGGAAAGGAGCAGGTAGCGATGGAAAATTTGTCCGGTCTGTCCAATCAGCCCTATCGTCCCAGGCTGGTTTTCTGGGAACTGACCAAAGGCTGTAACCTGCGCTGCGTCCACTGCCGGGCGACGGCTACAGAGCTATCTTCTCCGGATGATCTGAGCTACGAAGAGTCGGTCCAGATCATCGATCAACTGGCCGAATACGCTCCTTTGATCCTGGTGTTGAGCGGAGGCGAGCCGCTGTTTCGGGGCGACCTGTTCCGGCTGGCGCGCCGGGCCACCGAACGCGGCATCCACGTGGCGCTGGGCACCAACGGAACGCTCATCACCGCCGAGGTGGCCCGCAAGATAAAAGAAGCCGGCATTCGGCGGGTCGCCATCAGCCTGGATGGAGCCGACGCGGCCACCCACGATAGCTTCCGGGGAATTCCGGGCGCGTTCGACCGGGCGATTGAAGGGTTCCAGCACCTGAAGCGGCTGGGCATGTCGATGCAGATCAATACCTCGGTGGCCAAGCATAATGCGGCGCAGTTGCCGCAAACGCTTGCTCTGGCTCTCCGGCTGGGCGCCGACGCCTTTCACCTGTTCTTGCTGGTGCCGGTGGGTTGCGGCGTTCAAATCGCCGCCAAGCAGATGATCGAGTCCGAGCAGTACGAACAGATTCTGAACTGGCTCTACGACCGGACGCTCGAAAACAAGATTGAGCTGAAGGCCACCTGCGCGCCGCACTTCTTCCGCGTGGTCAGGCAGCGGAGGGCCGAGGCCCGGCGGCGCGGAGAGCCACTGCCGGAACCGGCGGCGCACGGGCATGGAGGGCATGCCGCCCAGGCGATGAATGCCATGACGCGGGGCTGCCTGGCCGGGACGGGCGTTTGTTTCCTCTCGCACAAAGGCGAAGTCTATCCCTGCGGCTACCTGCCGCTCGAAGCCGGCAACTTGCGCCGGCAAAGCTTCGCCGAGGTCTGGCAGGACTCTCCGCTGTTTGCGTCCCTGCGCGACCTGGACAACTTGAAGGGAAAGTGCGGCGCCTGCGAGTTTCGCAATATCTGCGAAGGATGCCGCGCGCGCGCCTTCGGATCGACCGGAGATTATCTCGCCGAAGAGCCGTTTTGCCTGTATACTCCGC
>JADFGZ010000171.1 GCA_022567475.1 Acidobacteriota bacterium | reverse complement strand
AGCCACCAAAACCTTGACGAACCGTCACATGCCTTTCTCCCACGGTTTGGGAGTCAGCGGAGCACGCCACGATGGAGCGATGCCCCGCCGAGACCAGCCCTTTGTCAACATTGCAGATTACTGTTTCGACCGGGCCATACCCCTGGTCGGGCCTGACAGGTTTATTCAAGGTGCCTACTTGCAAAACAGCTAGCTGATCGATCGCTTCTACTTTATCTGGGATGCATTGTTTTCTGAGCCGAATAGATGCAGGACCGATGCGTTGAGGGATGTCCAGGGTGCAGTTGGAGGTCCTTGCGGGGACCCAAAGGTCATCCGCGCACTTGCTGCCCAGCCGGGTCTCCATCCTGATGGCCATATCAACGAATCTTCCCATTTGTTGAACTTTTCTTCCGTTCCAACAGTATAATACATCAACCACACTGTCACGGCAACGTCTTCCCTGCGAAGCTCGAAGAGTGGAGGACTTTCCTGAGAGCTGTCGCCACTTTTGAGGCTGGTGCAGTGGGGCTGGCCAAACCCATTTCTTTTCGCCATACCGCTGGCCTACTGCAAGGTAGTGGACAACGATTCATCAGGTGAGTTTCATGGTTTCTGTAGACTGTATCCGCAGTTGGAAAAATCAAAGCGGAGGCGTCGTGTGGAGTGGCGGTTGAGCAAAGTTCGGAACCGCTCGCTGTCGGTCGCGGCTCGGACCGGCATTACAAGTCTACAGCATCCATGAAACTGGTCGGAAATATCCAGCGGGCATTTATATTCAAGAAGTTAAAGCTGCTAGAAGATCACGGTAAAGCCGCCACGGAAGGAGCGTTCAGCAGGGAATACGTAGCTTGGCCCACTAGGCGTCTGAACCGGCATGTAACCCTGCGCCAGCAGGTTATGGAAATCGGCGAGAGCTTCAATTTGGACCGGCAGAATTCCCGGAGAAGGAAGCGGCTGCAAAACAACCACGTTCAGGTAAGGATAGGCCTGTGCCATTCCCCGGTCGTAGGGATCAATGGGCACGAGGAATTTATTCTGGACCCACTTATAGGACGTGCTGATCTGCGTCGCTGTCGCAGGAACGGTTGTGCTCATCTTCAGCACAAGAGCGTGCCCGCGATGAGCCTGAATCAGGTCCCGAAGCGCCTGGGAATTTTCGGCGGCCAAATCATCGGAAACAGCCCGCAACCCTCCAGCGAAGCTGTAACCCAGAACGAGCAGTGAATTTTCCGACAGCTTGGCTCCAATGGCAGTTCGCGCGCCCGGCGAGGAGTAATCGCCCCCGCTCAGGAAATAGCGGTTTGAGAAGGGATCGCGGAGCAAGCCCGCCGGCACGCTCCCGGCGCCTTGCACCCCCATGGAGAGGGCCCTGTCGGAGAGGGAGTCATAGAAGGCTGCGGCTTGCAACACGTATCGGCTCCCCAATTCCTGTTCCAGAGAAGCCTCGAAGTGCCGTCCTCTCTCCAGGACAGCATGGGAAGAGCCGTTGCTGCTGATTTGAGGGATGGCCAGCAACTGCTCCATCACGTCCCGGTCCGGATCCAACCCCGAAGGCAAAACCCTGGGAGCCGCCGCCGTATAACCAAACCGCAACCGCGTTTGCTCCGCAGGCGTATAAGTGAGATGGCCAAAAGGACTCCATCGGCTCACCCGTCCGCCGATGTTGATCGTGTCGAAGAGCATGCCGTAATGGAAGCGGAGATTGTTTGCCAGCGGCGTCTCATCCTCGTAGCCGATGGTCATCGACTGGATTCGCTCGCCGGAGGATTTTCCGGCCTGCACACTTCCCGGCCTGTACTCACCGGGGAAAGATAGCTGCCGCACGGTGGCGGAAAAAGAGGAGTTTGACCCGCTGGCGGAGCGGCGATTCCAGGAGGTTCGGAAACTTGAGGCGGGCGTGCCGCGTTCCCAGCCCGCCGAGCCGGCCAGCCCCACGACGTTAGTGCCCGTCAGATTGTACTCCATGGCAAAAGTGGTGTGGAGGCCCGGGTCGTTGCCGAATCCGCGAGAACCGGCTCCTGCCGAAACCTGCACCGTCCCCCGCAATGCCCGCTCACGCGGGTCCTGAAGCGTGGCGGAATTCTTGCCGCTTTCTGTTTCCTCCAGGAAGCGCAAGATGGGGCGCGTGGGAGCGGCGCTGCGAAGAATCCATTTCCATTCTTCGCGCGCCCGGCTGGCGTTCTGCGGCAGGCCGACCTCCAGGGACTCGGCCAATGTCCACAGATTGATTTGGAGCGAAGCCAGCTTTCCGGGTTGAACACTGACAGGAGCTTTCCAGAAGGGCAGGTAGCTCGGCAAAAGGATTGCGACCGCGTAGTTGCCCGGCAGCAAGCGGGTCAGGGCGAACCGCCCTTTGCTGTTGGTGAAGACCTTCTGGACGAACTGGCTGTCCTGGCGCGTCACGGTAACAGGGACCCCCGATTGCGTCACGCCCCGGCGATCGGTTACCTGTCCCGCTATTGTGCCGTAGCGGCCCGCCTCAGCCGCTTTGGCTGGAACGTCTTCGGCCGCAACCGTTGTCGGCCGGAACAAACCCAGCCAGCACAATCCCAAGATGAGAGGTAAGCTCCAGCTTCGTAAACTCATGACACCGCCGCTCGTGCGTCCTACTGCACAGTGAATTCGGCAGAAGGCGCAATCGACTTTTTCGTAATCTTGTCGGTGATCTTTACCCGTATGGTGTACCGGCCCGGCTCCAGGGAATCGAGAGGCAGCATCTTCTCGACGATCACCTGATAGGGAGAGGCCTCGGGCAGCGAAGCCGCATCCTCTTCAAACTGCAAGACCGACTCGTTGCCCTTAAAAAGACTGTACTCGATTGTGGCTGCCGGCTTGTGCCCGCTGGCATCCGGTTTCAGGTTGTAGACCTGCAAATAAATTCCCAGCTTTTGATCCCTGCGGAACAAATCCGTCACCGTCGGCCGGACCTTGGTGCTGCCGATCACAAACTGGCCCATCCCGATCGATTTGCTGGGAACCTTCTGGATCAGGTCCGCCAGAATCAAGGAACTGGTGGAGAGCTGGTCCTCTTCAAAACGAGGAACTTCCATGCGCAACTGCAAGGTTCCCACGTTGCCGCTCTTGACGTCCTTCAGCGCCAGACTCAGGCGGTACAGCCCCGGCCGCAACGGAAGCGACTTCCAGTAAACGGAAGGCTTTCCCAAGGTCTGTTCCAGCAAGGACTCCGGGATGTCCAGGGACATGGTGTCCTCGAAGGTTTGCACCACCCGGCGGGTCAGCGTGCTGACGCGCCCGAATATGTTCACCACCGCCTGCTCGACGCCGCCGTTGTTTTGAAACGTCAGGTCCTTGTTCTCGAGCGATACGGTCACGCCGACCAGCACCGTGTCCTCTGTGACCTTGACAAAATCCATGCGCGCCCGGAAAGGCAGCGAGTTATAGCGAATGTTGGTGATGACGACTTCTTCCAGGTCTTTGAACTTGATGGCGGGAGCCCTGTTAATGTTGGCCAACAGCATCAGCCGGTCGAATTGGTTTCCCTTGCCCATGGTGTGGCCGCCGGGGCTGCTGTCGGTAAAACGCTTGGGCATATGCGTTCCGTCAGTGCGTCTGAAGCGGTCCACCTTGCTTGAAAGCCCCATCTGCTCCATCAGTGAGAGGCCGGCGCCGGGAATGTGCAGCAGAGCGTCTTTCTCCGAGGGGTCCATCGTCAGCCGGTACTCGCCCGTCAGGGTGGGATCGACGAATTCCAACTCGATGTTCTGGCCGACGCCTTCGATGTAGCGGTAGCGCCACGTCTCAAAAGGATAAGTGGAAGTCGATCCGCCGCCTTCTTCCATGGGACGGTTGTAATGTCCGCCCGAGGGATGGGCGTCGATTTCATCCGGCGGGCCCCACATGATGTAAATGCGCCCCCGGTCGGCTTTCCAGCCCGGAATGCCGCTGGGGAAATGCTGGTTGGCGTAAGCGATGCGGCGGTAGTGCTCTTCGCGGTAATCGTTGTCCATCGACTCCGGGTCCGGATTGCGCCGCAGCCAGAATTGCTCGATGAACTGCTCCCGTTCCTCGTCGTTTTGCAGATTCTTGAAAACGTCCCGCTCCTCGTCGGTGATGATGTAGGAGACGTCCTGCTCAATCCACTTCTTGAAGGCGCCCGCCAACTCCCGCTCGAGAGCCTCTTCCCTTCGCCTCCGCTCCCCTTCGGTGAGCTCCGGCGCATCGCTTTGTTCTATCAAGTCCGAGGGAGAAGAAAGATCGGTTTCCGATTGCGCGGGAAGAAGTGTAGAGAAAGCAAAACTGCCGATGAGGAAAATCAAAACGCTCAACGAGCACCAGCGACCCAGCATACCCTGCATAACCAACTCCCGTCTTTAGCTCTAAACCCATTGGGTTAGTTTTAGTTATTGTATGTAGCTGTCCCCCAAGGAGTCAAGCAAAAAGGCTGTTTTGTGTCAAACCTCTTTAGAAATGTCCCCAGCAAAAAGGCTGTTTTGCCGCCAGGAAACGAGCCGGAAATTTCACTGAGGTTCTGCCCTTTCCGCTCACACTTCCGCGCGGAGACCGGAGCGGCTCGATTGTCCAAATTCTGCCGTCCAGTCCATCTGTCAGCTTCATTGCCAGCATTTGCACGGCCTTCTTGTTCTTCTTGGTTCCTCGGCCTGCACGCCCCATAACGGTTCTCGCTGGGTTGCAGATCCCTGTCCTTAGATTCCGTTCCGGGGAAACAGTTGCATGTTTTCTGACTGTTGAACTCCGACTGCTGAACACTGTTGAACAAGGGCGTTGAACAAGGGTCGCTGAACCTAATGGACGACGGACGACGGAAGAAAGAAGACGGATGGCGGATGCCGGACGAATGAACGGCGAACCGCAATACGGTCGCTTGGTGGCCCCGCAGGGTCCCGGAAATTGTTCTGCCGGAATACCCCCGTGGAGTTGAAGTCATTCATGGCGAGAAGGCTTGTGCAGTCTAGAACGGGAAGGCGTGGGTAGGAGTAGTTTTATTTTCTATCTATGTTAATGATAATAAATAAAATATAATACTTGACATGTGTACGCTCATATAATATTATGTTTATGCGCTTAGATAATTAACTTCACCTAAGTGCTAAAACATCGAAATTGGGAGGTGCAAAATGTCAGCGTTGATTCGTTGGGAGCCATTCCGGAGCGTGCCATCATTCCCAGGCCGCCTGGACCGCATATTTGACAATTTCTTTGGTCGAGGTAGCTGCGGAATCGATGAAGACCTTGCCGTGGGCCTCTGGAATCCCTCCGTGGATGTCTATGAGACCAAGGACCACATCGTACTGAAGGCCGAAATTCCTGAAGTGGACGGGAAAGATGTGGAGATCTCCGTGCAAGGGAATACTCTGACGCTCCAGGGCGAGCGGAAGCAGGATGATGAGGTGAAAGAAGGCAGCTATTACCGCAGGGAGCGCCGGTACGGGAGCTTTACCCGCAGTTTTACCTTGCCCGACGCGGTTGATCCTGAGAAAATCCACGCAAGTTTCTCTCAGGGAGTGCTCAAGGTAACTTTGCCCAAGCGGGAGGAGAGCAAGCCGAAGCGGATCAAAGTAAAAGTCGAGAGCGAGAAGTAAAGCCGGTCCCGGCAAGGTTGCCTCGGCAAGCGGCCGGAGGGGGCTCCCGCAAGGAGCCGCCCTTCGTTTTGCCGCTGGAGTCCGGAGCGGATCGCCACAATTTCAAAGGACGCAATTTCAAAGGAAAAGAGAAACCCCATGCTGCGGTTCGACAAGTTCACATTAAAAGCGCAGGAGGCCTTGCAGGAGGCTCAGCAGAAGGCTTTTCAAAGAAACCATCAGTCGCTGGAGCCCTTGCACTTGTTGCTGGCGATGGCGATTCAGCCGGAGGGGGTGGTCGGCCCGACGCTCGAGAAAATGGGAATTCCTCCGGACCGCGTCGCCATGGATGCCGAGACCGCCTTGCGGGCGATCCCCCAGGTCTCCGGAAACGCCGAGCAGTACGTCTCTCCGGCTCTCAACCGGATATTTCAAATGGCGTTCGAGGAGGCCAAGCAGTTCAAAGATGAATACGTTTCCACCGAGCACCTGCTGCTGGCCGTAGCCCGCTTGAAGGATGACCCTGCCGAGGTGGTTCTGAGGAAAAACGGGGCCACGCACGAAATGATCCTGAAGGCGCTGGCCAGCGTTCGGGGAACGCAACGGATCACCGACCCCAGCCCGGAGGACAAGTACCAGGCGCTGGAGCGCTACGCGCGCGATCTGACCGAGTTGGCCCATCGCGGCAAGCTCGACCCGGTGATCGGCCGCGATGAGGAGATTCGCCGTGTCATCCAGGTGCTGGCCCGCCGCACCAAAAACAACCCGGTTCTGATCGGGGAACCCGGCGTCGGCAAGACGGCCATCGTCGAGGGGCTGGCGCAGAGGATCGTGGCCGGGGACATCCCGGAGATTCTGAAAAACAAGCGCGTCGTGGCCCTGGACCTGGGGTCGCTGGTGGCCGGAGCGAAATTCCGGGGAGAGTTTGAAGACCGCCTCAAGGCGGTTCTGAAGGAGATTGACGAGGCGGCGGGGCAGATCGTCCTGTTCATCGACGAGATGCACACCCTGGTCGGCGCGGGAGCGGCTGAGGGAGCGATTGACGCCGGAAACATGCTCAAGCCGGCGCTGGCGCGCGGCGAACTGCACTGCATCGGCGCCACCACGCTGAATGAGTACAGGCGGTACATCGAAAAGGACGCCGCGCTGGAGCGGCGCTTCCAGCAGGTGCTGGTGCAAGAGCCGACCGTCGAGGACACCATCGCCATCCTGCGCGGCCTGAATGAACGCTACGAGGTGCACCACGGCGTGCGGATCAAGGACGCGGCCATCATTGCGGCGGCCACGCTTTCGCACCGTTATATCAGCGACCGTTTCCTGCCCGACAAGGCCGTGGACCTGATCGACGAGGCGGGCGCGGCGCTCCGCGTGCAAATGGACTCCATGCCGGTCGAGATCGACCAGGTCGAACGGCACCTCCGGCACATGGAGATCGAGCGGCGGGCCCTCACGCGGGAAAACGACCCGGCCTCGCGCGAGCGCCTGGAGCAGCTCGAGCAGGAGCTGGCGCGGGAGCGGGAAAAGGCCAGCGCCCTGAAGATGCGCTGGGAGACCGAGAAGGATTCAATCGGCAAGACGCGCGAGCTGAAAGAAAAAATCGACAAACTGAAGCTGGAGGAAGCGCAGGCCGAGCGCGACGGAGACCTGGGCAAGGTGGCGGAGATTCGCTATGGCACGCTGGCTCAGATGGAAAAGGAACTGAAAGCCGCCAGAGAGCGGCAGGCGGAGGTGCAGAAGTCCCCGCGGATGCTCAAGGAAGAGGTGGATGAGGAAGACGTGGCGCGGATTGTGTCCCGCTGGACCGGGATTCCGGTGACCCGAATGCTCGAGGGCGAGATCGCCAAGCTGGTCCATATGGAGGAGCGGTTGCGCGAGCGCGTCGTCGGGCAGGAGGAAGCGCTGGCTCACATCTCGAACGCCTTGCGCCGCAGCCGCGCCGGGTTGGCCGATCCCCGCCGGCCCATCGGCTCGTTCATCTTTCTGGGGCCGACCGGCGTCGGGAAAACCGAGCTGGTGCGCGCCCTGGCGGAGTTTCTTTTTGACGACGAGCGCTGCCTGGTCCGCGTGGACATGTCCGAATATCAGGAGAAGCATTCGGTGGCGAGGCTGATCGGGGCTCCTCCCGGATACGTCGGCTACGAGGAAGGCGGCCAGTTGACCGAGCATGTGCGGCGGCGTCCGTACTCGGTGGTGCTGTTTGACGAGATCGAGAAGGCCCACCCGGACGTCTTCAACGCGCTGCTGCAAATCCTGGACGACGGGCGGCTGACCGACGGGAAAGGCCGCACGGTGGACTTCAAAAACTCCATGATCATTCTGACCACCAACGTCGGCAGCTCCTACCTGGACCAGTTGAAGGGCATCGGCTTCGGCCCGCTGGCGGAGCGCCAGGACAAGGTGCGCGACATCCAGCGCCGGTTGGATGAGGCCCTGCGGCAGACCTTCAAGCCGGAGTTCCTGAACCGCGTCGACGACATCATCCACTTCAACCCGCTCGGTGAGGAGGACATCTCGAAGATCGTCGAGATGCAGGTCGCGACGCTGAAAAAATTGCTGGCGGAGAAAAAAGTCCGCATCGAGCTGCAACCGGCGGCGCAACAGTTGCTGTTCAAACGCGGCTATGACCCGAACTTCGGCGCACGGCCCCTGCGGCGGGCGATCCAGACGCTGATCCAGGACCCGCTGGCGATGAAGATACTCGACGGCGAGGTCGTGCCGGGCGACACCGTCCTGGTGAACGCCGACCTCGAAAAGGGCGTGATGACGTTTGAGAAGGAGCCGGTGACGGTCACGCCGCAGTAACAAACCAGAAGTCGGGGCTCGTTTCGGAAATTCCTAACCCCGCAGGAATTTGCTGACTATCCTATCGGGTTGACGGAGATCACCAGTTCATCAATTCAGGGGGCGGGGAAGCCAACCTGCGCTCGATTCTGAGCCCACCAGGTTTTCCAGTAGGAAGCGTATTCATCTGGGGTTATATTCGAGTTCCGTCTTGGTGCGTACCGGCGGCTATCGTCCGACCAGAACGGGTGCTGTCCGTCGCCAGACCTGTTGATGTTTCCATCCGGACCAGCCATAGCGGTGTAAAAGTGGAAAAACCAAGCCGCAGTGCTCTTTGCCAAAGGATCCTGGCTGTCGAGGAGGAGAGCCATTGTCGGCAAGACCTCTTTGGTTCCTATCTTCTGCAACGCTTTCCCCACTGCAACATCGAGCCCTGGGACATCCGAACGCAATTCGATGAGTGGTCGTAGCACGGGTATCGAAGAATTGCCGTTCGGTTGATAGTAGGTCTGCAATGCCCAAATTAGCTGGTCAAACATTTTGCCTGAACGCAGGGTGTGGATTTCCTGGGCTAGGCGCAGCAAAGCGTCATCAGATCCCATGCGTACGGCGGCCGCGAAGCCCATGATGCGGTGCTCGATTGACGTTTGAGCGGCCATTAGTTGGTCGGCAATGGCCAGAGCATCCTGCCGATCCGCGTTTTCCAAGCTAATAAGTAGTCTCCCTTCATCAATTCCGGAAGGGTTTGCCAGCGACTGGTATGAGCTAACAACGGCACTCAAGA
>JADFGZ010000170.1 GCA_022567475.1 Acidobacteriota bacterium | reverse complement strand
CGGCACGCCTCACCCAATCTCACCGTGGGAGTCTATATGCAGGCGATCCCCGAGAGCGTGCGGGAGGCGGTGAACAGTTTCGAGCAGGCGATTGAGAGTATTCCCGAAGAGAGTAGTACAATTCAGTGAGCAGCTTGCGGCAGCGAATTGAACAATCATTGAACAACGATTCGCCGTAAGTTGTTGAGGGCGCGTAGCTCAGTGGATAGAGCATCTGCCTTCTAAGCAGAGGGTCGCAGGTTCGAGTCCTGCCGCGCCTACCAGCTTCACCACACCCTGTCGAAGGCATTTTTTGCCTGCCGGAAAAGTGAATCCTCTTGTAATTCCAAAAGGTTGCTTCCGGCCATCGACCGCAATCGCCGCTGAGAGAATGCAGGTGCGCCAGCGCCACCCTGCATGAAACCATAATAGGTAATTGACACAGGAGACCGTTTTTTATGTTGCCAGCAAATACGTTGAACCGACAGGTAGCCATCGTCACGGGAGGAGGGACCGGGCTGGGCCGCGCCATGGCGCTGGAATATGCGCGGCTGGGAGCCAGGCTGGTTCTCGCCAGCCGCAGCCGGGAGCACCTGGAACCCACCGTGGCCGAGATTCAGAAGGCCGGCGGCGAAGCCCTCGCCGTCCCCACCGACGTGCGCGACCCGGCGCAGGTGGACCGGATGATTCAGGAAACAAAAAAGAAGTTTGGCGGCGTCGATATCCTGGTCAACAACGCAGCCGGAAATTTCATCTGCAAGGCGGAGGAGCTTTCTCCGAACGGCTGGAGGGCCGTGGTGGATATCGTGCTGAACGGAACGTTTTTCTGCACGCGCGCCGCGGGCCGGGAGATGATCGCTCAGAAGCGGGGAGGAAAAATCCTGAGCGTGCTGGCAACCTATGCCTGGACGGGCGGACCCGGAACGGTTCATTCGGCCGCCGCCAAAGCGGGCGTGCTGGCCCTGACGCGGACCCTGGCCGTGGAGTGGGCCCCCTACAAAATCCGCGTCAACGCCATTGCTCCGGGGCCTGTGGCGACCGAAGGCGCCTCCAGCAAGCTTTGGGGCAACCCGGAGGCGGAAAGAAAGCTGTTGTCCAAAATCCCCGTGGGGAGGATCGGCACCCCGCAGGAAATCGCGCACGCCGCCGCCTACCTGGTTTCTCCCTACGCGGAGTACATCAACGGAGAAGCGCTCACCATGGATGGAGGCGAGTGGCTGGGCAAGGGCTTTCTTGCGGTTCAGTAAAACCGGTGTGATCCTGTGCGCGCCGTCCTTACGGCAACGATTCTCCCCGGATCAAATCCCGGAGCGTCTCCCGGCGGCGAGCGATGCGCCAGCGGCGGCCCTCCACCAGGACCTCTGCCGGGCGCGGTCTGGAATTATAGTTCGAACTCAAAACAGACCCGTAAGCGCCCACCGTAAAGGTCGCCAGCAGGTCGCCCGCCTCCGCGGCCGGGAGCTTGCGGTTCTGAGCAAAGAAATCTCCCGTTTCGCAGACCGGTCCCACCAGGTCGGCGACCACCTCCCGCCGCCGGTTGCGCAGGACGGGCCGAATTTCGTGGTAGGCGCCATAGAGCGAGGGGCGCAGCAGATCGTTCATAGCCGCGTCCACGACGATAAATTTCTTTCCGCCGGTTGTTTTGATGTGGAGCACACGGGTCAGCAGGATGCCGGCATCGGCGACGATGGAACGTCCCGGCTCCACCAACAGCTTCAAACCGCTGCCCCGCACGCACTGCAACAATTTTTTCCCATAGTCGTGAATGGAGGGAGGCCGGTCCTCCCCGCGATAGGCCACCGCCAATCCCCCGCCCGCGTCCAGATACTCCAACGGAACTTTTTTTCTTTGCAGCCTCCGCGCCAAGCTCACCAGCTTCCCCACCGCTTCGGCGAAGGGGGCTAAGGCAGCAATCTGGGAGCCGATGTGGCAGCTCAGCCCGGCCAGGCGGATACCCGGCCACTGCTGCGCTCGCAAGCAGAGGTCTTCGGCCGCTGCCATGTCCACGCCAAACTTGTGCTCCTCCCGGCCCGTGGCGATATAAGGATGCGTCTTCGCCCCCACGCGGGGATTGACCCGCAAGGCTACCCGCGCCCGCACTTTCAGCCGCACAGCCCGCTCGCTGAGCAAACGCAGCTCGCTCTCCGATTCACAGTTGAACAGGAAGATGCGCGAGCGCAAGGCGTAATCCATCTCCTCGCTCGTTTTGCCGACTCCCGAAAAAACCACCCGGCTGGCTTTTCCGCCCGCCTCCAAAACGCGGAACAGCTCCCCGCCGGAAACAATGTCAAAGCCCGCCTTCCGGCGCGCCAGCAACCGCAGCACGCTCAAATTGGAATTGGCCTTCACGGAATAGCAGACCAGATGCGGATAGTTTCCGAGCGCGCGGTCGAAATCCAGATACCGGGCCGCGATCCGGCGGCCGCTATACACGTAGGCGGGTGTGCCGACCGCCTCGGCAATCCGCCGGGCGGGAACCTGGTCACAGTAGAGCTCGTTATTTCGGTAGGTGAAAACTCCGGCCATTCCGGTCATGAATGCAGTCTCTCTCGGATCACTGGGCTTACTGGGATCACTCGGATCATTTGGATCAATCGCAACATTTTTCTCCCTTCGCCTTTTCGCAGGCCTTCTCTCGGGCCTCCTCTTCGCTCAAACCCTCTCGGATTCCTCTGCGTCCGGGAGCAAACAGATATCGGGAAGATTTCGGTAACGCTGCTGATAGTCTAATCCATACCCCACCACAAAATGATCGGGAATCTCAAATCCCACGTAGTCGAGTTTCACGGGCTGAATCCGGCGCGACGGTTTATCGAGCAGCGTGGCCACGCGCAGGCTCTGGGGATTCCGCCGCAGCAGCAATTGGCACAGATAATTCAAAGTGAGTCCGGTATCGACAATGTCTTCGACCAGGATCACGTCCCGCCCTGCAATGCTGTGATCCAGGTCCTTCGTGATGCGCACTTCGCCGGAGCTGGTGGCTCCCTGCTCGTAGCTCCAGACGCAGATGAAATCCACCGATGTCTCCAAACGAAGATGCCGGAGAATATCGGCCAGGAAAATACAGGCTCCTTTGAGAACGCACACCAGGTGCACGCTTCGCCCGGCGTACTGCTGGTCGATCTCCGAGGCTATTTGACGGACCCGTTGCTGGATTTGCTCCGCAGTGAACAAGCTCTTCAATTTCTTTTCCCCGCTCTTCTCTCCGGCCACGCCGCAGCATCCTTTCTTTTTTACTCTTTTTTACCTGGGGGAAATCTTTCCAAGGAGAAATTCCCAAGGCAAATGCCCTCCGGCGCAATGTAGCTCACATTGCACTCCTCAGCAAGAGGCAGGAAAGCGTTCTGGGGGGACCCCCCGGCTCCCTCTTGCTGCCGCATGGCGGCAAATGTAAACTTAGATGGCGGAACGCGGCGGAGAAAATCGAGAGACGGGAAGTAACCATGAACAAATTATGTGCCTCATTTTTGTTGCTGATAGCTTTGGTATTTTTGATTTCTGGTGCTGCGCAGGCAGAAACGATCAACTTCGAGTCGGATTCTATCGGTCCCTTGCCTTCCGATTGGACCTCGGCAATGACCCACAGCGGTGGGCCGCCCCAGTGGGAGATCGTCAGAGATGACACGTCACCGAGCCAGCCCCATGTGCTGGCACAGCTTTCCTCCGACAATACGCGCAGGCGTTACCCGCTGGCCGTCCTCAACAAAGTGAGCGGTAAGAATGGCGACCTGCGCGTGAAATTCAAGGCGGTTTCGGGTGAGGTGGACGCCTCAGGCGGCCTGGTCTGGCGTTACCTGGACGAAAATAATTACTACGTCGTCCGCGCCAACGCGCTGGAGGACAACCTGGTCCTCTATAAAGTCGAAAACGGCAACCGTTCTTCCCTGGCTCCAAAGGGAACGGCTCGGGAAACGTACGGCGTCGGGACAAAAGTGTCCGCTCAGACCTGGCACACAATCCGTGTCGCCTTCCAGGGCTCCCTCTTTACCGTCTACTTTAACGGAGAAAAGCTGTTTGAAGTAGAGGACACCACTTTCACCGCGGCAGGAAAGGTCGGCTTGTGGACCAAGGCTGACAGCGTCACCCATTTTGATGATTTTCAGGTTGTGGTGAAATAAAACGCTGCTTGCCGCCCCGCGCTTGGCAAACGACCCGGGTGGGCAGCAGCGATCACGCATGGCTGCACGCTGGTCAACAGAACGATCCAGGATTCGCTCTGCAGGCAGGTGGGTCCGAAAACCTATCTCCAACAGCGTATAAGAGAAAGGATGTTTTCAACCAACTGGTGTATGCTTTTGAGCAAGATAAAGTTTAAATTGAAAATTCCAGTTTAGCTTGCGAAATGCGGCATTGTTACAAATGGAAATCGTGGTTCACAACCGGGAGCCCGGTGGTTCGGTTGCTCTGTGCCCTGTTCCTGGTGGGCTTGGGACTCTCTTCGGCCATTAGCTCTGCATTGCCTGATCCCGCTCTCACGCAACCAGCGCAGACGGAAAGTTCTGGCATGAGGGGCTCCATCGAAGGCCGGGTCGTCTTCACAGGAAAGACAATTCCCCATCCTACCGTGATTGAAAATGGCACGGACCCTCAATCCTGCGGGATGGAGCAATCTTTTGAGGATTTGCTGGTTTCCAAGGAAAATCGGGGAATTCAAAATGTCATCTTGTCTCTTGCGAATGAAGCTTTTCGCCTGAAGCCCCGTCCTCCGGGGGGAAAGCTGGTCTTGGACAATCGCAAGTGCCGGTTTGATCCCCACGTGGCAGTCCTGACGGCAGGCAGCACCGTGGAGGCAATCAACAGCGATGCGATTTTTCATACAACCCATCTCTACTCCGGCCCCTCGTCGAGAAACCTTTCCCTGCACGTCGGCGGAAAAGCCCGCCACGTGCTCCAGCGGCCCGGGTTTGTGATTGTAAAATGTGATATCCACGGCTGGATGAAAGCATTTATTCGCGTTGACAACCATCCCTTCCACGCGGTTTCCGACGCCGATGGAAAGTTTCAAATCCGGGGCATTCCAGAGGGTTCCTATACCTTGGAAGTGTGGCACGAATATTACGGCGAACAAAAGTTGGCTGTCACGGTCCGGGGCGGAAAAACGGCGCGGTTGGAAATCAAGTATCCAAACTGATTCTCTCAGGAGGTTTTGCGAAATGAAAAGCAAATTCATGCGGTCGTTGGGAGAAACCCTGTGCATTGCTGTTGTATCGCTCGCCACGGCCTTTGCCCAGTCGGGCGGCGGCTCGCAGCCAGGAACCGATCTGGGGATTTACTCTCCCGGGCAGCACTCGCTTTATGACGGGCATTTTGTCGTGAGCGCCGGACGCATTTATCAGGTGGGGGGACTCAACGACCCACCCGGCTGGGATCATATCGACAACGAAGCCAAAACCGTTTCTCCGGTGGAGGGAACGGTCGAAATCGATGTCGATGAGATCCGCAATACCGGCAGCTTTGTGGCGCGCTTGAAGGTTCCGGAAGGGGATCTTGTGTTGCAGCTCGACCGCTTTCACGAGTTCAATCCCTGCCAGAATGGCGGCGTGGCGGCGTTTCTGTTTGAGCACGGCGATTCCGGCTGCGGCGATACGAACTGGCCGAAATCTTTTCTGTACCTCGCCGGCTGGGGCTATGGGCATGCGACCTTGAACGGCAAGCCGCTTTACGACGATTATCAAATGCATTTCATGCTCACTCAGGGCATGCGGGACCGAAAAACGCTCCAGACCGCTTACCCGCTCCTGAACAAACGGACGCAGGCGGGAGCGGTAAATCCCGCGGCGCAGCAACTGGATTTTTTCATTCGCAGTCCGGAAACGGACTCGCGCAACAATCCGACGCGGAAAGTGTTTGCCCATTTCTTTGCTATGGAAGTAACTTGGAAATGAAAGACGAAACAGCCGGGAACTACACCGGCCCGTTCGCCGCCTGGACAACCGGAGGTCGGGATTTCTAAAAAATTATACGCCGGGCTGGGGCTTGGATTGGTCGCAGTAGTATTTGCATTTGCGGTCGCTTCTTTTCTGCGAGAAAACTGGGGCGCGGATGCGACGCCGGGCGCTGTCGAAACCTTTCTGGCCAACCTGTTTCTGAGGCAAGCCCGGCAGCAACAAAGCGACATCCCGAATCCGTTCCCCTCCACCGAGGAAAACCTCCAAGCGGGCCGGGAATTCTACGAACAACAATGCGCCTTTTGCCACGGCCCGGACGGAAAGGGGCAAGGCGCGATGGGCATTCAGTTCTACCCGCCGGTGCCCTCTTTGATGGAGGTCGAAGGCGAGATGACGGAGGCGCAAATCCATTTCGTCATCACCAAGGGAATCCGCTACACGGCAATGCCCTCGTTTGCAAAAGTATTCACCTCGGACGAGATCTGGAAGATCATCCTGTGGACACAGCATCTTTCCCGGCAGCCTCTCTCCGGGAAACCTCCGTCAGAGCAGGTGGAGGTTTTCGCTGGGGAGCGCGAAGCGGGGCCGTAACCTTGTCTTGGCAACCTCCCCCAGCAGCATGGCCCGGTAACTTCGTCTGGTAACGTCGTCTGGTAACTTCGCCCAGCAACCTTGACCGGTAACTTCGTCTGGTAACTTCGTCCGACAAATTCGTCCGGCAACAGCTCCCGATAACAGCACAGCGTTTTCTGCCGCCCGCGCTGCAAAGAACTGATTCCTTCCGCCAGCCACCGCTGCTAGGTATCGATCACAACATGAGTGTCGGTAGCTGTGATCCCCGCGATGTGCTGGAAGCGCTGGAGGACCAACTCACGGAGTTTCTTCAGGTCTGCCACTTTGATGTGAGAAATGAGATCGGGGCGTCCCCAGCAGGCATGCACAGAAGTAACCTCTGGAAGATCGGCTATCTCGCGCAGGATTTTTTTTGCCCAGCCGGCACGGATGTCGATGAAGATGTAAGCCTCTACCATATCACCCTCCTTCCGCGTATTACGGCGCAATCTTACTACGGATAGAAGCAGCGAAGCCATTCTATTGGCGGAGAGGCGGCGGCAACCTGGACGGAATGTCCGGCAAAATTTGGGATGAAGTCAGGGCTGAGCTGGGGATGAATCGGTTCCGGACCGTGCATTCTTTTCGGCGTACATTCTTTCGTCCGCTGCGGCTAACACCTCGTCAAAGGACTGCGTGCCGTCATACTCCTGGATGCCGATGCTCAGGCTCAACGTGAAGCCCGGCAAAGGAGAATTCCGGTTCCATGCCTCTAACTTTTGGATGATGCGGTTCTTCACCGGCTCGGCGCCGGACTTCGCGGTATCCACCAGAGTCACCAGAAACTCATCTCCTCCCAAGCGAATCACGAAGTCCGACCCGCGCGTGCACTGCTTGAGAATGCCTCCCGCTTCCGCCAGGACCAGGTCGCCGGAAAGATGACCAAAGCGGGTGTTGACATCCTTGAAGTTGTTCACGTCGATGTACATGAACGTCAGGGTGGCTTGCTTGCGCTGTGCGCGCTTGATTTCCTTGGCGAGGATCTCCTCCAGGGCGGCGCGGTTGAAGACCTGCGTGAGCGGGTCGATCAAAAGGTGGACGCGGGAAACTTCCGAGTTCCATGCATTCTGCATGGACTTGAAACGGAGGCTCCGAATCTCAAAATGCTTCCGCACCAGGTAAATGCCGAACATCAGAATCAGGACCATCAAACCGAGAAGAAGCTGCGGAGAAGCGTCAGCGCGGATATAAATTGTGCGATCATTCCTGAATACGGCGGGAAAAATAATGAGGAAAAATGCGCCGGCCAGGATTCCCACCGTCACCAGGACAAGAATCCACAGCTCCCAATCACGCTGCTCGACCGCTGCCAACTCTCGTTCGAGCTGGTGGGGAAAAGTTTGCTGTTCCGGCTCCAAGGACTCTCTCCTTTCCCCCTCGTGGGGGGTAAAGCCAAGGATTGCCCGCCGCGGCTGTTCCATCCACCCGGCTACCCTGCCCGGAAGGCTGAGGCAACCCGAATTATAACCTCTCGACTGATCCACACCCATCTTTTTGACTTGTGAAAGAAGCATTGCGGTTACTGGAGAGATTCCCGCCAGAAAACGCGTACGAGTGAAAATACAGGGACACAGGCGGGCAGAGGACACCGAAGTCAGTTAAAAACAAGAAAGCACGATGCCAGCGTTCTGATAGACTTGGCCAGGAATTTTCGCGGGTGAGAGGAGGATATGATGTTTGAAGGTAAGCTACTTCGAGAGATCGTAGTCTGCACGTTGATCGCCGGGATGACGTGCGCGTCTTGCATTGCCCAGTCACGAACCGTGGCTCTCACATTCGACGATATCCCAGCAGCGCTTGTCGCCACAGCACCAGGAGTCTTCCAAAACCTTCAGGGTGCTGACGGCGCATTGGATGCAGAGCGGATCAACCGAGCCATCGTGGATTCGCTCGATGAACATCATGCGCCAGCTACCGCGTTTGTAAACGGAAAGAGACTCCAGGCAATCGGAGATATGCCAGGCCAGCGAATCCTAAGGTATTGGGTGCAACACGGATATGATTTGGGCAACCACACCTTTTCCCATGCAGACTTGAACAGGCTCACCGTGGAGCAGTTCCAGAACGAGGTAGTCAGGGGCGAGACATCAATCCGGCAAGCACTTGCTGAGCATGGCAAGTCACTACGGTATCTGCGTTTCCCTTATAATCACGCGGGCGACACGAAAGAAAAGCATGATGCGGTTGCTGCTTTTCTTTCACAAAGTAATTACACGGTTGCGACGTGCACCATCGATAACCTGGACTATGCGTTCTCCCGTGCGTACGACATCATGCTCGCGCGGAAGGACGATAACGCCGCTAGAAAGCTTCGCGCAGAATACCTCGCCTTCACTTCAGCAGCAATCGACTACTATAGCCAACTTCATAAAAAGGTCTTCGGTCGGGAGATTCCCCATGTGATGCTGCTTCACGCAAACCGGCTGAACGCTGACATGATCGGAAAGGTTCTTGGGATCTTTGAACAAAAGCAATATCGGTTCGTAACGCTTGATGAAGCTCAATCCGACCCGGCGTACAGGACTCCGGACACGTTCATCACGAAATATGGCCCGATGTGGGGATATCGCTGGGCGAGGGAGCTGGGAGTGGAGGTGAATGGAAAGCTGGAACCGGAGCCGCCCG
>JADFGZ010000169.1 GCA_022567475.1 Acidobacteriota bacterium | reverse complement strand
GAGATTATTGCCAAAATTCCTGAGAGCGCTTTTGAGGCCAGAGATGGCAATGGCCTGACCGTGTTGCACATGGCAGCTGAGGAAGGTCATCTGACGGCAGAGCTTATTGCCAAGACTCCTGTGAGTGTTTTTGAGGCCAAGGATAAAGATGGCCTGACCCCGTTGCACATGGCAGTTAAGCACGGTCTTGTGACGGCAGAATTTGTTGCCAAGACCCCTGTGAGCGTTTTTGAGGCCAAGGATAACGGAGGTTTGACCCCGATGCACTGGGCCGCTTCTTCTGGTCATATGACAGCAGAGCTTGTTGCCAAGACTCCTGGAAACGTTTTTGAGGCCAAGGATTACGGAGGTCTGACCGCTTTGCACTGGGCAGTGCGGGAAGGATTGCGAGCTCTTTCCGGAAACGTTGGCCGCGGCGACACCAACCGTTTCTGGGACCGCCCCAACATGCCGGGGCTGGTGAAGGCGCTCCTGGCGTATGGAGCGAACCCCAACGCACGAATCAGGAAGGAGTTCCATCCTTATAACACCCCGTTTCATACTCGCAATATGGGAAATAGTCTGCCGCAAATCGTCATCGTTGGCGCGACGCCGTTTTTGCTGGCAGCCGCATCAGGGGGTCTGGAAAGCATGCGCCTCCTGGTGGAAGGGGGAGCTGATCCGCGACTGGCGGCGGAGGATGGCGCAACAGCGCTCATGGTGGCGGCAGGGGTAGGCTCTGAGCGCAGCCGCACGTACCGCGTGGCGGACAACAGCTACCGCACAGAGGCGAACCAGAAGCGGACGAATGCTCTGGAAGCTGCCAAGCTGGCGTTGCAATTGGGCGTCGATATCAATGCGGTCGAGGGGGGCGGTCGAAGCGTTCTCCACGGTGCCTCCTACCTGAGAGATCACGAGATGATTAAATTCCTGGTGGAAAATGGCGCCAACCTGGAAGCAAAGGACAAGTATGGGGGGACACCGCTGTCGATCGCATTGGGGGACCCGGAAGGCTTGTACTATCGGAACCGCGGTGGCGGCAGGTATGACGACAGATTCCGGGTGATAACAGGCGAAGATAAGGAAACGGCTGAGTTACTTCTCAAATTGGGCGCCGCCCCATTTACCGGTAAGCGTAGGCTTCGCGGGAGTGAAGAAATCACGGCAAGTCAGAGTCAGTAAACCCAAGTCAGCGACGGATGGGACGAGGGGCAGCGCAATTTTGCTGTCGAAGAGTCTCTTTTTACAAGACCCACTCAGGTGTGCGGGTGCTTCCGCAACCGACTGTTGGCAGGTCAGTCATAACTCGTCTGTGTGGTAGGATTTGAGACCCAATTCTGGGTAAGCAGATTTACCTTCGGCAGGAGCCATGAAAAGTCTCCGATGAGCCAACCAGCAATGCCCGTTGTGGGGAAAAGCGACTGCCGCCGCCATCATCCGTTATGGAGTCTACCAGACCAAGTGGGGGAAACGTCGTCGATACCGATGTAAGAGTTGCGGGAAAACCTTCTGCCGGAACAGCGGGACTCTGTATCATCGACTCCAACACCGACGAGCGACCTTCGACGAGGTCGCGGCTCTGAGTGTCGAAGGTTTAAACCAATCCGCGATTGCTCGAATCAAGCAGATAGCCTGGAACACGGTGGATCGCTGGCTGGAAAGGGCAGCCGGTGCTTGTCGTCGATTCAACGATCGAAGGATCACCGGAGTTGAGGTCACAGAACTGCAAGCCGATGAGATGCGCACGATGGTGGGCGGAAAGGAACAATCGCCGATCTGGATCTCTGTTTCGATCGACGTCTGGTCTCGTCTCTGGCCTTCGACCATCGTAGGGAGACGGAGCTACCGAAACACGCTCGACATGTTTCGCGATGTTTCTAGCCGAATGAATCACAAAGGCGTCCCTCTGATTGCCACGGACGGATTCGAATATTACAAGAGAGTCGTCCGCCGCGTCTTTGGGGCAGCATGGCTTTACGGCCAAGCCATCAAGACGCGGAGGAATGATCGCGTTGTCAGGGTGGAGCGCAGGGTGAGGGTCGGCGCCTCGTGGCGATGGGAACAGGCGTGGCGCAACTCCGAAGATTCCACAAAACTGAACACTTCGTATGTTGAACGGCTGAATCTCACGATCCGGCAGGGTTCGGCGTATCTTGTTCGGCGGACGATCTGTTACGCGCGGCGGGAGCAACGTCTGGAAGATCACCTCCAGTTGCTGCGATGCTATTACAACTTCCTCAGGCCTCACCGGGCGCTGCAATTCGTGCGCGAAGTCAGGACTCCGGCCATGCAGGCGGGTCTGTCCCGGCAGCGGTTGACATTCAGGGAGATCTTCTCGCCAACGGTAATTGTTTTGGTCTTGGAGAAGGTCACGGTGATATTCATTCAACCCACCATCCCGGACCTTGTGGACGATACGCGGATGCCTATGGCGGCTTGACAACACTCGATGGCGGAAGCACCTTTGAAATCGTAGAAGCAACACTCGGCTAACCTCCAGCGTCAATATGGATGTGGGTTCCAGCGTCAATACGGCCTTCCGGTGGCGTAACCCCAATAGGTGAGAGCCAAAAACAGCCGCTCGGAGTCCCCGGAGAGCAAGGCTGCGCTTGAAGGGCTCAGTTGAAGGCTGATGGGTGTATACTCGCAACTACCGGAGAGTTAAAAAACTAATTCCGGTTAAGACGGGAAAATGCGCTAGGCGCAAACTACGAAATAAAACAACTCTCCTCTTCCTGGTCGGCGCCATGCTGTTCTTAGCAGGATGACTGGTCGGACAGGATCGGGGAACCACTCAGAAGACTACCGTTCATGCGGTGGCCTGGCCTCCCCTGGAAGGCGCCACAGAACAAGACTTTGAAAATTTCAAAGAAGCAACAGCAAGCATTTAATTACATAGGTATTAAGGCGGTTGCAAAATGACTAACAAATTATCAGGGCAGGGTTTCGTTGTTTCCAGTCCTAGCTGGGGTTCCCGGCGGCACAATTGGCGTTTTGCGGTGCTCATCGCCGCCCTCCTGCTTGGCATCGCAGGAGATGTTCGGGCGTTACAAAGGCCCGAAGCTCCCGAGCTTGTCCTCCACAATGGAAAGATCGTAACTGTGGACGACTCATTTCAGGTCGTCGAAGCGGTTGCGGTCAGCGGAGGACGGGTGACGGCAGTGGGGCGCAACCAGGATATCATGCCGCTCATCAGTCCGACGACGCGTGTTATTGACCTGCAAGGGCGGACCGTGCTTCCCGGCCTTATTGATACCCACATCCATCCCCAGCAATACGCATCCTATCACTTCATGCCGGACGTGGCGCCGGAAGTGTCTCACCCGCAACTGATCGAGGGCGAGACGGTGGAAGAGCTTCTGATGGGGATCAGGACGAGGATTCAGAGGGATCTTGGGGCGCAGGAAGATATGCCCTGGCTGGTTTACGTGCTCCGCAGGGGGAGGGCGGAACTAACAAGCGTGGAATTCGGAGAGCAGGTCACTCGGACCAGGCTCGACGGCCTGTCGCCCGACCGCCCTCTTATCGTGTTCCCGCAGGGCTATCCCGCTGTCGTAAACTCAGCAGGCCTGGAGGCGCTAAGGAAAATTGTTCCCCTCCAGGCCCTGGAGGCGGAACTCGATGCGAGCGGGGAGCCGACGGGACGTTTGGGTTATCGCGCGAGAGCGATGATCAACCATCTCGTCCCTGGCGCGCGCTCCGCGCAGGTCGGCGTTCGTTCGGGAAATTGGGAGCGGCGCACGGCGCTCCCTTGGGACACCCGGATTGAGGGTCTGGCCCGTGCTTTCAAGCTAGAGCTCGAGGAGTGGGTCGCCGCCGGGATCACGACCTGGCAGTCGAAGATGACCCACGAGTCTTACGCCGCCTTTGCGTTGCTCGATCGTCGAGGCGAGATGCCAAACCGGCTGGCCGCCGCCCTGGACCCCATCATGGCGCAGGATGAGACGGCGTCGCAGCTCATTGCCAGCCTGACGCAGAACAGCACGATTTCTCCATATATGTGGATGGTGGGAGTAAACGGGAGCGCCGGCGGGACCACGATCTCGGGCGCGTGCACGACGATTCCTTTGCGGCCTCGCTTCCAGAAGATGCATTATGGCAACAGCTGCAGCCTTCAGCCGGGAAGCAGGCGGTGGGGAGTCTGGTACAACCTAGTGAGCCGCGGGTTCCGAATCGGGGAGTTTCATGCTCACGGAGACCTGACCATCGATTACCTCTTACTATTGATCGAGCAGGCCAGCGTGGAAGCAGGGATGACGATCGAGCAGATCCGCGAGAAGAGGCACGCGATTGACCACTGCCCGTTGGGTCCCAGACCCGACCAGATGGTTCGGGCGGTACGGCTCGGCGTCGTCTGGACCTGTGGTCCAAAGTACATAGTCGAAGCGCCCTACATGCCGTATGACCCGGAGCAGGTGGCCAAGTTGTTGGTGCCCGTACGCTCGATGATTGCAGCAGGCTTACGGCCGGGGTTTCACACGGATGGCCACACGGGAATTAAGTTCTATTTTAAATACCTGGAAATCCTGCAAACGCGCAAAGACCTGAGCGGCCGTGTCTGGAATGCAGACGAAGCGATCGACCGGAAAGATGCGCTGCGGATGGCTACCCGCTGGAATGCGGAGTACCTCCTTGCGGAAGACAAGCTCGGATCGATCGAGCCGGGAAAATGGGCAGACATGGTCGTTATCGATCGCGACTACCTGACGATTCCCGTCGAGGCGATCGGGCAGATCCAGGTGATGATGACCATTGTTGGGGGAAAGATCGCGTACCAGCGTCCCGAGATTGCAGCCGCCCTCACCTTCCAATGAATCCAGTTTCACAGTCCCAGGCTGTGATGTAGACTCTCACTGTCACTGGTGCAAAATATCGGGCGGGTCACTTGGAGTTGTATTTTCCCGCAACTCCTCCCGGCTTCATCGCGTAATTACTTCGTTGACGCGCCTCAAAAAACTAGCGTAGAATTCGGTTGCAATCGAAGCGGGAACCTAGTCGTCTTTATTCAATACGAGCGGGGCAGCGATGAGTTTATTTTCCAAGTTCGCCTGTGTATTGCTTCTGACATCCGGACATATCTTCCCGGTTGCTCTGGCAGCGCAATCCAACCAATCCTCCTCATCATCATCCGGATCAGTGCCCACTCTGAACGAGCAACAAAAGGCCGGGAAAGGCTTGTTTATGCAGAATTGCTCCGTATGCCATCTCCCCATCTTGGAAAACAGCAAGGACGCTGCTTCGGGAGGTCCCACTATCGGACCTCTGCTGGAAGGTCTGTTCCGAGGAGAAAGGCCGCGCCCCGAGGAAGCAGTGCGGACGTTCATTATGCGAGGGACCCCGAAAATGCCCGGCTTCCAATATGGCTTGGAGCGGAGTGAGATCGACAGCATCATTGCGTATTTGAAGACTCTTTAGTTCGACAGGAGGATTGTTATGACCCGGTTCCATGGAGCGTTTCAAACGGTTGCTTTAGTTGTGGCGCTGTTCTGCGCGGGATTGCCCGCCGCACAAGCCTCACTTTTGGCCGGCACCGGTCTCGCGGGGACGGTGAAGTCCTCCGATGGCAAACCGATGGAGGGCGTTGCCGTCTCGGCCCGCGCCCAGGGGAAGACGGTCACTACGTCGGTCTATACGAATCAGGATGGGGAGTATTTCTTCCCGGACTCGCTTTCTGCCGGCCAATATCAGATTTGGGCGCAAGCGGTGGGCTTTCAGATGGCCCGCCTGGAAGGCGCCATCTCCTCCGGCAAAACGCTCCAGCAGGATTTCTCCCTCCAGCCTCTCCGGAACTTCGAAAAACAACTCTCGGGAACCGAATGGGAAAACAGCCTGCCAACCGCCACAGCCGAAGACCGCCGGATGCACAAGATTTTCAATTACAATTGCACCAGTTGCCATGTCTCCGGCTTCGTCCTGACGAAGCGTTTTGATTCCGCCGGGTGGGGCATTATCTTGGACACCATGATCGAGCATTACACGAACCCCGGCGCGCGCAACCGCAAGATGCTTCAGTCGTATAAGGAAGAGTTGGTGGAATATCTGACCCGGGTTCGAGGCCCGAAACAGTATCCTCTAAATTGGAAGCCGTTTCCCCGGCCCGTGGGAGAGGCAGCCCGGATCGTGGTCACGGAATATGACCTGCCGCGGGTCGATCAGCCGGACTACCTGTGGGCGAACAACGGAACGGATTGGTCTGCCGGCATTCCCAGCCGGTATGATCTGCAACTGATGCACGATGCAGTGGTCGGCAAGGACGGCAACATTTATTTTTCCGACGCCGACTCTCCCGAGCGCACGGTCGGTAAGATCGATCCGGAAACCGGCCGGGTGACCAGTTACATGCTGCCCGACAAAAACGGCGTCGCCGTGGGAACTCATGGGGCCGCTGTGGCCCCGGACGGAACCATCTGGCTCACGAACCAAACCGAGCGCACGATGCTTCAATTCGACCCCCGGACCGAAAAATTCCAGCGCTATCCCCGGGCCACCTCGATGGCCCGGGCCGGAGGCACGATTGCGGTTGATTCCCAGGGCGATGTGTGGACCTCGTCGCCGAACGGCGCCCTGCGGTTGAATCCGCAAACCGGAAAATATACGGCATACAAATCGGTCACACCGGGAGGCGGCCCTTACGGGATCACGATTGATGCCGAGGACAATGCCTGGGTCGCTCAGCTCCAGTCCGACCGTCTGACCGTCGTCAATGGCCGCACCGGCGAGGTGAGCGAAGTGGTCCTGCCGCCCCTGGATGAGGAGATCAGCGCAAAGGACCGCGAAATCGGCGAACGGAACGGCTCCACCAACAACTCCGCGCCACTGTTTCAGAAAGGTCCTCGGAGACTAGGCGCCGACCCCAATGGCGATGCCGTCTGGGTAGCGGAATATTTTGCGGGCAGGCTGGCGAGGATCGATATTCACACCCTAAAGGTAACCGAGTATAAAGTTCCCCACCGGTACTCGCACCCCTACGCTGTGGTGGTGGACAAGAACCACATGGTCTGGCTCTGTCTGTTAAACTCGAATCGGATCGCCAAATTCAACCCATTCACGGAGCAGTTCACCGAGTATCCTTTACCGAATCTGGGAACCAACATCCGGTTCATTGACGTGGACAATCGCACCGACCCGCCGACCGTCTGGGTAGGCTATTCGGGATCCAACAAGATTGCCAGCGTGAAGTTCCGAACTAACCCCGCGAGCACAGCCGCGGTCCGGTAAGCGGATCGCAACAGCACGGAGCCGGGCCAAGTCGTGCTCGTTCCAAAGTCTCACAGCAGGACCACCGCCCGCGTGCCCGCTGCATACCCCGGTTCGGCGTTTTGGGCGTTTTTAGCGTATCTGCCGGTCGCTGCCAGCAATCAGGGAATGTCTCTCGCGGCCTAACAACACTGGATGGCGGAAGCACCCACGGTCGGAAAGGGAGGGAAGTTATGAAATCATGGATTGCAGCACTAGCGGGCTTTGTATTTCTCCTTCTGCTGGTATTGGATCCGGTATGGGGACAGAACCAACCTCTAGTGATCGAGGGAGGGACCCTAATTGACGGAACCGGTCGTGACCCCATCCAAAATTCGGTCATTGTGATTGAGGGTTCCCGGATCAAAGCGGTCGGAACCAAGGGAAATGTAGCTTATCCCGCCGGGGCGCGAGTGATCCGGGCGGAAGGAAAGACAGTGCTGCCCGGTTTAATCGACGCCCACGTTCATCTGCTGGACTTTATGCTCCCGCTCTTTCTGCACTATGGTGTGACGACGATCTTCGATACGGCCAATCCCACGGAATGGATTCTAGCTCAGCGCGAGGCATTGCAAAGAGGAAAGATGAAAGGACCCCGCCTGTTTGTGACCGGAGCGATCATTGATGGACCGCCGGAACGCAGCAATCCGATTACGTTTGCGGCGCGGGCAGCCTACCGTATCCATACGCGGAATGCAGAAGAAGCACGATTGGCCACCCGGAATCTGATCGACCAGGGCGTGGACGGTATCAAAGTTTACGAAGGCCTCAGTGCCGAGTCGCTGAAAGCCGTGCTTGAGGAAGCGCACAAAGCCGGGCTGGAGGCGGTAGGCCATGCGGTGGATGCGCGGGAAGCCACGCTGGCTGGCATGAAGTTTTTGGAGCATGTGCGGCCGATTGTCCACTCTACTCTGGGAGACCCGGCAAAGATTCAGGCTGTGGAAGAAGGAAGACTCCCGAACTCTCCGGCTGAGATGGACACGGCGTTGTTCGGCCCCCTGATTGAGCTGTTGGTCCAGAACGGAGTCTATTTCAATCCCACCCTGACTCGTCCCCGGCCAGAGAGCCGCGAGTGGTACGACGTGGTGGTGAAATTGTTGGAAGACCCTTCCGCGCAGTTCATTACTGCGGCCCGGCGCGAGTCCTGGCTGCGCGCGGTGAAGGCTGCCGACACGGGAGAAGACATCCAACAAAGTACGGAATCTCTCCGAAAGACTCGGGAATTTATCCGGAGGTTTGTCCAGGCGGGCGGCAAGGTGGTCACCGGTCCGGACACCGGCCCGAGGTCCAGTCCGACCAACATTGCCGGCTTGGCCATGCATGTTGAGATGGAGGCCCTGGTGAATGCGGGCCTGACTCCGATGCAAGCAATTCTGGCTTCCACAAAGTGGTCGGCGGAGTTGCTGCGCAAGGAAAAGGACCTGGGAACCGTGGAGCCGGGGAAGCTCGCCGATCTGATCCTGATTGAGGGAGATCCGTTGGCCGACATCCGTGTTACTCAGAATATTCGCACGGTGATCCTCGACGGCAAGATCGCAGACACGCGCTTGGATCCAAACTTCCGCAACCTCTTGCCGCGCACGTTCTATGTGGATAGTCCGCTCGAATATGTGGGGCCGGAAATCTCGCGCATGACACCGGGAATAGCGCGGGCAGGAGATGCAGAAGTGACCATTCAGGTGTCCGGGAAGAGATTCAACCCGCGGTCTTTCCTCCGCTTTGACACGGACGACCTGCCGACAACGTTCCTCAGCAATTCCCTCTTGACGGCAACAGTGGATGGCGCGCTCTTGCAAAACGTGGGCACTTACGCGGTGACGGTCGTGAATCCCGGCTCCGGGGGGAGCCCCTCCAACGTGGCATACTTCATTGTGAATTTCCCCCCGGTG
>JADFGZ010000168.1 GCA_022567475.1 Acidobacteriota bacterium | reverse complement strand
GACGTCTACAAAGGCTGGCAGCGGATGGAGTGGTATATCACCGTCGGCCGGGACGAAGAAAAGGCCAAGAGGAGTGGCGGTGGCGGCACCGGCCTTTCCAAATCCCCCGAGGATCTGGCGGCTTTCAAGGAGCGCTATCGGCTCAAGAAATTTATTCCCCACACCTTCCAACCCGGGGAGGTCGTTGAAGGTTGTGTGGGGCTCGACGGGGGGTCCACCTCGACCAAAGCCGTGCTGGTGAACAAGGATAAGGAAATCCTGCTGAAGGCTTACCAGCTCTCCAAGGGGAATCCCATTGAAGATACCATGGAGATGTTCGCCAATCTGCGGCAGCAGGTGGAGTCGCAAGGCGCGACACTTCGGGTTCTCGGCGTGGGCACCACTGGTTATGCCAAGGATATCTTGAAGGATGCGATCGGAGCCGATGTGGCGCTGGTCGAGACGGTGGCGCATACCCAGGCGGCGCTCCATTTTTATCCCGACGCGGACGCCATCTGCGACGTGGGCGGGCAGGACATCAAGATCATTATTCTGAAAGACGGACGAGTGAAGGACTTCAAGCTGAATACCCAGTGCTCGGCCGGAAACGGCTACTTTTTGCAGAGCACCGCGGCGGGCTTCGGCGTGGAAGTGGAAGATTACGCCGACAAGGCCTTCAGCGCGACCTCATTCCCGCAGTTTGGGTACGGCTGCGCCGTGTTCATGCAGTCCGACATTGTGGATTTCCAGCGCCAGGGGTGGAAGCCGGAAGAGATCATGGCCGGCTTGGCCAACGTGCTGCCCAAAAACATCTGGCTCTACGTTTCGCAGATCCCGAACCTGGCGGCGCTCGGAAAAAAATTCATCTTGCAGGGAGGAACCCAGCATAATTTGGCCGCGGTCAAGGCCCAGGTGGATTTCATCGAATCGCGCTTTCAAGCCAAGGGGGCGACGGCTGACGTTGTGGTGCATCTGCATACGGGTGAAGCTGGGGCTATTGGAGCAGGCTTTGAGGCGATGCGTTTGTATGAAAATGGCCGCAGCACTTCCTTTATCGGCATGGATGCCGTGGCCGGCATCAGTTACACGACCACACGGGGTGAGAATACACGCTGCTACTTCTGCAAGAATAAGTGTCTGCGGACGTTCATTGACATCACGACCAGCCAGCTTCCCCCTGATTACAAGCCTCCCGTCAAGACAAAGGTTCCCTTGGCGGCCGGCTCCCAGCGCTTGATCATCGCCACCTGCGAGAAGGGCACGGTCGAGAACATAGACGACATGCGCACGATCAAAGCCGGCTTGGACACCGCCAAAAAGGACTTTCCCAATTTGATTGAGCTGGCGGCAAAGGCTGTCTTCCGCAGCTACAACCCGCCGCAGGTGGCCGACCCCGCGCCGAAACGCCTGTTCCTTAAGTCGCAGAGGCAGCGGGCCGAGCGGATGAAAAAGCGCGCCGAGATTCGCATCGGGATTCCGCGCGTGCTCAACATGTACTCGCAGGCCCCGCTGTTCAGCGCCTACTTTGAGAGCCTGGGGGTGCAGCCGGAGAACTTGGTCTATTCCGATTACACCACCGAGCAGCTCTTCAAGGAAGGCGCCAAGCGCGGAGCCATCGATCCCTGCTTCCCCAGCAAAGTGGCCATTCCGCACGTTCATAACCTGCTCTATTTCCACCATGCCAAGAAGAAACTGGATCTGATCTTTTTCCCGATGATCGACTGCCTGACCACCGATCTGAAGAATATCCAGGATAGCCGGTCCTGCCCGACGGTGGCCGCGACCCCGGCTTCGGTGAAGGCGGCGTTCACCAAGGAAGGCGATCTGTTTAAGGAAAAAGGCATCTTGTTTCTCGATACCTTCGTAAACCCCAGCAAGCCGGACCTGCTGGCCCGGCAGATGTATCTCCAGTTCAAGGATATATTTGGCTTGAGCGAGGAAGAGAACCTGCGCGCGATCAAGGAAGGCTACAAGGCGCTGGACCAATTTGACAACGTGGTGATGCGCGGCGCAGCACGGAAAGTGCTGGCGCAGTTGGAGGCGGAAAACCGCATAGGTATCGTCATGCTCGGACGCCCCTATCACAACGATCCCGGCATCAACCACGAGATTTTGGAGGAGTTCCAGAAGATCGGCTACCCCATCTTCACGCAGGACTCGCTGCCCATCGACGCAGAGATCCTCGACCGGCTCTTTGGCGAGGAGGTGCGCGCCGGAATTATTCCCGACCCGATGGACATCAACGACGTTTGGAAGAACTCCTACAGCGAGAATACCAGCCGGAAGGTTTGGTCGGCCAAGTATGTGGCCCGCCATCCCAACCTGATCGCGCTGGAGCTGTCGAGCTTCAAGTGCGGCCACGATGCCCCCATTTACACGGTGGTGGAAGAGGTTGTGGAGAAGTCCGGGACTCCCTACTTCAGTTTCAAGGACATCGATGAGAACAAGCCTACCGGTTCCATCAAGATCCGTGTGGAAACCATCGGCTACTTCCTGAAGCGGTACCGCGAAGATATGGTGCGGGACAAGCAGAAGAAGCAGGGGCTGGACAGTCAGTTGAAGGAATTCGAAGCCAAGTTGCGCCGGGAGATGGCAGAGATGCCGTTCCAGACGGAGAACAGCGCGATTCCCGCAATGCCGCTGGCAGAGACCCTCGATGTGGAGCAACCCGTCTCCGGCGATTAACGGCCCAGGCCGGGGGGCTGACCCCGAACAATATGGAAGGAGGCAGCTGGAAGTTGCTGCCTCTTTTTGTTTTGCAGGGGTTGCCGGTGGGTCAAGGGGCTTTCGTTTGGTATAATCCAGTGGAAGGCTGAGGAAAAGATCGCTGCGCCTGGTGGCCCGTGACAGGGGTGGCTGGCGAGCGGCGGGTTGAGGAGTCAAACGGCAATGGAATCCGATCAGGTAATGTTTGAGATCTATCGCGAGACGGAGTACTCCGGAAAATTCAAGGTCGTTTATTTCACGGAGCTGCAGGATCACAACAAGGAATGGGAGATCAGCCGTGCCCTCGAAGGGGAGCACTTTTACGATGGCTTTATCAAGAACTGGCGTAAGGAACAAGCCAAGGCCGTCATTCAGGAGATTGTGGAACGGTTGAATGAAGGGGAGAAACTCGGGCCGGAGGATGTCGAGACGGCGCTGGCCGAGTTCATCCCGGCCTCCGATACAAGCAGTTCCTAGAGTCCCATCACTTTTCCAGAATAGTTGGCGAATGCAGGAAATTTTTTCCAGGGAGGCTCTCTCGGAGCCGGAGTATATGGGTTGCCTGGCGGCTTTCGTCGCTTCGTTTTCCGGCCACATCGCGCAGGCCAGGAATTTTTTGGCGCGTTTGGAAGGAAAGCAAAAGGGCGCCTTTTTCGCCTGGGAGATAGCTCTGGATCAGGCGCGCTATGGTGCGTTGATTGTGCTGGAGCGGTGGAAGGATCTGAACGAGCGGTTCAGCCAGAGCATCGACGGCTTGCCAGGGAGTTTGCCGTCCGGTGAAAGCAGCGCCCGGGCTGAGCAAGCCTGCCAGGACTTGGCCGGATGGAATGAGCGCCTGGATGCGGCAGAGCGCTACGACCCCGTGCTGATGGAATGTTACGGTGCAGCCTTGCTGAACCTGCTGGACGGGCTTGCCCAGGAGCAGCAAGCAGCCCGGTCGGCGCATGCTCGCTTTGACCAAACGGCGGATACTTCATCCAAACCTTTAACCGAACTGAAGGTTCTGAACGTTCTCGGTAGCGGGACAAGCCCGGAATTGTCTGATTCCGGAATGTTTCATCAAACCCGCCAAGCGTTCCTCAACGACCTCAGCCGCCGCTGAAGTTCTTCCAGAAAAACCTGGCATTTGAACCAGTCCGCGACCTGAAAATTTTATGAAGAAGCCCGCTCCGAAGGGATTTTTCCGCAAGGAAGTCATCGAGCCTGCTCTGGACGAGGAAACCGAGCGGCACATTCTGGAGCAACAGGCGGCCATCGAGGCGGACACGGCTGCCGCCATGCCCCATCACAATCTGGGAGCGCTTTACCGGTTGCAGGGAAAGACGGCGCAGGCAGAGGAAGAGTTCCGCAAGGCTTTATCGCTTGACCCAACTTCAGTGGAGAGTCACATCGCGCTGGGGCAGATGTGCGTCGTCCGGGAAGATTACCAGGCGGCTTGGCTCCATGCGAAGGAAGCCGCCAAGCTGGGCGACCCCCAGTTGCTAAAGCTCCTGGAGCGCTATCCCGGCGTCACCCGCCCGGCTCCTTAGCAGAGTTTGTTTTTAGGGTGAGTTCATCTGAGAAGGGCTGGGCTGTGGTCGCTTGCCAGCAGCCGGGACTCCACAAAGTCCGTAATTTCCGGCGTTACATAGCAGCCTTTTCGGATAGAGAAGACCGGCTTCGACCGAACCATCTCCAGCGAAACGCCTTCCCATAAAGAGTGTTCCAGACCGGGCTCCAGGACCAGGCATGCATCGGCGCGGTCCAGAAAGTGCCGTGCGGAGTCTTTGAAGTCTTTCTTGGCAGGGTCCAGAACCGTCAGATACAGATGGGGCCGGAAAAAGTGAAGGATGCTGTTGCTCTCCAGGATGACGTTTTCTTCACCGGCTATTGCCTGCCGAAGGTCCGGGATGGCCGCTTCGAGCATCCCCTGCCGCACGCGGACCCACAGCGCGCGGCGCGCTCCGGCCTCGAGAAACCGGGAAGTGTCGGAGTTGCCGCTGCGGTCGTGCTCCTCCTGAATTACAAAGGGATGTTCGCCAGGAGCGCAGCCGCAGGGCTCGCTATCCACCGAACAGATTCCATGTCCGAACTGGGTGAGCTTGATGGCGGTCCAGTTCCGGTGATGCAAGGCGCGGATCAACTCCGCCACCACGGAGGTTTTGCCGACCTCGCGGCTGTTTCCTCCTACCACCACCATCTGCATAGTGCGAGTATAGCACGCGGGGTTGGGCGAAGGTTGTAGCGGGTCTCCGGCCCGTCTGAGGAAATGCGGGGAGGCTCAGAAAATGCTGCTTACTGCAAGGCGGAAGCCGGGAAGCAGGGGGCTCTCCAAGGCCTCGTGCGAGGAAAACAGCCGAATCAACTGCAACTCTTGTCCCGTGCGCCCGTACAGTTCAATGGTCTGCTTCTCCGGGTCCACAATCCAGTATTCCTGAACGCCGAATTGGGAGTAGGCGGCCATTTTTCGCCGGAGGTCCTTGTAAAAGGTGCTGGGCGACAGGATTTCCACCACCAGGTCCGGAGCCTTCTCAATCGCCTGTTCCCCCACAATCCCCAGCCGGTCCTGACTAATAAACAGAACGTCCGGTTGCACGACCGTATGTTTGTCCAAAACGATGTCCACGGGAGCCACAAAAACCTCGCCGAGCGAGTTGGTCTCTACGTAAGCGGAGAGCTGCGAGTAAAGTTTTCCAAGAAACCGCTGATGCCGGGGCGTTGGCGCAGGGGTCACGAAAAGTTCTCCGTCAATCAACTCATGTTGCTTCCCGTCCTCGGGGAGGAGGCAATATTGATCGTAGGTCATCTTGGCGGCAGCCGGCTTCATGCCCAAATTCTATCACAGCCGCCGATGGGTAAGCCGGTCAGTCTCAGTCTGGACGGTTTTTCCGGGCAGTTTCCGTTGAGTTTCGGGTCCGCAATGCGCCCAGTTTTTGGAGCAGCTGCGGCAGGCGTGCCACCAGCGCCTGTTGCTCTAGTTGTTCGCGAAGGGGCCGGGCCGGGGTGCCCCAGACGGTTTGGCCTGCGCGGACGGTTTTGTGAGGAAGAATACCGCACTGGCCTCCCAGGATTGCGCCTTTTTGCACCCGCGCATGGTCACCGAGACCCACCTGCCCGGCGATCACAACGTAATCTTCAATGACGGAGCTTCCAGAGATGCCTGTTTGCGATGCCACCACGCAGTTTGCTCCTATCTGGACCGTGTGGCCCACCTGGACCAGATTGTCGATCTTCGTCCCCCGGCCGATGCGCGTGTCTTCCAAGGCTCCCCGGTCGACGGTGCTGTTGGAGCCGATCTCCACGTCGTCGGCGATCTCCACGCCGCCGATCTGCGGAAATTTGTGGTACTGCCCGGCCTCCATCACATATCCGAAGCCGTCACCGCCCACTACGCAGCCGCTATGCAGAATCACACGGCAGCCGATGCGCGTGCCGGCGTACAGGGTGACGCGCGGGTACAAGAGGCAGTCCTCCCCTAAGACGATCTTCTCTCCCAGGACGCAACCGGCGCCAATGGAGGAGCGCGCGCCGATCCGGGATCCCTCGCCGATCACCGCGTAAGGTCCAATCGCCACCTCTGTCCCCAGTGTGACGTTGTCGCCGATCTGGGCCGTCGGATGAATTTCCGGCCGCCGAGGTGGCGGGGGGAACAAGACCTGAATGATCTGAGCAAATCCATAGCGAGGATTGCGAACCCGAATGACCGTTTTTTTCGGAAGGTCCAAACCCGGCGGGGCCACCAGGCAGCCCGCACGGGAGGCGATGGCCTGGGTGAGGTTCCGCTCCGACTCCAGAAAGGATGCGTCTCCTTCTCCGGCGTTTTCGAGCGGCGCCACCCCGGAAATTATTCTGGTGGTCGTGCCTTCCGCTTCCCCTCCCACCAAACGGGCCAAATCATTTACGGTTTTTTCTGTTTTCATCTGCGAGCCTCTTCGAGTAAACCTTCCGGCAATCAAAATGTTCGGCGTCACGCGAGTTTTTGCATACAATGGTTTCCCGGTCCGTTTCAGGAACCGAAAGAATCTCGATGCTGCCGCCGTGCCTTCGTGCTGTGTCTTGGCGGAGTATAACGCGAGAGAGTGCAGCCAGGAACACGGAACCGCCAGAATAACTATGGAAATTTCGAGCACCGCAATTGTCAGTCCACGGGCCCGCCTGGCTCAAGAGGTCTATGTCGGGCCGTTTTGCATCATTGAGGATGAAGTGGAGATCGGCGCGGGAACGCGCCTGGACTCTCACGTCGTCATCAAAAACTACACCACCCTGGGTGAGAACAATCATCTGCATGCAGGCGTTCTGCTGGGAAGCGACCCGGAAGATAAGAATTTTCCGGGGCAACGATCGTATTTGCGGATTGGCCACCGCAATGTCTTCCGGGAATATTCCTCGGCGAGCCGAGGGACGCCTCCAGAATCGGCCACCGTGATCGGCGATGACAACTACATTATGATCGGTACTCATCTGGCCCATAACTGCCGGTTGGAAAACAACATTGTAATTTGCAATTATTGTTCTCTGGGGGGATATGTGGAGGTGGGAGAACTGGCTTATATCTCCGCCGGCGTGTTGGTGCATCAGTTTTCCAAGATCGGACGGCTGGCGATGATTAGCGGCAACACGCGCGTCAATCTGGATGTCCCACCCTTTATCCTCGCCTCGGATTTCGACATCACTGCTAAGGGGCTCAACTTGGTGGGGCTGAAGAGGGCCGGGATAGGGCCGGAGGCGATCCGTGAGTTGAAGCGAGCCTATCAGATTCTCTACCGCTCCCGTTTGCCCTTGGGACAGGCGCTGGAACGGATTGAACGGGAAGTTCCGACGGAAGAAGCCCGGCATTTGATCCAGTTCGTCCGGAGTTCCGAGCGGGGATTTTGCAGGGAGGCTTCGAAGAAACATTTCCAGCGGGCACTGTCTGCCGAGGACCGCTCTGAAAGCCCTCAAGAGTAAAGGGCTCAAGAGTAAATGGGTGGTTCTCCAGGGGGCCGCGTCTTCCAGCGGCGGTGAATCCACAGCCACTGGCCAGGATACCGCCGCACAAAGCGCTCGATGACACCGGCCATTTGCTGGGTTGCGGCCCGGATGTCTTCTTCCGCGTCACCGGAGGTTTCCAGCCGCAGAGGCGGGTCAAAGCAAATATGGAACTGCGAGGTCTTTGAATCATAGACGCAGAAAGCCGGCACCACGGCAGCCCCGCTGTGAAGCGCAATCTTGGCAATGCCGGCGGTTGTGCAGGCCGGAATCCCAAAGAAATTTACAAAGACTCCTTCCTCCCGGACCGCGTTTTGGTCCGCCAGAATCCCCACGGTTTCGTTCTTGGCTAGCGCAGTCAGGATGCCGCGGGCGAAATCTTTTTTTTCGATCATCTTGTTTCCGCCGAGCGTCCGGTAGCGGTTGACCAGCCGGTTGAGCAGGGGATTGTCCAGCGGGCGGTGGACAATGTGAAGCCGGTATCCGTTCAAACCGTGCGCAAAGGCCCCCAGTTCCCATGCTCCCAGATGAGCGGTAAGAAACAAGACTCCCCGCTTTTGTGCGAGGGCGGCTTGGTAGTTTTCAAGGCCTTCGTAGGCGACCACTTGGCGGACGTTCTCGGGGTTCAAGCGCGGGAATTGTGAGAACTCGGCCAGCAGGCGGCCCAGGCTCCGGTATGTGCCCCAGCAGAGAGAGGAGCGCTCGGAGGCGCTCAACTCCGGCAGCGCCATCATAAGATTTTTGTCGGCAATCTGGCGAAGCCGGGGCGTGGCCCAATAGAACAAGCGGGCTGGCAGTGTGGCAAGCTGATGTGCGGCAGGGCGGGGCAGCAGGCCCAGAAGCTTCAGAACGGCCCAAGCGCCGACATACTCCATCCAGTGGCGATATTCTATCCAGTGGCGCATCAGCAAAGGCAACGGCAGCAGACACGGTCTGCGGGACAGAGACGGGTGCCGGCTGGTCGCGCCAGACGTGGAGGCTCCCTGTTGATTTCCAAGCAGGGAATTGGCAAAGGGCTTTTCTCTAAAGCGGCTTTTTGCTCTTTCCTCCGGAGTACTTGGACAGGAGCTGGAGCAAGGGAGCGGCGCTCGGCGGCGGAGCCACATTGCCGGTGAGCAACAAGTCTCTGGGGTCAATCTCCCTGCCGTATAGTGCCTTGTTATCGTTGCCGGAGGGTTTCAGCACAGCGCCCTCCAGAGCCAAACCGGCAAAGAGGCCCTTGCTGCGAGAGTAGGCAAGAATCTTGGCGCTCATTTGCGCGTCCGTTGCTGCCTCGGCCGTGCGTCCCACCGGTCCGGCCGCCACAGCGGCGTTGGCGCCGAGCGTGAATTTATCCGACAGCAGCTTGTCCACGCCGTCCACGTTCATGAACAGCAGCACGTAGTCGGTGGCCGAGAAGCCCAGTTGCAGGCCGAAGCTGCCTCCCGACATAGAGAAGCCGGAGGGAGGTCCCCAAGGGCCCTTGCCCCGGTTCTTGCGGCACAGGACGTAGCCGGCTCCGTGGCGGCCTCCGAAACCGAAGGCGAAC
>JADFGZ010000008.1 GCA_022567475.1 Acidobacteriota bacterium | reverse complement strand
ATCTTTGGTAGCCACGGCGAATTGTTTTTTCGCCGTGGGCTTTTCATTGCCCGCAACGACCCGCGACGAAGAAAGCGCTCGTCGTGGCTACCACTGCCCGATATACACCAAGAAGAGAAATGCTATAGACCAATTTCAGTAGTTGGTGTAGAGTGTTTCACAGCCCTGCAAGGGCGGCAGAATCTAGCCCAGGGCGTAAGCCCTGGGACAACGGGGATCGGTATTACCCAAGCCCCAGAGGGGCGAAAGACGCTCCGTCCCTGCCGCTTTCATTGCAGCAGGCGGATCGTTTCTTTTTTCTTGATTCCTTGCCGGAACTAAGCCCACAGCATCACGCCGGCCACTACGGTGCCCGCAATGGCGGTCCCGTAACACAGTACAGCCAAAAGCGTATTGATGTTTTTGAGGCCCAGGTGAACCAGTATAAAGCGGAAGCGGTGCGCCCAGTGGAAAAGCGGAAGGGAGATCAGCACAAAGCAGTAGAGACGAACGAGCGGGTTGGCAAGCAGGGTTTGTACTTTGTCAAACTCCAGGGAAACGAGTCCCATCGGCCAGGCAATTCCCATCAGGAAGATGTGCAGAGGAATCAGAAAAGCGGCGACGACTCCCCCCGCAGAGAATAAGGACCACCAAATCGGCTCGTTAGATTTCGCCATTTTCCAACCCTATCATTATCACTACAACTCTAACGTTCAACTCTTCAATACAACAGCATCAATTCAACAGAATCCAGGCAACGAATGCGGAGATCGCAATCCAGGCCACGTAATGGGACCCCAGGATGAGCCCCGAGGGAACCCGATTCTCGCCGATATACAGCATCATGGCTTTGGGGGTCAGGGAAAACCAACTCAGCGTGTGAATCAGCGCGAAGGCCAAAGCTACAACGTGAAAGAAGATCGCAAGCGAGGATTCCAAGCTGGCCAGAAATGCTTGATAGGCCTCCGGCCCTTGGGAAATGCGGCTGAGCATCACCATAAAAACCACCACGTAGGCGGCGACAAAGATGCTGCTGACCTCGCGGGCCATAAATGACAGATACGGCAGCCGCTGGAGCCACCAATCGCGGGGCATCGGGCGTATGTAGGGCTTCATTTCTTCCCTCCCCAAGGCCACAGGACTTCCTGGAACCAATCAATCGTGCTGGACAACTTGGCCTGCTGGATGGCCGCCGCCGGGTCCACGTGCTTGGGACAGACGGCGGAACACTCCCCGATGAAAGTGCACTGCCAGATCCCCTCGTGGCTGGCCACCACCTCCTGCCGCTGGGACCGCCCCTGATCGCGGGAATCCATGTTATAGCGCTGTGCCAGGGCAATGGCCGCGGGGCCGAGAAACTCCTTCTCCAGCCCGTAGACCGGGCAGGCGGAATAGCACAGCATGCAATTGATACACATGCTGAAGTCCTTGAACCGTGCATGCTCGGCTGGACTTTGCAGGTATACCCCCTCCGATACGGGCTTCTCTCCGTCCTTCCGAACGATCCAGGGCTGAATGCTTTTCAGCTTTCCAATGAAATCATCCAGCTGAATCACCAGGTCGCGGGTAACCGGGAAATTCGCCAGCGGTTCCACGCGGATCGGTTTCGGGTAGTACTCTCTGAGGAACGCCGCGCAACTGAGCTTCGGAATCCCATTGATCATCATCCCGCAACTGCCACAGACACCCATCCGGCAGGACCACCGGTAGGTGAGCGTCCCATCCAACTCATCCTTGATATAATTGATGGCATCCAGCACAACCCACTCTTCCCGAAAGGGGACTTCATAGGTTTGGAACTTCGGCTCCTCCCCCTTGTCGGGGCTATACCGAAAAATCTCCAATCGGATGGTGCCGTTGGGCGCGTTATTTGCCATAAACTCGCTCTTTGGGTGGCCAGCGCGTGATGACCACGTCCTTGTATTCAATGCGGGGCTCTGCATCGGTTCGATACGCCATGGAGTGCTTTAGGAATTTCTGGTCATCCCGGGCGGTATGGTCCGTGCGTTGGTGCGAACCCCGTGATTCGGTGCGGCAGAGGGCGGAGTGAAGCAAGGATTGACCGATATCCAGCAGAAACTCCAGCTCCAGGACCGAGATCAGTTCTGTATTATACGAAAGACTCCGGTCATCCAGCGCCACATTGCGAAAACGGTCCTTGAGAGCAGCAATCCCCGAGCAAGCCTTCTGCAGACCGTCTCCGGAGCGGTAGATGCCCGCGCCAGCCTCCATAAGCCGGTTCAGTTCCAGCCGCAGCGTGGCAACCCGCTCGTTGCCTCCCTGCTTTCGGATGAACTGCGAGGCGATTCGTTCCTGCTCATCGGAGGCCTGTGCCTTCAGCTTTTCGCTGGCAAGGGCAGGGTTTTCGGCGGCAAACTGCGCAGCAGCGTGGGCTGCCCTCCTTCCAAAAACCAGCAACTCCGTGAGGGAGTTCGAACCCAGGCGGTTGGCGCCGTTCAGGCTGATGCAAGCGCACTCCCCGGCGGCATAGAGACCCGGAACCACGGTTGCCCCTTCGACGTCCGTATCCACGCCGCCCATGACGTAGTGGATCACGGGACGGACGGGGATCGGCTTGTAAACCGGATCAATCCCGGCGTAATTTTTCGACAACTCCCGCACGAAGGGCAGTTTCTTGTTGATCGTGGCCTCGCCTAAGTGCCGCAGGTCCAGATAAACCGCGCTCCCGAAAGGAGTGGAGATCGTGCGGCCTTTCGCCTCTTCCTGCACAAATGCCTGGGAAAGACGGTCCCGCGGACCCAACTCCATGGCCCTCTTCCGAAAGGGTTCCGGCGGCCCCAGCCCATAATCTTGCAGGTAGCGGTAGCCGTCCTTGTTCGTCAGGATTCCGCCTTCGCCGCGAGCAGCCTCCGTAATGAGGATGCCCGAGCCGGGCAGCCCGGTGGGGTGATACTGAACGAACTCCATGTCTTTGAGCGCCACGCCGGCCTGATATGCCAGGAACATGCCGTCGCCGGTCTTGATCGCCCCGTTGGTGGTAAACGGGAACAGGCGGCCCGCGCCGCCCGTGCACAAAATCACAGCCTTGCCGAGAATGGCATGGAGCTGGCCGGTGAGCAACTCAATTGCCGCCACCCCCTGGCATCGCCCATTATCCACCAGTAATTTTGTCACAAACCACTCGTCATACCACTTGAGGGACTGAAACTTGAGGGCGGTTTGATAGAGGGTGTGGAGCATGTGGAAGCCGGTCTTGTCTGCGGCGAACCATGTCCGCTCGATGACCATTCCGCCGAAGGGGCGCACGGCGACCTGGCCGTTCGGCTCGCGACTCCACGGGCATCCCCAGTGTTCCATTCGGATCAGCTCGTCGGGCGCTTCCTTTACAAAGGTTTCAATCACGTCCTGGTCGCCCAGCCAGTCCGAGCCGGAGACGGTGTCGTGGCAATGATTCTCCAGACTGTCGTTGGATTTGATGACTGCGGCCGCGCCGCCCTCGGCAGCCACCGTATGGCTGCGCATCGGGTACACTTTAGAGACCACCGCAATACGGAGCTTTGGGAAAGACTCGCCCAACTCAATCGCAGCCCGCAGGCCGGCTCCCCCGCCTCCGACGATCACTACGTCATACTCGTGACTTTCCATCTAAGTAAGCCTCAAATCCGAGAAGACTACCGCATGTCGCAAGTTGGAATTCTCTCAAGCCTTGGCAGGAAACATTCCCAGGAAAAGGTCGCAAGAAAGAACCGGGTCTCTTAAAAAAGAGGCCAGTTTGCGCCTATTCCATGCTGCTGTCAAGTCCGCCGTGTGGAACGGGATAATGCATTTGCATCAATTTCTTTTTCTTTTTTTCTTCGCAAATTTCAGCAAAGCTTGGCTGGCGCTGGCTAAGCGCCTAGCCGCTGCTACAACCCGCGAACAAACTTTTCCGTGCGCGACAGCGTCTCGCGGACGGCCTCTTGTGATTCCGCCTCCACGTAGATACGCAGCAGGGGCTCGGTTCCGGAGGGGCGCACCAACAGCCAAGCTCCGTTTTCCAGGTAGAGCTTGACGCCGTCCATATTCTCGCGCCGCAGGAGACCATAGCCCACAAACTGACCGAGACCTTCGCGGGACACCTCCTCCACGGCGCGGTCTTTCTGATCGGGCCGCAGTTCCAGGTCCACGCGGCCGTAGTGGTGCGGGCCGAACTCGCGGTGCAACTCTGCCACCAACTCCCCCAGCGATTTGCCGTAATAAGCCATCGCCTCGGCCAGCAACACGGACATGAGCACCCCGTCCCGCTCCGGACCACCCAGGGAGGGAATGCCGATGCCTCCGCTCTCTTCGCCGCCGATCAGGATGTCGGTCGAGAGCATCCGGTCGCAGATATACTTGAAGCCGATCGGCGTCTCATAAAGCGGCAGGGAGTATCGCGCAGCCAGCTTGTCCACCAGCTTGGTGGTCGAAAAAGTCTTGGTGACTCCCCCCTTCATTCCCCTACCCTCGGCCAAGTACCGTAACAGGATGGAAAAAATTTGGTGGGAATCAATGAACTGCCCCGTGCGGTCGATGGCCCCTACGCGGTCGGCGTCGCCGTCGGTGGCAAAACCCACATCGGCCTTTGACTCCAGCACCGCCTGCCGCAGACCGCTAATATGCGGTTCGATGGGCTCCGGATTCAGCCCGCCAAACATCGGGTCTGCCTCGCCGTGGATTTCCCGGCAGCGGATGCCATATTTCTCCAGCAACCGAACCACGCAACCGCGCGCGGCGCCGTACATCGGGTCGAACACAAAAGCGAAGCCGCGCTTGGCAATGTTTTTGAGATCAACGGCCTGTTCGATGTGGCGGAGGTAGGGCTCGACTAAATCTGCCGTCACCAGCTTTGCCCCGTCCGTCCGGGCTGCGGCAGCTTGGGAGGCGGCGGGAAGTTCCGCCTCGATTTTTTTTACGATCTCGGGAGCCGCCGAGCCCCCATAGCTGGCCTTGAACTTGATCCCGTTCCACTGCCAGGGATTGTGGCTCGCCGTCACCATCAGGGCTCCGGCAGCGCCCTGCTGCCGCACGGCAAAGGCAACAGCGGGCGTCGATGTGTAACCCTCCGCCAGCCGCGCGGGAATGCCCGCCGCCGCAATTTCCTCCGCAGCAGCGCGGGCGAAACGGTCGCTCATAAAGCGGCAGTCATAGCCGACCACCAGGCCGCGGCTCGCATCCTCATGCGCGAGCACATACCGTCCCACCGCACGGGCTACCAGGCGGACATTCTCAAAGGTAAAATCGTCCGCAATGACGCCTCTCCACCCGTCGGTTCCGAAATGAATGGAGGGCGCAGAGTTCTCGGTTTGCGTCATGAGTTGTTTCCTAAAGCAACTCCTCCCGCCGGGCTTTCTCCAACTGGCTGACCACACGGGAAATCTGCTGGGTTTGATCCCTGCGGACTATCAACAAAGCATCTTTGGTTTCCACCACGACCAGGTCTTCCAGGCCCACCGCCGCAACCAGCTTTCCTGGAACGTCCACCAGCAGCCCGCTCGAACCAATCAGGAGCGTTTCGGAATACAGGGCGTTCTGCCGGTCATCGTGGGGCAACAGGTCGTAGACCGCGCTCCATGTTCCCAGATCATTCCATCCGAAATCGCAGGGAATCCCAACCACCTGAGATGCTTTTTCCAATACGGCGTAGTCCACGGAGATGTTTTCACAGGCCGGAAAAAGCTCGGCGAGCACGCCCGGCAGGCGCTTCCACGGGGCGCCGCCGGGACCGGACACCTTGGCGCGAATGGCCGCCAGTGTCGCCGCTGTCCGGGGAAGGTGGCGCTGGAGAGCTTCTCGGATGACACTCGCCTTCCAAAAAAACATCCCGCTGTTCCAAAAAAATCTTTGGGTCTTGAGATATCTGCGCGCAACCGCGAGGCTGGGTTTCTCACGAAACCGTTTCACGGGAAGCGCCCGCAGCGGGGCCAGCGCCGGGCGGCGCGCAAATTCCACGTAACCGTAACCCGTCTCCGGCCACCGCGGCGAGACGCCCAGAACTACGATTTTCCCCAGGCGCGCCTGCTTTGCCGCCAGCCGCAGCACTCTGTGGAACGCCGCCGGTTTGCGAATTAAATGATCCGAGGGAAACACGCCCAGAACCGCATCGGGGTCCCGTGCGGCTATCAGCTCCGCGGCCAGTCCGATGCAGGGAGCCGTATTGCGCTGCACGGGTTCGGCGATGATCTGCGCGCGCGGCACGTCAGGCAGTTGACGGCAGACTTCACGAACCAAATTCCGGTTGGTGAAGACCCAAATATCCCGCGATGGAATCATTGGCCGCAGACGGTCCACGGTTTGCCGCAGCAGGCTGCTTTTGCCCCAGAGCTTCATCAACTGTTTTGGATTGTTCCGGCGGCTGCGGGGCCAGAAGCGAGTGCCGCGTCCTCCCGCCAGGATCACGCCGTACAGGCGGCCCGAAGGCCCGCGCCGTGTGCTCATGGCATCTCTCCGGAAAAGGTTGGCGGTTCGGGGAAGCACATCCCTTGCAACTGCTGCTCCGAGAAACCCTGCGCGCGAAGCGGGGCACGAACGTCGGCCTCTAAATCCGGCTGGAAACTCCGCAGGAACACGCACCGGGACGCCGGGGCGACGGAAAAAGTTCGGGCGGCGGCAGGCATCACGATCACTTCCCCTTTCCCGCACTTCACCCGCTCTCCCCCTGCTTCAAATTCCGCCTCGCCTTCGAGGCCGATCCAAATTTCAAACCGGTCCTCGGTTGACCGGCGGCAGGCCCCTTCCAGGACAAGCTTCTCAGTAGCAAAGTAAGGGCAGGCCACCAGACAATACGCCCGGCCATGCGCCCAGCCATGCATTGTGCCCTTCTTCCACTGGCACTCGAGCGGGCTGGTGCGGCCGCCTGGGGTGCGCGTCTGCAAAACCTCCAAACCTTTTTCCACATGCAGCGTCCGGGGCCGGCCGTCATTGCCGGGGCGTTTGTAATCGTACAGCCGGTAGGTGATATCGGAGTTCTGCTGAATTTCGCACAAGATCAATCCCGCCCCAATCGTATGGATAGTTCCGGCGGGCACATAGAACGTTTCGCCCTCGCCCACCTCCCGCCAGTAAAGCATCTGCTCAATGTCGCCGCTCTCGATGGCAGCCTGCAAAGCTTTCTGGTCGAGGCCCTGGTTTGCCCGCAACTCCTCCCGGAACCCCACAGCCAGCCGGGCGCCTGCTTCCGCCTGCAACACATGCCACATCTCCGTTTTGCCATCCGAGCCCTCCCGCTTGCGGGCATAGGAGTCCGGAGGATGGACCTGCACGCTCAGCTTCTCCGTAGTGAAAAGGAATTTCACCAGCAGCGGAAATGCCTGCGGGGATTGCGAACGGGAATTGTGGATCTGCCGCCCTAAAAGTTCCAGACCGCAGGAGCGGCAAAGCTCACCGAGGGTTGAGCCTTTCCACGCGCCGTTTGCAACACGGTTGCTATCGGCGGTCAACCAAACTTCTCCCACCGGGTGAGGCAACGCCGGAGGAGAGTCATACAAGTAGGAGAGGTCCTTCCGGCCCCACACCCGTTCCTGGAAAAAGGGTTCCAGTTTTAGCGGATAGCTGCAAGAGTTGGCAGGAGTCTGTTCCGGAAAGCGGGACGGCAAGCGGCTCAATCTCCCTGCTTGGCGAAGAAACTTTTCAGACGCGTCAGACCTTCTTCCAGGTTCGCCATCGACGTTGCGTAGGAAAGGCGGAAATGTTCCCGCGTGCCGAACGCTTCGCCGGGCACCACCACGACACCCTCTTCCCGCAAAAGCTTCCCTCCCAACTCATTCACAGAAGCGGCAAGGTTTGCTTTGCCGCCGGAGCCCGTTTGCGGATTGAGAAATGAGGAGACATTGGGATACGCATAAAACGCGCCTTGCGGCAGGGTGCAAGAAACGTCCGGAATTTCGCGGAGCTTCTCCACCACAAACTCGCGGCGGCGGCGGTACTCCTGCAACATTTGCTGCACGGAATCCTGCGGGCCGGCGAGGGCCTCAATCCCCGCCTGCTGCACGATGGAGGTGGGATTGGAAGTGCTGTGGCTCTGCAGCTTCAGCATCGCCGAGACCAAAGGCGCCGGAGCCATGGCAAAACCGAGACGCCATCCCGTCATAGCGTAAGTTTTCGAAAGCGAGCCGACCAGGATCAGGTGGTCCTTGGCGTCCGGCAGCGAGCCAACGGAGTAAGGAGATTGTTCATAAAGATAGTAGCAGTAGCATTCGTCGGAGAGGAGCATCGCGCCGTGGCTGGCGGTGACTTCCAGAATCCGCTCCATCTCCTTGGGCGGAACGACGGCCCCGCTCGGGTTGGACGGTGAATTCACAATCACCAGCCGCGTGCGCGGCGTAAGGGCCGCCTGGACCATCTCCGCCGTCAGGGCGAAGTTTTCCGCCTCGCGGGTCTCCAGCATCACCGGATGCCCGCCCGCGTAGTTGATGCAATCGCAAAAAGTGACCCAGTAAGGCACCGGCAGGATCACATCGTCACCTGGATTCACCAGACTGCAAATCAGGTTGAAGATGGCCTGCTTGCCTCCGGCTGTGGCGATGACCTCGGCGGGAACATAAGAGGAACCGAAGTCAGCGGCGTGACGTTCGACGATTGCCTTGCGCAGTTCCATGGTGCCCGCCGCCGGGGTGTATTTACTATAGTTCTCCCGGATAGCGCGGATCGCCGCTTCCTTGATGTTGTCGGGGGTGAAAAAGTCAGGTTCCCCCGCTCCAAAATCAACCAGGTTCGCTCCCTGGGCGCGGAGTTTTGCCGCTTCCATGACCACGGCTTGGGTGGCGGAGACGGAGATGCGCGAAACGCGATGCGAAATTGCAATTTTTTCTGCGGACAAGCTTGATTGCGGATTGGCCATTGTATTAGTCCACCTTGGCTCGGAGCCGTTCTTCCACCACGGGCGGCACCAAACCTTTCACATCGCCGCCCAGTTGGCAGACCTCCTTCACCAGCCGCGAGCTCAAATAGGTATAAGCCGCGGCCGACATCATAAAAACAGTTTCAATATTGGAGTCGAGCTTACGATTCATCAGCGCCATCTGGAGCTCGTTTTCATAGTCGGAGACGGCTCGAATCCCGCGAAGGATCACACGCGCCTGGCAGCGGACGGCGAAATCCACCAGCAGCCCTCCAAAGCTGTCGACGGATACATTCGGGCAATGCCGGGTAGTTTCTCGCAACATCTCTACCCTTTCATCGACGCTGAACAGCGGGTTTTTTTCGACATTACGGAGAACAGCCACGGTCAAATTGTCAAAAATCTTGCTGCCCCGCTCGATGAGATCCAGATGACCATTGGTGATTGGATCGAAGGTGCCCGGATAGATGGCCGTGACGCGCTGAGTCAACGCGAATCCTCACAGAAAAACTAAATCGTCGTGCGCTTGCCCCTCATTATACTGGCCGTCCAGATAGGCGTCAATGCTGGCGTGGCTATGGCGTGGCAAGACCTTTGGCGCGCTCCTCCAACCATGCCGCCGGAACCTTTTCAAACGCTCCTGTAAAAACTCAACGCGCTCGATCCCTGCACGAGCAGCCGTTCACGCGCCCATCCGCCCGCTTGCTCCTGCAAAGCTTCACCCCGCCCGTGCTCCAGGACAATCACCCCGCCGCGCGCCATCAACCGGCTGGCAGCCAGCCATTCCAAAGTGCGGGTATATTCCTGGAGGGCAGCGTAGGGTGGGTCCAGGAAGCAAAAATCCGCCCGCACGCCACGCTGTTCCAGCACCCGCAATCCTTTCCGCACGGACGCGCGAAGGGCTTCCGCCTTTTTGCGCGCACTATTTTCACCTGCAATAAGCGCTGCCAGGTTTCCGAGCAAGATGCGGCTGGCAGCCGCGTTCTGCTCAATCAGAAAAACCTGCCGGGCGCCGCGGCTCAGCGCCTCCAGTCCAACTGCGCCGCTCCCTGCATAGCAATCGATAAAAACGGAATCCTCCACGGCCGCCCCTAAAACGTCGAACAACGTTTCCCGCAGCCGGTCGCTCGTGGGACGCAATGAGAGGCCCCGCAGCGTTTTGAGAACACGTCCTCGATGGACTCCCGCGATGATTCGCATGGCTCACAAAAATACCGCAGTGCAAGCGGGTCAAAGCTGAATAGGAACCAAACTGAAGCAGAAAACAAAAACCAAGCCCAGCAGGAGACCCACGGCCCGGCGGGTAGAGCCCAGCGGCAGGCCGTCGTCAAAGGAGCGCGGGTGCTGGATGCCAAAAAAGAGCAGCAACAGAAGAAGGGGAATCCAAGTGAAGGTTTGATTCATCACGCAATACAAGGCCAGACCGCCGAACATGGCCTGCGCCACCAGCCGGCTCTTGGCTCCGAACAGCGCATGGGCGATGTGCCCGCCGTCCAGTTGACCGATCGGCAGCAGATTCAGCGCAGTGACAAACATCCCAGCCCAGCCTGCAAATGCCAGAGGGTGCAGCAACAGAGAAACATCGTCTCCCATATTTCCGTGCGCCAGCCAGCCCATGGCTTGAAACAGCAGGGGCTCTCCCAAGGTAATGGTGTTAGAGGGCATGGCGCCTTCGGGTACGACTTCGGAAAGCGTAATCCCCAGATAAGTCAAGGGTATGGCGAGAACCAAGCCAGCCAGAGGACCCGCCGCCGCAATGTCAAACAGCGCCCGGCGGTGCGGAATGAGCGATGACATCCGGATGACAGCCCCGAGCGTGCCGAAAAGCGAAAGCGGGAAAGGGATGAAATAGGGCAGGGTGACAGACACTCGGTAGCTTCTGGCCGTAAAATAGTGGCCGAACTCATGGGCCAAAAGAATGGAGAGTAGCCCGGCAGAAAAGATCTCTCCCCCTACCATCACCGTGCTGCCGATTGTCAGGACAAACAACAAAACGTGCAGCCACAAACGCTGGCGGGGCATGGGTCGCGGCACGGGGAAGAGGGGAGCTTGCTGGCTTCCGTAAACTTCCACCCCGTTTGAGAAAGTGGGCTCCACCGGCCGCATAGTAGACATCATCATTTAGTTTACACCATCCCGCTCGGAGCAGGCACACACTTCCATCTCCCCAAGGGGGATGCTTCGAACCCATTTCTGCTTGATTGTCGCGTTTGACTCCCGGCAGTTAAAGATGCTACAAATAAAGCGTCGCACCGAGTTGCGGGCCTGTGGCGCAGTTGGGAGCGCGCTTCAATGGCATTGAAGAGGTCACGGGTTCGAACCCCGTCAGGTCCACCATTCCTCCCTTTTGGCGTATTCATAGCAGGGCGAACGGCTTTTCAATTTCGCGGACCGGCTTGTCCGAATAGAAACGGGTAATGCAACGCTGGTCACTTGATGCTGGAGACAAAAAGGTGCGGAGTTTTTTCTCAGATGGGGTCCGCTATTGCTTGCGATGTTTTCTGCGACGTTCCCTGCGATGTCTCCTGCTCGGTCTCTTAATGCTTGTTTTCGCGCCCGACACTGCACAGGCGCAAGCGCCTTCGCTGGTATTCGGTCCGAATGCGATATCGTTTTTTGGCGGCAATCTGCCGATCACAGAGGTGCTTACTGTGGTCGGCGATGGTGGAGCAGTTACTTTTTCAGCTACGGCTTTGGTAATCACACCGGCAGGCAGCAACTGGCTGTCGGTCAGTCCAACTAGCGGCGTAACCCCGTTTAAGCTCTTTGTAACTTACACCCCGCAGCCAGGACTCAATTCAGGGAACTATTCCGGATCCATCATCCTCGTCGGAGATGCCAGCAACAGCCCGCTGACGGTGCCCGTAACTCTAGGGTTTGAAGGATCCAACTGCGTCGGAGCCCCGGCGAGTCTTGTGGTGAGTCCGGTGATCTTGTCTTTTTCTCATCAAATACCGGGAGAAACCATAGCTGATCCCCAGCCGCCGGAGATTACCTCAATCGTAGTCGGCGGCTGCAACGGCAGCGATCCCTTTCACGCTTTCACCACCTCCATCACAACGCAGGACAGCGGTAGCTGGCTCAGCGTCAGCCCGGCTACCGGGAACACCCCAGTCACGCTGACCGCATCGGTTGACCCGGCGGGATTAGTTTCGGGAACTTACTTTGGGGCAATCGCAATCGACACGGATGTTCGCCCCACGCCACAATTGGTTATTGCCCAGCTCATCGTCCAGGAGTTGCCGAAAATAGGCATGACCCCAACTTCGCTTCAATTCCTCACCCCGGCAGGGAGCAATCCGGAACCGCAAACTTTTCAGGTGGAAAACGTGGGCGGGGAAACGCTCGGATGGACGAGCGTCGTGGCCACCGAACCGCAAGGCAACTGGCTCGCGGTGAGTCCCGCAACCGGGGTGGCCCCCTCGACGCTGACGGTTTCGGTCAACTCGGCAGGCCTCAACGCTGGAACCTATACCGGCAGCATCACCATCACTGCGGTGGACAATGCCAGCAACAGCCCGCAGGTTCTGCCGGTAGAGCTAGCCGTAGGAGTGCCTTCGATCGGCCAGAATGGGGTGGTCAACGGGGCCAGCTTCTCCACCGAAGCAGTCGTCAGCCCCGGCTCGATCTCCTCGCTGTTCGGCACAAACCTGGCCACAGAGACCGTGGCAGCCGTGGAATTGCCTTTGCCGCGGACGCTGGCCGGAACGCAGGTTCTGGTGAACGACGTCCCCGCCCCGCTGTTTTTTGTCTCTCCGTTTCAGATTAACTTCCAGATGCCTCCTGATGTCTCCGGAACAACGGCCGAGTTGGTGGTCGTCTCTGCCGGAGTGCGCGGATTGCCGGAGCCTGTGAGCGTGTCACCGGAAAGGCCGGGAATATTTACCGCTGTCTCCGGCGGAACAGGACAAGGGGCGGTGCTGAACCAGGACTTCACCTTCAACTCATCGCAGAATCCGGCAGCCGCCGGGTCGGTGATCCAAGTATTCGCCACCGGCCTGGGCGCTACCGACCCACCGAGCGAACCGGGCGAGCCGGCCGGAGCCTCTCCTTTGAGCAACACGATTACGACGCCGGACGTGCTCATCGGCGGCATCCCTGCCGATGTATTTTTCTCCGGGCTGGCTCCAGGCTTCGTGGGCCTCTACCAAGTGAACGTGGGGATTCCCGCAGGCACAGCGCCGGGAGCGGAAGTCTCGCTGGTGTTGATCCAGAACGGAATTTCTTCCAACACCGTCTCGATTGCCGTGCAGTAAACTGGGCCGGGATTCCGATTGCCTGCTGAAGCTTTCCGGACTCTCTTCGCAGGCAAATTTATTGGCGATTTCTTCGATTCGCGATGCTTGAATGGGTGTATAGTACTGCCCTAGAGCGTGAGATGCGCACTTGGGATCGTACGGCGGTGATCGAAATCCATTGCATCACCTGGGGAATTGCTCCCCGAATTCGATAACGCAGTATCCTCTTGCGCTGAATTCCGCCTAATCATTCACAGCATTTGAAACCAAACATGAAGGAGCTACTTCCATGGAACGAAAAAAAGCGACTGATTTCCCGCAGGAGTTGCTGAACCTGTTTGACAAATACGTTCACGGCGATGTCAGCCGCCGCGAATTCTTGGATGGCGCGAAAAAGTTTGCGGTAGGCGGCTTAACGGCTGCGGCCCTATTGGAGAGTCTCAGCCCGAATTTCGCCTGGGCGCAACAGGTTGCTAAAGACGATAGCCGGCTCACGACCGAATACGTGACCGTACCCTCACCACAAGGAAATGGCAGCATCCGCGGCTACCTGGCTCGTCCCGCGAACGCCAGCGGAAAGCTGCCCGGATTCCTGGTGGTGCACGAAAACCGGGGTCTGAATCCTTACATCGAAGACGTGGCACGGCGATTAGGCACCGAAAATTACATGGCCTTCGCGCCGGATGGCCTCACCTCGGTGGGCGGCTACCCGGGCGATGAAGACAGCGCGAGAGCGCTATTCAGAGATGTCGACGGGGAGAAAATGACCGAAGACTTTCTGGCGTCGGCACGCTGGCTGAAAGCGCGCTCCGACTGCACCGGCAAACTCGGTGTGGTTGGGTTCTGCTATGGCGGCGGCATTGCCAACAAGCTGGCCGTGCGGATGGGCTCAGACATTCATGCAGTGATTCCCTTCTACGGCTCACAGCCCTCTGCCGCGGATACCGCCAAAATCAAGGCGCCCCTCTTGCTTCAGTATGGGTCCCTCGACGCGCGTATTAACGCGGGATGGCCCGATTACGAGAAAGCGTTGAAAGCAAATAACGTGACCCACACCGCGCATATATATGAGGGTGCGAATCACGGTTTCCATAACGATACGACGCCCCGTTATGACGAGGCCAATGCCAAGCTGGCCTGGCAGCGGACCCTCGATTTCGCCAACAGGTATCTGCGGGGCTGATTTAACCCCCTTGTTCCCTGCGGAGCTTAACCCCATCTCGTTCCAGGGAGGGACACTGGATTCTGGTCGTCGAGAATCCGGTGTCCCTCTTCCTGCCTTCCTCTTCCCGGACACCTTCCCTAGTTCTAGCGCTGCTGGAAATGTAAGAGCGCCCGGAGCGGTCTCTAAGAACTGGTGCGATCGGATCGTCGCGATACAATACACAGATGGAATCTTCTCGCTTCACACCTGCGGAGCGCGCGATCATCCGCCGGCACCGCACACCCCGTCAGGTGCAGGGATGGCTTCGTACGCTTCCCTACAACATGAATAAGCGCCGCGACACGCTGCGGACGTTTCGGAGCGTCGTCCGCACAGGGAAGGCTCACTGCCTGGAGGCCGCGCTCAGTGCCGCGATGATCCTCGAACAGCACGGATATCCGCCCTTGCTGCTGGACCTGGAGTCGCAGGACAACTTGGACCATGTGCTCTGCTTATTCCGAGGGCGGCAGGGCTGGGGTTCGGTGGGCCGGTCACGCGACCCGGGTTTGCATGGACGACGGGCTGTGTTCCCCACCGTCCGGGATCTGGTCTATTCCTACGTCGATCCGTTCGTCGATTTCACCGGACGGCTCACCGGGTACGGTGTATTCGATTTGCGCGCCCTGGATGGCGCGGGAATCGACTGGCGCACCGGGCGGGGAGATGTCTGGGAGATCGAGTCGAGGCTGATTAAAATGCCCCACAAGCCGCTGCGGTCATCCAACACGCGCTATAAGATGTGGCTGCGAAGATACCGAGCCTACCGGGCGAGGCATGGTGAAAAGAAACCAGTCTTTTATCCCGGCAAAGATCGCTGGATGTAGCGCACGCGCAGTGGCCGTTCAAAAAGTAGCTTTCGCTCGACAACGGTTTGTATTCGGTTACCGCCGATCGAGGGCGCTCAATTCTTTTACTCGGCGCCGGCAATCTCAAAAGATGAGCTTCAGTCCAAGCTGAAGCTGGCGAGAAGGACCTGCGTTGAAAAGACGTCCGAAGTTGTTGGAACCGAAAATACGGCCCGGAGCGCCCACAAAATTGGTATGGTTGAGCAGGTTGAAAATCTCGGTCCTAAATTCCAACCGAGTTCCCTCGTTGATCTGGGTGTTCTTGAGCAGAGAGAAGTCAATTCTGCTTTCCCCGGCCTCGACGACGAGGTTTCTTCCGGCATTGCCGAAGGTAAAGGGCTCCGGCATCTCGAAAGCCTCTGTATCAAACCAGCGTTCCGGAGTGCCTGAATCCAGGTTGGGGTTCCGCAAGAGATTCGGGCGCTGGGCCGGCCCGGCGCCGATGTTGGCATTGTCGGAGCCGAGATTGACGGTAATCGGTGCGCCGGTTTGAAAGGTCCCAATTCCCGTGGTGCTCCACCCTTCCACCAGCTTTCCCAGCCAGCCGGAAGGCTGGAAGAAGTGCCCCGGACCAAAGGGAAACTCGTAGGAATAGGTAAATACAAAGCGATGGCGATGGTCGAAGCTCGACAGGCCCTTCTCTGCCCCCATGTTTCTTACATCCTGCGGCAAATTGAACTCATGAGCAGTCGGACCCGGACTGGAAGCGTCATCGATGGATTTGGACCAGGTATAGTTGGCGTCGAACGTCAAGCCGCGAGAATACCGCTTCTCCAGCTTCAAGCTCAGTGAATTGTAACTGGAATAACCGTCCCAGCGAATGGTTCTAAAGCCGCTTAATTTCGGGTTGGGACGGCGGGAATCAATGTCACCGGGACCCGGCTCCGGAATGTTCAGGAGCGTGCGGCTGTCGGCGCCCACCACTTTGGAGCCAAAGTAGGTGGCCTGCACAGCCCAGTTGGGCGACAACATCCGCTGCAGGCTGAAGGTCCAGGACTCGGCATATTCGGAGCGGTACTTATAATCCAAGCCGTCACCGCCGATGCTGCCGGTGGTGGGGGCCTGCAGAATGTTCGCGGTTGTCAGCGTAGGAATCTGAGTATCCGCAGCGGTAGAGACGCTCTTATTGAAATAAAAGGGAAGATTCAGCGCCAAGCCCGTCTGAATGCCATAGGCAGCCTGATTAAAAAATAAACCGAAGCCTGCCCGCACCACCGTCCGATCGGAACCTCCCGGCGACCACGCCAAACCGAAACGCGGCGCGACGCGGTGAAAATTTGGCCGCTGCAAAGACCGGTGATAGCCGGCCTCTTTCGACGTGACGTAGGGCACGCCACTATCGTCCAGCACTTTCAGCAAGGCGTTGGCGTCTGGGTGAATATTTCCCTCCTCATCGCTGGCGATGACGAAGCGGTCCAATTCGATGTTGGCAAGCCGGTTCCCCGTCTCCACCATCTGTGTATTGATCTCGTAACGCACGCCGGCATTCACCGTCAGATTCTGACTCACCCGCCAGTCATCCTGCCCATAGAAATGCATCCAGGTAGTGCGGCCATCTTCCTCTCCCCGGCCAATGCCCCCCTGGGCATTGGAGGGATAGCCCAGCAAAAAATCGGCGAAGGCGTTCCCGTCCGCCAAGCCTGTCGTCGAAGAAGAAAACCGGGGCGTAAAGGTAAAAGAGCCTCGTGTATTGGGGGAGACTAGGGGGTTAAACCGCAAGCGGTAGAAGTAAACTCCGAATTTCATGTTGTGGGAGCCGCGGATCCAGGAAAGGTTGTTGAAAAAGTCAAAGCTGTTGTTGCGGCGGCTGACCAGGGTGCCGGGATCTCCCATGGAGCTATAGGCGTCGGAAAAACTGAAGGCGGGGAAGCCCATTTTGCGCGGGTCTCGCGTCACGCCCTGCAGGCCGGACTGCCCGGCAAAATCAATCCCCTGGTTTTCACTCTCCTGTCCGCCGGTAACCCGAAGAAACCCGAAGCGGAATTCATTGATGAGGCTCGGGCTGAAAATGTGCGTTTCACTCAGCGCCAGGTTCCGGGTGAACGTTGTGATCTCATACCCAAATCCCGGCACCAGAACTTCATTGAGATTGCTGTTTCCGAAAGGCTGGAAGGTGACAAAATTGGCGAAGTAGAAGCGCCCGAACAAACTGTCGTTCTGGCTCAGGTAATGGTCCGTCCGAACGATGAACTGATTGTGATCGTTCTTGAGGTTGGGCGAAGCGACAAAATTCTGCACTTCTCCGGGCAGGTTGGGGAGGGGCACCTTCTCCAAGAAAGCACGCGCCACCGGATCCAGCCGGTCACCCGGGATGCGGTTGCCAGGGAAGGGCCGCCGCTCTCCGGTGACGGGATCCGTGGTTAAAGGATCATAAATCGTGGGCAAGCCGGAAAAATCCCCGGCGCGGACATTCGCCGAAGGCAAAGAGAACGTTCGGGTAAGATTTCGACGCTCCCGGAATCCTTCATAGCTCAGAAAAAAGAAGGTCTGGTCCTTCTGGATGGGGCCGCCCAAAACTCCGCCAAACTGGTTTTGTCGCAACGGGGGTGGTTCCGAACCGGCAAAGAAATTCCTGGCGTCGAAAACGTCGTTTCTCAGAAACTCGTAGACGGAGCCATGCAGGGAATTGCTGCCCGACTTGGTGGCGGCATTGATATTGGCCGAGGCCTTCCCCCCGAATTCCGCGGCGTAAATGGATTTCTGAATCTTAAACTCCTGGATAGCATCGATGGAAGGAGAGGCCACCAGGTTGTTGAAATATTGGTCGGTAATAGAAACGCCATCCAGAAAATACATATTGTGTCCGGCCCGTTGTCCTCCGACCAAGACCTGCCGGCCCGTTTGTGCCAGGGCCGCTCCCCGGTTCCCCACCGGACTCAGGTACACGTTGTCGCTCAAAAGCGTGAGTTGCACGAACTGCCTGCCATTCAACGGCAGGTCCACGATTCGCTGATTCGCGATCACCTCGCTCACCTCGGCGTTGGTCGTGCGCATGAGAGGAACCGCTTCCGTAACAGTAATCTGCTCGGTGACCTCGCCCAATTCCATGACCATGTCCACCCGCACACGGTCTCCCACTTGCAGGACGATGCCTGCGCGAATCTGAGTCTTGAAATTCGGCAGCTCCGCTCGGATTGTATATTCCCCTACAGAGAGGGCGGCGGCGACATAATTGCCTCTGCTATCGGTGGAGAGACGACGCTCCTGACCGCTGGCCGGATGCATGATCGTTAAGACCACGCCCGGCAATACGGCTTCGGAAACGTCTTTCACCGTGCCCACAATTTCCGCCGCTGTGCCTTGCGCTCGTGCCAGCGGCACGGCGAAAAGGACCGGATACAGGAGCAACACACACAGCCCTCTCCTTACCATTTCCTTCGGCGACATGTCTTTTCCCATGGCCATTTCTTCGCCCTTCTGGTTCCGCCAGCGCCTAGCGCGAAACAATGATCCTCGCACACTACAGAAGCCACTGACTCCGAAGAGCTGCCTGCAGATTTAGTTCAGTAAAACTAGAATGGGGGTCCCGCTTGCTATGCTGGGGAAAGGACCTATCCCATAGTTTTTACTATATATTATTTCGTCAACCCAGTGTCAAGCCGCAAACCCCGCGAGACGCTCCCTGTGTCAATCTCCACACGCACCAAAAAACTTGACAACCCGCAAAGGACAACGCTAGGGTCGTTTGCTTGGCGGTCGGGCACACGGCCCGGCGCGTGGCCTTCATCTGGTTTGTGTCGCTTATCCGGGCAACCCTTTCTTCTAAACTACTCAATTTTTGTGGACAATGGCAACCTCAATGGTATACTCCCTTCATATATCAAGATGTGGTGGAAACTAGTCAATTCGCTGGTGGCGGTAGTGGTGGCGGTGAGCCCATTAGCCGCGCTTGCATGTGAATTCCACAGCGAGCCCGCGCAAACGGCGTTTTCGTCTTTGGCAGATCTGTCCTCACACGAGAAAGAAAACCATCATCACGGCATCCCGGCCTCGCCGGCAGACCATCATTCCCCATCCGGGCCGGAGACGAATTGTATCGCCCAGCAACATGCAGTGGTCTCGGGACAGTTTCTGACGGCGGTTGATCTGCAGGGATTACCGGAAAGTGAACTGGAAGTGGGGCACAGCGGTCCCGTAGAACGCTTCACCCCAATCGAACTACCCCGCTTCCCCTCTCCAAAGCCAGTCCCCCTCGTCCTCCGAATCTAGCTTAAAACAGGAAATCCCCGTTCAAATTTGGAAGCTTTGCTTTGGCAGCAAGGCTCGGCATTTTTCCATCTGGAGGAAGAAATGGGTCTGAAAAAACTGGGTTGCTTTTCTATTGGAGCGTTTGTGTTTTTCGTTTTAACTGTGGGCGCGGCGCGACCCCAAGAAGATCACTCTCACAATGAGGGCGCTGCGCACTCTCATGATGAGGGTTCTACGCACTCCCATGACGAGGCCTCCAAGGCCGCTACGTCCCAAAAGGGGAGTGAGGAAACGAAGGCTGCGACGGTGGCCAGCAAAGGAAATGCATCGAAAGGCAAAGAGCTTTTCCAGCAACAATGCGAGCTCTGTCATGAAGCGGAATCCAACACGGCGACAGTGGGACCGGGATTGAAAGGCCTCTTTCACATGGCCGCGCACAAGAGGGCCGACGGAACGGAAATGGCCCATCATGACGAGCCAACCATTCGGAAGCAGATTGAAGAGGGTGCTGGCTCGATGCCCCCCATGAAGGACGTTCTGTCCAAAGAGCAGATGGACGACCTGATAGCCTATCTGCGGACCTTGTAAGGGTGCGGCGATCTCCCAAAGAAAGGAAAACCTATGCGTTTGCGAACAAAGGTCATGATTGCAATAGCCGTGGTGGTATTGGCCGGGCTGGCGTATATGGGCGTGACCACCCTCCGTCATGGCTTCAGCGCCAGAGAAACACCGTCCCGGTTGGAAGAGTTTTTAGCGCGACACGTACGGAAGCTCGCTACTCCAGCCGGCGCGAAAGAACAAAAAAATCCTTACCCGATTACGGCTGAGAGCCTGGAGTCAGCGCGCGCACATTGGGTGGAGCACTGTGCCACCTGCCACGCTCTGGAGGGAAGCGGCGACACCGTCATCGGCCGGAACCTCTACCCTAAAGTGCCGGACGTGAGGGAGGCAAACACGCAGGAGCTGAGCGATGGCGAGATCTACTACATCATCAGCAACGGAATTCGTTTCACGGGGATGCCTGCCTCTGGTAACGGAGACAGCCCCGAAGAGATCTGGCAGTTGGTCTCGTTCATCCGGCGGCTGCCGAGCCTTTCCCCGGAAGAGTTGGAGGTCCTCGGACAGCTAGCGGCTGGACAATCTGGCGGCGCTGCCGCCGAACCGCATCCGGATCATCACTAAACACAATGCAAAGCAACCACCGCTCTAGCGGTTTGTGCTTAGACGAAAGGAGATGGAAAAAAGATGAAAGCAAGCAGACGAGACTTTCTCCGTGGAGGCGCCTTCTTGGCAACCGGATTATTCTCTGGCCGGGCCATCGCAAAGAACAACCAAGCCGGGCAGGACCCCCAGGAAAACAGCACGGGAGCTACGGAGCAGTCGGTGTCAGGACCGGTGCCGCTGCCCGTCGAAACGCCCGATCTCCCGAAGCTTCCGTCGCGGATCGAGAACGGCGTGAAAGTTTTTCACCTAATCGCCGAAGTGGTGAAGCGGGAGTTTCTGCCGGGAAAGACATTCGACGTTTGGGGTTTTAACGGCTCCATGCCCGGCCCTACCATCGAGGTCGACCAGGGCGACCGGGTGCGGATCATCGTGGACAATCACCTGCCCGAGCCAACCTCCGTGCACTGGCACGGCTTCGAGATTCCGGTGGAGATGGACGGCGTGCCCGGGGTGACCCAGGACCCCATCCCGCCGGGCGGGCGGTTCATCTACGAGTTCACGCTGCACCAGCACGGGACCTTCTTCTACCACTCCCACATGGCGATGCAGGAAATGCTGGGGATGATCGGCCTCTTCATCATGCATCCTAAGGAGTCCCATCGGCCACTCGTGCACAAGGACTTCGGGCTAATCGTCCAAGAATGGGCGATCCTTCCCAACAACCCCGTGCCCAATACTCTGTCTATGGAGTTCAACTGGCTCACCATGAACGGGAAGGCCGGTCCCGCGACCACTCCGATCATCGTGAAGCAAGGGGAGCGGGTGCGCATCCGCTTGGTCAATTTGGGAATGGACCATCACCCGATTCACCTCCACGGCCACCAGTTCACTATCACAGGTACGGAGGGAGGACGCATTCCGGAGTCGGCCTGGTATCCGACCAACACAGTGCTCTTGGGCGTCGCCCAGGCCCGGGACATCGAGTTCGACGCCAAGTATGCGGGCGACTGGATATTCCATTGCCACCTGCCTCACCACATGATGAACCAAATGGCCTCGATGGTCGGTCCCATGTCGCACGTCGGACAGGGCATGCACACAGGCATGAGCATGGAGGATGGCATGGGCATGGTGCAAGGGCACGCCTTGGCGGAGGAACTCGGGCCCAGCTTGGGGCGGGCCATCGGCGTGGGCGCAGCCTTCGAGAAGGCCACCACCAACCTGCCGCTCCAGCCTCAACAAAGCGCTGGACAGGAAATGCAACACGACATGCAGCACGGCGAGCCGCAAATGGTGCCCGGCTATCCGCAGGACATGTTCATGCCCATGGACGAGGCGGTGGCCAAACCCGAGACCTACGGTTTGCGCCCGACCTGGAGCGCCGGCGTGCAGGGAATGATGACCCTCGTCCGTGTGCTGCCGCCCGATTTGTATGAAAAGGTGAAGGAACTGCAAGCCCAGGGGCGCAAAGGGGCCCCGTCACCCATGCCACCCGAGCATCAACACAGCATGTGAACGGAGGAGACGCTTCCAAAGACCCTTGGTGGGAAAACAATATCGATGCGAACCGCTGAAAATACGGGGGTCAGCCACAAACGAAACCTTGCAAGCATAACGAAGAGGAGATTCCAAATGAAATGCCGGTCAGGAATGTTGTTGGTGTTGTGTGTTGCCTACATAAGCATAGGTGCCCCATCGCCGGGGAAGGCCTCCGGCAACGGTCCGCCGGTTAAAGACGGAGTTGAGGTGGCGATGCAGGCTGGGGTGGCTGGGGTAAACCAGCAGGAACCTGCCAGCCCTGCTTTGCGCCTGGAAGAGTTGGAACAGATGGCCTTACAACACAACCCGACGGTGGCTCAGGCGGCAGCCCGCATCCGAGCGGCGCGCGGGCAAACCATCCAGGCGGGCCTCTACCCCAACCCCAGCGTGGGTTACACCGCAGACGAAGTCAGTGGTGGTCCCACCATCCGAGGCGGTGAGCACGGCTTTTTCCTGGAGCAGGAGATCGTCACGGGTGGCAAACTCCGGCTCAGCCGCAGTGTCTTCGCCCAGGAAGAGATACAGGCCGAGGCCGCAGCAGAAATGCAGCAGTACCGGGTGCTCAACAGAGTCCGTCTCCTTTACTACCAAGCCTTAGGAGCCGAGCGGTTGGTCGAGCTGCGGGGCAACCTCGCTGACCTTACTCGCGAGGCGGTGAATATCTCCAAGCAACTTTACAATGTCGGCCAAGCGGATCAACCCGACCTGCTGGAGGCCGAGGTGGAGGCGCAGATGGCAGAGCTGGCTTTGATCGCAGCGCAAAACGACCGGGAACGCATCTGGCGCGAGTTAGCTGCCGCTGTGGGGGTTCCCTCCCTGCGTTCGGCCCCGTTGGCGGGAAGCCTGGAAGACCCTGTGCCAGAGGTGGAATTCGACAGCGCTCTGGAGACCCTTTTTCGGGAAAGCCCAGAGATCCAAATCGCTCAAGCGGGTGTGGTGCGAGCCGAACAAGCCTTGCAGCGTGCACGGGTGGAGTGGATTCCCAACCTCGTTGTGCGCGGAGGACTTCGCAACAACCGGGAACTGCTGGAGATAGGGCGTAAGCCGGTTGGACTGGAAGGTTTTGTCGATGCTGGCATACGGATACCGCTGTTTGACCGCAACCAGGGAAACGTGGAATCGGCGCGGGCTGAGTTGGAACGCGCCAGATTGGAGGTCGAGCGGGTAAAGCTGTCTTTGCGGGCGCGCCTGGCGGTAGCCTACAGGAACTATGGCGACTCCGTGGCCCTTGTGGAGAAGTATCGGAACGAAATGTTTCCCCGGATGCAACAAGCCTACGACCTGTATTTGAGCAGCTACAGACAGATGGCTGCTGCCTACCCGCAAGTGCTCATCGCTCAGCGGACGCTCTCTCAGTTGCAGGTGGACTACGTTGCTGCCTTGGAGAACCTGTGGCGCACCGTGGTCGAAATCCGGGGGCTTCTTCTGGTGGACTGACTGGTGGCAGTGCCGAACCCGGGCGAGACGATGCGAGCCGTACCTTAAGTCGGATCGGCCCCGGGGAGACTTCCGGCAGGGCTCGATCTGGCGTGCTGGCTAGGCTACACTTGCCGAGCCGCACGCGCCTGTCCCGAGCGAAGCCGAGGGAAAAGCCGAGGGATCAACAAGCGAACCCATACAGCAGTTTTTCAACAACCTCTTAGTTCAGAAAAACTAGAATGGGGGTCCCGCTTGCTATGCCGGGGGAAAGGACCCAGCCCATAGTTTTACTATATATTCTTTCGTCAACCCAGTGTCAAGCCGCAAACCCCGCGCGATGCTCCCTGTGTCAAGCTCCACACCCACCAAAAAACTTGACAACCCGGAAAGGACAACGCTAGGGTCGATTGCTTGGCGGAAACTGCAACAAATTTCGCCGTACCAAGGTAACATTCCCTATCCGCCGCCGTCGCAGCGCAGTTCGTAAAACACTGCAATCAGCGATGGTGGAAGACGCGGGGAATGAGTAAAAGCTCGCCCCGGAACGTCAGATCCATCCTTGGCGGGAGGATCAACGATTGCAGCAATGGAGCGCCGGAGTCGGGACTGCTTTGGATCGCAAACTGTCCCGCCGCATGAATCTCTGCGCGCAGTGGCGCATCGTAATCCTGTGGGCGGGTCATCGAACCCTGCGGCGCCGGAAGTTTCCTGCTGAAACCACCGCCGGAACGGCCACCGGAACTATCTGAGATGAACAGGTTTTCCAAAACGTATCTGATCGCCCTGCTGGTGATAGCAATGGCGGTTCCCGGTTTGCTTCTCCTGCGGAGTCCCCAGTCTCCGGGGCCGCTTCAGCCGATTGCCTTCAGCCACCGCGTCCATGCGGGCGACTACCAGATGGCGTGCCTCTATTGCCACACGACCGCCTCGCGGTCCACGGTGGCGGGTGTTCCTCCCGTACAGACTTGTTATGAATGCCACCGCGCGGTAAGCAAGGACAGCCCGGAAATCGTAAAGGTCCTCCAATACTGGGAACAGAAGCAACCGATCCCGTGGATTCGGATTCATTCGCTCCCCGACTTTGTTTACTTCTCCCATAAGCGGCATGTCCTTGCAGAGGTATCTTGCCAGACATGCCATGGGGAAATGGAACGGGCTGAGCAGGTGCGCCAGGTATCCTCCCTGACCATGGGCTGGTGCGTGGACTGCCACAAGCAGCGCAGCGCTCCCCTGGAGTGTTCCACCTGTCACAAATAGGAACTTGAATATGACTGATTCTTTGCGTCGGAGAGACTTCCTGAAGCTGGTGGGACTGGCGGGTGTCGCCGGCACTGTGGGATGCGGAGAGCAGCCGGTCCGCAGTTTGATCCCCCAGATGGTTCCGTACGAGGATATCCACCCGGGCGTGGCCGCATGGTACGCGACCACCTGCCGCGAGTGTCCCGCGGGCTGTGGCATGACGGTGCGGACACGGGAAGGCCGCGCCACCAAAGTGGAAGGAAATCCCCAACATCCGATCAGCAGAGGAGGATTGTGTGTCCGGGGACAGGCATCCCTGCAAGGGCTCTATAACCCCGACCGCATTCAGCAACCTTTCCGGCGGGACACCGGCGGAGCGATCCAAAACATCAGCTGGGAAGAGGCCGAAGAACAGCTTCGTGAGAGGATCGGCGCTCTGCAGGAGGCCGGCGAGGGAGACAAGATTGTATTTTTGACCGGGCGGAACGGGGAGAGCTTCAATCAACTGGCCGACCGTTGGCTCGGCGCATTAGGTTCGGACCGCCATATTGTTTACGAAGCCTTTTCCCAGGCCCCTATCCTCGAAGCCAACGAAATCACATTCGGCACAAGGGCGGTCCCTTCCTACGGCATCGCAGAAGCTGATTACATCGTCAGCTTCGGCGCGGATTTCCTCGAAACCTGGCTTTCACCCGTCGGTTTTTCGCGGGACTTTGCTCAGATGCACGCCTACCGAGACGGCCGGATGGGAAAGCTCGTCCAGGTGGAGCCGCGCCTCTCCCTGACCGGCGCGAATGCCGACGAGTGGGTTTCCATAAAACCTGGGACGGAGATGTTCCTGGCGCTGGGCATGGCCCACAGGATTGTCACCGGGAAGCTGGGCGTCACGCTCAGCAGCGGTGAAGCACAGGGGTTGGAAAACTTGCTGGCCCCTTATGCTCCGGACTCAGTGGCCGCGCTGACAGAAGTGCCGGGTGAGACGATCGAACGCATGGCGAGAGAATTCGCAGGCGCAAGCGCCGGGCTGGCCTTGGGAGGCGGAGTGGCTGCGACAGGAGAAAACGCCACCGCTACGCAGGTAGCGATCAATCTGCTGAACTACGTCACGGGGCGAATCGGACAGACGATCCGGTTTGACCGGCCCCGCTACACGGAGGAAAGCGCCGGGCTGGGCTCACTCGCCGAACTGGTCGAATCCATGAATCAGGGCAATGTAAAACTCCTTCTCGTCCATCAGGCGAACCCTGTATATAACCTGCCTCCTGCTCTCGGCTTCGCAGACGCCCTGCAGAAGGTCCCCTTCGTGGTCAGCTTCTCGAGCTTTGCCGATGAGACCACCGGCTTGGCTCACATGGCCATGCCGGACCTGACGCCGCTGGAGCAATGGGGTGACTTCCGTCCCGCAGCGGGAGTGCACTCCCTGATGCAGCCGACCATGAACCCGGTGTTTGATGGCCGCGCTACCGGCGACGTTTTGCTTCAGGTGGCCAAGCAGTTGGGCGGCGCCGTCGCCGAGGCTTTTCCCTGGGAAAACTTCCAGGAGTATCTGAAGGAAAGGTGGAAAGAGACCTACGGCGAATCGGCCGGTGAGAACTTTGAGCAGTTCTGGCGCGACGCCCTGCAACGGGGCGGCGTCTGGGACTCGTCTCCGTCTTCGTCTTCGGCGGAAGCAGCAGCCGGCGCAGGAAGCAGGCTTCGGCTGACCTCTCAAGCTCTGCGGTTCTCTTTTCTCCCCGCCGGATTTGCGGGCCAGGGAGAATTTTTCCTGCATCTCTACCCTTCCATCCATTACTACGACGGGCGAGGAGCCAACCGGCCCTGGCTGCAGGAAATACCCGATCCCATCACCAACATTGTGTGGGACTCCTGGGTGGAGGTCCACCCGGAAACGGCCGGGCGCATGGGCATCGTGGAAGGCGATCTGTTGCGCCTGGAATCTCCGGCAGGGTCCGTGGAGGTCCCCGCTTACATCTACGCGGGGGTGCGCCCCGACACGGTGGCAATTCCTCTCGGACAGGGCCATGAAAGCTACGGCCGCTACGCCACAGGCTTGGGAGTCAATCCCGCCGTTTTACTTCCTGCGGCGTCTGACAGTCACACGGAAACGCCAGCATGGTCCTGCACCAAAGTACAAATATCGAAGACCGGCCGACGGTCCGAGTTGGTGCGGACAGACGGCTCCGTTAAAGAATTAGGGCGCGGCATCTCCGAGATTATTCCCCTATCCGCCCTGACCGCAGGATCGCAGGGAGAACAGCACGGAGAGCCTGCCGAACAACACGCGGCACAAAGCATGTATCCGCCCCACGAGCACACCGACTATCGCTGGGGAATGGCCATCGACCTCTCGGCCTGCACCGGGTGCGGAGCTTGCGTGGCGGCTTGCTACGCGGAAAACAACATTCCTGTGGTGGGCAAGCAGCAGATCGCCAGAGGACGGCACATGGCCTGGATTCGGATTGAGCGTTACATCGAAAACATCGCTGTAAATAGCTCCGTCGCACCGGATATGCGCTTTTCGCCCATGCTGTGCCAGCAGTGTGACAACGCCCCCTGTGAGCCGGTCTGTCCGGTCTACGCCACCATGCACAGCTCCGAGGGCTTGAATTTGCAGGTGTACAACCGCTGCGTGGGAACCCGGTACTGTTCCAACAACTGCCCCTACAAAGTCCGGGTGTTCAATTGGTTTGAATACGAATTCCCCGAACCGCTGCACTTGCAGTTGAACCCGGACGTCGTCGTACGCGACAAGGGCGTGATGGAAAAATGCACTTTTTGTGTCCAGCGCATCCGCGAAGGCAAAGATCATGCCAAGGATGAAGGACGATTGGTCCGGGATGGAGAGGTGACGCCAGCCTGCGCGCAATCTTGTCCTACACAGGCCATCATGTTCGGCAACCTGCTGGACCCCGAAAGCGCCGTTTCCAGGCTGTCCCGGCGGCAGCATGGCTATCACGCCCTCGAAGAACTCAACACCAAACCGGCTATCACCTATTTGCCGAGAGTCAAACGAATTTGACGGGGCACAAAGACAATCAGTGAGCGCAACCAACCAACAGCCCGTGAGCTTCACGCAGATCACCGACGACATTCTGGCGCCCATGTGGAAACCCAGCCGAGGGTATTTGCTCCTGCTGTTTGCCGCCTTCTCGCTTGCTGTTGTCGGAGGGCTCTGCTGGCTTCACCAGATCAACACCGGCATGGGCGTGGCCGGAATTGCCCGGCCCGCCGGGTGGGGCATCTACATCTCGACCTTTGTATTCTGGGTGGGCATTGCTCATTCCGGCACCCTGATCTCCGCCATCCTGTACCTGTTCCACGTTCCCTGGCGGGCCGCCATCAGCCGCACCGCCGAGGCCATGACCATCTTCGCCGTCATGACTGCCGGACTGTTCCCGCTGATTCACATCGGGCGGCCCTGGCTTTTCTACTGGCTCATTCCCTACCCCAACCAGCGCCATTTGTGGGTGAATTTTCGCTCGCCGTTGATCTGGGACGTATTCGCGATAGGAACCTATTTCACCATCAGCCTGATTTTTTGGTATGTCGGAATGATTCCCGACCTGGCTGCCATCCGGGACCGGAGCACAGGCAGGAAGCGGAGTATCTACGGCTTGTTCGCCCTGGGGTGGAGAGGTTCGGGAAATCAGTGGCGCCACTATAAAGCAGCTTATTTGTTTTTCGCCGCTCTGGCCACCCCATTAGTGATCTCCGTGCACAGCGTGGTCTCCTGGGATTTTGCGGTGGGAATCGTCCCGGGGTGGCATAGCACCATCTTCGCACCCTATTTTGTCGCCGGCGCAATTTTTTCAGGCCTGGCGATGGTTTGCACATTGATCATCCCGTTGCGCCGCGCTTTCCATCTCGAAAAATACATCACGCTGAACCACTTCAACCAATTGTCCAAACTGATTCTGTTCATGAGCCTCATCGTATCCTATGCCTACGTCATGGAATTTTTTATCGCCTGGTACACGGGGAATCCCATTGAGCGCGATTCTTACTATTACCGCGCTTTCGGGGATTACCAAACTTTGTTCTGGATCATGACGGTTTGCAACTGCTTCGTACCCTTGGTTCTGTTTTTCCGCAAGATGCGGCACAACCTGAAGGTTCTTTTTGCCCTTTCCCTGCTGATCAATGTCGGCATGTATCTGGAACGCTTCATCATCATCCCGGTGTCGCTCACACACGGTTTTATTCCGAACGTCTGGGGCCTATATACCCCTTCCATATATGAAATAGGAATTCTCGCCGGGAGTTTTGGGTTCTTCTTTTTCTTATTCCTGCTCTTCATTAAATTTCTCCCGGTGTTGCCGATTTTTGAAATCAAGGAAGTTTTCCAATCCCAGCCGGCGAAGCAATTCAGGGAGGCAACCTCATGAAGCCAGCCGCCGGCGTGGTGGGCATTTCCTCGCGGGAGGAACCTCTGGTCAGGACCCTCGGACAGCTCCGCCAAAGGGGCTACCGAAACGTGAAAACTTTTTCGCCTGTCCCCAGCGAAAAATTCGAGGAGTTCCATGAGAAGTTCTTGGAAGGACCGGGGTCAGGCAAGAGCCCGGTGCGCGTATATACGCTGTTCGGGGGAATCCTGGGCTTGCTCTCCGGATTAGCGCTGACGATCTGGACCTCTCTGGACTGGCCCTTGCTCACCGGGGGAAAGCCGATTGTCTCCATTCCCCCTTATCTGGTCATCGCCTTCGAGATGACTATCTTGTTCGGAGGCTTGTTCACCCTGGCAGGATTGCTGATCCATGCGCGCCTGCCGCAGACGGCTCCCGAGGCGGGCTACCGCGCGCGCTTTTCCGTGGATCGGTTCGGGGTGTTCGTCCCTTGCGAGTACCAGCAGGCCGAGGAAGTCAAGCAGTTGTTTCATGCCGCTGGAGTTGAGGAGGTGTCCGTTGAGACCGCGTAACGTGCTGCTCCTCGCTGGCATAACGATTGCCGGCATAGCCGCCATCTACGGGGCTGTGGTGGTGGGCTGGCCATGGTATCAAGGTCTGGTCCTTCCGCGCGAGGTCAAACCGCTCGCGGGATCTTATAGCTGGTCTGCGCCCGCCGGGACCGTCCCAACAGGAGATACAGAACCGCCTCTGGCAAGGCGTGAAGCTGCCGAATTGCTCGAAAACCCCAATCCGGCCACGCCGACATCCATCGCAACGGGCAAGGAAATGTTTGAAACCTATTGCGTGCTGTGCCATGGCGATGGCGGACATGGCGATGGTCCCGTGTCGGAAAAATTTTTGAAACCGCCTGACCTGCCTTCCATCATGGGAAGGCGCACGGACGGCTACCTGTACGCGACCATTCGCAACGGTGGAGTTGTCATGCCGCCTCACGGTTACCGCATCCCGCCTGCGGAACGCTGGGACCTGGTAAATTACTTGCGGAGCATCCAAGAATGACGACTGACCTTCCGTCGGCAGACCGTCTATTGGAGGAAGCCGCCTGGCCAAAGCCAAGGCCGCTGAGGAGGGGGATTCTCCCGCTGCTGGCGCTGCTGACGGCGGCGGGCGCCGTCGCATTTCTGTTGCTGCTCAACGGAGCCAATCCGGTTCGCGCCTGGCAGATTTTTCTGGTCAATTTTCTCTTCTGGTCCGGCGTAGCCGTAGCCGGAGTTGTTTTGGCAGCGATCTTTCAAGTCACCAACGCGCGCTGGGCCAGACCCCTCAAACGGCTGGCAGAGGCCTGCGCAGCTTATTTGCCGGTCTCTTTCCTCCTTTTCCTGTGCATCTGG
>JADFGZ010000167.1 GCA_022567475.1 Acidobacteriota bacterium | reverse complement strand
AAAAATAGAAACAAACAGTGGCTAGTATAGTGATTTTCAGACTGACAAGGGGGCAATTGTTTGCCCCCTTGGACTGAGCCGGGGTATTGTCAAGTTAAGGCAAATTCACCCGTTGTCGAGGCGAAAAACGGTCTGCTCTGGAACGAAGAATCAACAACTTAGAGACTGCTATGAAGCACTCACATGGGGCTCAAACCGTTAACTTGACAGTACCATGAAACCCATCTTCGCGCTCATCCTTTGGAAGCGCTCGCGGACTAAGCCGACAAGCGCGAACCTCTCATCCCAAGAGGCTGATACTGCCCCGCTTACTCGCTGTCCAAATGAGTTTGGGAGACGATAGCGCTGCCCTGGAAGTTTCCGAGTCCTAACGCCTCAAAATCGGCCTGCGGTCATCCCGGTTGTTGAATGGATCCTCAGAGACAGGGGATTTTGCTCCTACCATGTTGTCAGGAATTTCCAGCGGTCGAGTCAATTGCAAAGTCAATTGTGTGCCAGCGGGAATTACAGTTGTGCGATTGCGTCCCGCAATCTTGCGACCGATCAAAACAGCCCCTACGCCAGCTATAGCTCCAATCGCCGCCCCTTTGGCGGTGCCGGTCGTCATGACTCCGATCCCCGCTCCGGTTACACCAATTCGACCTGCCTGCTGCATTGCCTCCCCCGTGCTTCCTTTTTCCTCAATTACTCCTTCCATCTGTTCGGCTTCAAGACGCTTGTGGTCAATCTCGCTCACTGTGGCATTGAAATCCACGCGCCTGCCATCTGGGAAAATCAGGTGACGCGGGCTCAGAAAAATTGCCTTTTTGGTTCCTCGAACCTCCCCTTCGATTTTGCTTCCAACGGGCACTACCTCGCGCCCATCGATAAATACTGGAAAGGTTAGCGAGGCGCGGAATTTCTCATTACTTTCGCTTTCCCTCTGAAACTCCTTTTCCAGTTGAATAACCATCTCCGTACCGGCAGGAAGCATCTCAGCCCAGATCGGTAGTACGTTGAAGAAACAAGTAAGCATCACGGATATCAGGGTTGTTCGCTGAAACATTAGAAAGAACTCCTTTTTAGAAACGGTCTGATCGCTTGGAATGGGCAACAACAGAGCCCATCTCAACAATCTCTATCTATTCAAACCTGAGGAGGCGGCAGATATGATTAAACATCAGCTGAGCTAAGGTGTGATCTGGCTTCCTCACTTCAACATCAATTCCCCGTCCCGAGCACTCACCAACTACTGATTTCCTTCTGGATCGCTTCTTCCAGTTGATCCGGCTTGAAGCCCATAGGCCCTTGTGCACCCTTCATGGCAATGCGGCCGTCTCTGGCGACCAGATAGAGGCGATCGGGCCAGGCGGCGTAATCTTGCTCGACCTTTGCGTCGAAGTTATCGACTACTGTGGTAAACCCAATGTCCAATTTGAGCACGCACATCGTCGCGTGCTCCTCTTTCTCTTCGAAATTCTCCGCTGTGTTCAGGTGAATCCCTTGTCGTTCGTTGATGGGCCTCTTGTTCTCGTTCTCGGCGTGTGCTTCGCGGATGTAAACCATCAAGAATTCGACCTTGTCCTTGTACTTCTCCGCCATCGCGTTGAGGGCAGGAACCTCCTGCCGATACTGCGGTCAAGTGTAGCTCCCAAACACGAGCGCCACTGGCTTGTTGCCACGGAAGTCGGAGAGGCGCACCCATTGGTCGGAGTTTTGCACTTTGAGGTTGAAGTCCGGTGAGAGGTCGCCGGTTCGCAACCTGCCTTCTCGCGGATCGTATTTCTCCCGAGCCGCCAGCATCGTCTCGCGCATCTCCGGGTCCCGCACAAAACCGCCTCTTCTTCCAGGACCCCTTGCGAAGCGAGCCATCTCACTACCGCGCTCCGGTAGTTCCAGAGATGCCCCTTCGGGAGCCCGTTTGGCCGTGAAGCTAACCTTGCCACCCATCCTTCCCCGACGGCCGCCCGGGCCCCCCCCACCGGGACCGCCCATGCCTTCGACTTGGCGTGTGAACTCGATTTCGCCGTCTTTGACCTTTCCCGAGTATACGAACGTAATAGTCCGCCTTCGTTCCATGACTTGTTTGAACGTGATTTGGTCTCCGTTGATTTTGCCCTCTTGAATCTCCGATTGGCCCATCAGGGCGTTCGAGACCGTACCGGTCAGTTTGTCACCGTCGGACCGGAAGTCAAACAGCACCTCAACGTCGCCCATGGGTGCCGCCATCTTTGCCTGCCATTTGCCATTAATATCGGCTGCCGAAGCAAACGCGGCCAGAGTCACCGCGAATAGCAACGTGGCTACGAAGTTGAGCTTCACGAATTTGTCCTCCTTAATATCAAGTTCTTTTACAAACTTTCCTAGATTTCAGAAGGCGCCCCGTCACACGTAGGATACCCGCTCCCCTGTTCCCTACGAAGAGGGCCTTCACCAATACAAACCCCGGTCTCCGTCGGAAGTCGCTGTCAAAGTCGCCTCGCGACCGTAGCGTTGACTCAAGTGGACCCTTCCAGCGCAGTTTTTCTCTCCGGAGGCTCCGAGTGATCCTCTCCGGGTCCTGAAAACCCGTCGGTACGGCATCCAGAACCAGCTATTTTCAGATAACTCTCCATTCCTGAAGGATAGCGGAATCGGTTTCTTGGGTACCACAGCCTGCCAGCGGTGGGAGTACTTCTTTGAAATTCCAGCGCAGATAATGACGAGGTTCCATCGTGGAATCTCGTTGGGGTTCTAGTGCCATGTTTCTTTTCCATCCCCGCCAGTATTCCTCCGGTTCTTCTCACGGTGGAAGGGTTCAGTTGAAGGTCAACGGGTGGGTAGTCTTGACTGTCGTATGGCCAAAAAGTTCATTCCAGATAAGGCCAAAATTCTCTTGACGACCCGCGGTGTGGTGATACACTACGCCGATGAAGGTGGGAAACCGTTTCGGGTCAATTCACCCGAGATTGAAAAGGTCCAATGTAAGAAGGATTGCAGAGGGGTATTCCTATCCGTGTTCCTACGGCAACCAAACGCTCGTTGCTTCATGGTCCGTGGTGTCCCATATTGCATATTTCCTATCTTCAGAAATTCGGATTTTCCGGCGGAACCGAGGGCAATGAAACCGTAAAGAAATGCTAATTGCCTGTGTTTGCATTGGTTTGTGAGATGGGTAGAGTTTGGCATAAAAAATGCTGGTGAAGAGTGCGTATCGGTAATGTTTCAGCGCGGTAGTTCCAAAATCAAGGAGCAGAATACGTTATGACCAGAAAATCAGGAGTATGTGTTGTTTCGACTTTTGGGTGGACCCTGCGGGGTTTAGTCCTGTCTGTAATCCTGTTTTCCGCTTCGCTGGCGATGGCTCAGCTGACCAGGGGCACCATTTCCGGATCGGTCACCGACCAGTCCGGCGCTGCCGTGCCTGGGGCGGCGATCACGATCACGAACGTGGACACGGGCGTGACGCGGACGACAGAAACCGGCGCCACAGGCCGATACGAGGCCCCGAACCTGCCGGTGGGAAATTATGAAGTCCGCGCCACGCTCGGCGGTTTCCAAACCAGCATCCGCGCGGGGATTACGTTGTCAGTAGGCCGCACGGCTGTGGTGGACCACGTCCTGCAAGTGGGCGAGGTGGCGCAAGCAGTCACCGTAACCGGCGAAGCCGGACTGGTGGAGACCACCACCGCCACGGTCTCCAACCTGGTGAGTGAGGAGCAGGTGGTGGACCTGCCGCTCAACAACCGCGACCTGGTCGCGTTGACCTATTTGCAGCCAGGGGTCCTCAAGGTTCCCCAGGGCGCGCGGCAAGGTGTCTTCAGCGGCATGGGGAACAAGCTCTCGGTCGCCGGGGCCCGCCAGACCCACAACCTTTACCTGACTGACGGGGTATCCAGCGGCGATCTTTCGGGCAATATCGCCGGCGCCAGCGGGGGCTCCACCGGGGTGGAGACGATCAAGGAATTCCAGGTGATCACCAACAACTATTCGGCCGAATACACGAGCGCGGCCGGGGCCATTGTCAGCATGATTACCAAATCCGGGACCAATGCCTTTCACGGCTCGGCCTTTGAATTCTTGCGCAACGACAACCTGGACGCCGCCAACTTCTTCGACAACTCCTTGGGCAACGCCAAGCCGGAGTTTGTCCGCAACCAGTTCGGCGGCTCGGCGGGAGGCCCCATCCTTCGGGACAAGACCTTCTTTTTCGCCAGCTACGAGGGCTTGCGGGAAAGAAGGCCGACAACGGGTGAAATCCGGATGCCCAGCGCGGATGCGTTGAGGGGGATTCTCCCGGGCGAAGACCCCATCACGATTGACCCGGCTGTCGTGCCCTATTTGGCGTTGTACCCCATTCCCGGCCAGGGCAATACGCTGGTGAATGATTTCGGGGACGGGACGGTGAGACTTTCCGGCCCGACATCGGAGAACACCCGCGAGGACTATGCCTCCGGCAAGCTGGACCACCAATTTGCCAATGAAAAGCTGGGCTTCGTCTCGGGAACCTGGAACTATATGAGAAGCAGTCGGGTTCGTTCGGGGATCATCGCGGATATCAGTGGCGATAGCGAGGACAGCGGGAGCGAAGCGTTGGAAAGCGAGAGAGATTCTGTTTCCGCATCCCTCACCAGCATCGTTTCGCCGACCGCGCTCAATGTGCTGAAGTTTGGTTGGGCCCGAACCCGGCCCGCAGGCGAGCTCCCCATCTCCGGAGAGGACACAGCCAATCTGGCGTTCACTAATAAACCCAGCATAGTCCGCATGGGCCAACTCAACGCGGGGGGAGAGGTGGACTCGATCGGATGGCGGGTCAACGGTTCCGTGTACCTGCAAAATAACATTGCCGTTGCGGACGACTTCTCCCTCACCCGAGGGGACCATTCGCTAAAGTTCGGGGGGGTCTTCAGTCGCATGTTGTCCGACCAGGTGACCGAGTCCAGCGGCGTCAATGGCATCTGGGACTTCCGCGAGTTTGACGCCTTTCTGCTAAACAGGCCGAAACGCTTGACGATATGGCTGCCGCCGGAGTTAGTCAGGCTGGAGGATTTCCTCGGGGATACGTCGTCATTCAGCGGGGAGATCGGGCTGCGGAAGAACCACAATCTGACTCAAAAATCCATGGGCGTCTATATTCAGGACAACTGGAGGGTTCGCCCCTCGCTCACGCTGAACCTGGGATTTCGGTATTCCTATTCCACCATTCCCAAGGAGGTTAACGGCGCCACCTCCTCTTTGAGGAACATTGCAGAAGACACGAATACGACCATAGGACCCCTCTATGGGAACAATCCCACCACCAGAAGCTTCAGCCCGCGCTTTGGATTTGCCTGGGCCCCCGGCAACCAGAAAACCTCTGTGCGAGGCGGGTTTGGCGTCTTTTACATCCATCCGCGACTCTACCATATCCGAACCTCCCTGCAGGTGTCGCCGCCTTTCGTCCTGTCAGCGCGGGTGGACGGGGACTCAAGCGGGAACTTCAGAAGGCCGAGAATAAGTCCGACGACGAAAATGGATTTCCCGAATCTCTTCTTCACCCAGGGCGACATCCTCGCGCAGCGGACGCGCCCGGATATCCGTCCCATAGAGTTCAACCAAAAGCTCACTTATCTTACGCGTTGGAGCTTGAACCTGCAGCGGGAAGTGGGCTCCAGTTGGCTGCTTTCGGCCGGCTACACCGGATCGCGGGGCGTGCACCTGTGGACGCAACAGCGCGCCGAGATAACCCAGTGGGTAATCAAGGACTCCAAGGATGCGAATGCGCCCACCGTGGGCGTATTTCCCGACAATCCGAAGCCAGGGCAATTTAAGTTCTTTTCGGAAGACGCGGACATAGTCAACCCCAATTTTGGGGTTTTCCGACCCCAGTCTCCCAGCGCCAGCAGCTTCTATCACGGTGTGGCACTCAGCGCGTCACAGCGGCTCACTCGCGGCCTCCAGTGGCAGGTCGCCTACACCCTTTCCAAGGCCATCGATATGGCTTCCGGGGTGACCAGCAATGGGGATAATCTTCCGCAAGGGCAAAGAGGGATCTATTACTTCGATAACCATTTGAAGCGGTCCCTCTCCTCCGCCGACATTCGGAATAACCTGGTCTCCAACTTTACCTGGACTCTTCCGGAAGGCGATCTGAGCGGAATCGGGGGCGCGCTGTTGGGAGGCTGGCAAATCAATGGCATTTTGACCCTCACCGATGGCCACCCGCTTTCGGTGCTCGATGAAGAAAGTAGCGAGCAGGATGACGCCATCGGGGAAACGGATCTGTTAATGGCGAATCTCATCCCGGGTGGCAATAACAACCCGGTGCTGGGCAGCCCGAACCAGTGGTTTGACGTGAACCAGTTCATCCCCTCGGCCTGCGTGGGCGCCACCCTCTGCAAAAAAGGTGACCCCGACTTCCAGCCGGGATTTTTCGGCAATACGGGCAGAAACACGCTGACTTCGCCGGGCCTGGCCACGTTCGATCTGTCGCTCTTCAAGAACATCAACGTGACGGAAAACACCCGGTTCCAATTTCGGGCGGAGTTTTTCAACATCTTCAACCGGGCCAATTTCGGAGTGCCGATTATTGATGAGATGTTTTTGGAGGACGGTACACCGAACGAGCAGGCGGGCGAGATTCGGGAAACCGCCACCGATTCCCGGCAGATCCAGTTCGGCTTGAAGTTCATCTTCTAGCTCGGTAGGACAGGCATTCTTGCCTGTCGCTACTTATCACCTACGCCCCCTAAGCTTACAAGCCTAGGGGGCCTTTTTTTGTAGGCTCCCAGCAGATGGACCAGTCCTGCGGCTGCGTTCGACTGGCGAATTCAGGTGCAAGGTCCAATCCATTCCTGTTTTGCGCTGTCAGGACTGCCTCCAGGAAGGAACGACGTCGAAAACCCCTTACCACAATTTACAGGGCTTGCCTGGAAGCTCTGCGGAAGGCACAGATCACAGATCAAAGATGCATGCGTCCGTCATTCCGGCTCTACGGCCTTTGGCGTATGTATGGTTCCCGGCGGGCGATAGAGGGTGCAGATATGGCGGCGCTGGATGCGGTTGTTCCTCCGGCGCAAGATCGCAAGCGCCAAGGCATGTGGAAACTATAGCAACGGCATGCAAAGGGCCCGCCGAATTAGTCAATGAGGGGCTTTAGGAAATTGAGTTTATGGAACGAAACGGACCCGGCTCTACTCACCCGAGCGATCTCGAAACTCGCCGGTAAACGGAATGGCGCCCATTTTGACAAGAAACTCCGCCACTTTCTCCTGCACTCTGGGCCGCCGAAATCTGTAGTCGAACGCATCTCCCGGAAGCTGCCGGTACACCAAGCCTTCGGGGTCGCCCAGAGCGATGCTCAACGGCGTCTGTCCGTACATGTCCTTCGCCTCGAGATGAGCGCCCTGCTCCACCAGGAACTGAATCATTTCCGTGTCGCCCAAGGCGGCTGCGCCGTGCAGCGCGGTGCGGCCTTCCCTGTTCACCGCATTCACATCGCCGCCCAGCAGCACCGCCAGCTTAGCGGCTTCGAGAAGATTGTTCAGCGCCTCTGCGGTGCGTTGCTGGCGTTCGCGGCCCACCCCCGCCGCCGCCATTACCGGCGTAGTGCTATCCACCGTCGCCAGTTTTGGGTCGGCTCGCCCTTCCACCAGGACCCGCATGGCGCCGATATCGCCGGAGCCGGCCGCCAGTAAAAACGGCGTCACATTGACCAGGGTGATTTGCGGCAGTCCATTGCCCAAGGTGTGGCCAAAAAGCATATTGTCATAAGGCGGAAAGTCCTTCCGGATTCCGAGGTTGGGGTCCGCTCCTTTCGCCAGGAGCGCTTTCATCAACTCCGGCATGTTGGGGTGGTACCAGAAACGGTCAGTGGGTTTGGCGCCGCCGCCAACCAAGGCCCGCAATCCTTCCTGCATCGCCCAGTGCAAGGGCGTGATCCCGTACCCGTCCGTCGCGCTCGGGTCCGCGCCCTGCTCCAGCAGGAATAAGGCGAACTTCTCGCGGCCGCTGGCGCTCGCCACCACCAAGGCGCTGCCGTCGCCAATTCCGTCTGCTTCCGGAGTGTCGTTTACGTTTGCTCCCGCTTCCAGCAGGATTCGGGCAGAGTCCAAAGCGTCCGCGCGGGCGGCAAACATCAGCGGCGTGACCCCGCCGCTCCGCTTGGGAAAATGGACGTCCTGGGTGTAGGTAACAGCCACCAATGGTTTGGGAAGCTCCAGGACACGCGACCTGGCATTGACGTCCGCTCCCTTCGCGACCAGCGCCCGCACTACGTCCGGGTGTTTTTGTGCCACCGCCCACATCAGAGCCGTTTGTCCCTTGCGGTTTTCGGCCGCGTTCACGTTGGCTCCGGAGATCAGCAGCGATTTCACGGCGTCCACGCTGCCCGCCCGCGCGCAGGTCATCAGCACCGACTCTCCCGTCCATTGGACTGCGTTCGGGTCTGCTCCGGCCTCGAGCAGCTTCTCGACCATGGCGGCGTTCCGGTTGGTACAGGCCAGCGCAAGAGGAGTGACGCCGTAGTCGTTTGCCGCGTCCACATTGGCTCCGGCGCGAATCAGAAGGTCCGCCGTTTCCAGATCATCCCGGTGGGCGGCCCAGGCCAGCGCCGTTGCGCCATCCGCCTGATGTGAATTCACATCGGCTTGTTCGGTTAAAAGGGAACGCATCGTTTTCTTGTCGCCCCGTTTCACCGCTTCGACCAGCCGCAGATCGTTGGCGGCGCGGCAAGGCTGGCGACCGACAGCAGCGTGATCATTACCCAGCCACTCAAGCCTTTGACTCTGACGCCCATGCTTCTCCCTCCGTTCATCCCGTTGCCATCACAAACAAACTCTCTCACCCGCACCTACACGGTGACGAGATCCAGTCTTCCAGTTGCGTCACTGTATTTGCTGTCCAAGTAACCGTCCACGGGGATTTTCCCCAAATCCAGTACGGACAACAACAGATTGGAAAGCGGCAGGCCTGGGAACCGGATGTGGCGTCCTCCCTTGAGCCGGCCCGGTTCACCGCCCAGCAACAGCATGGGCACGTCGTTGTGCACGTGCGCGTTGCCGTCGCTCAGGGCGTTGCCGTAGAGGATGATCGAATGGTCGAGCAGGGAACCATCGCCGTCCGGAGTGGATCGCATCTTCTCCAGGAAATACGCGAACATCTTGGAATGAAATGCGTCAATCAGCGAGCACAGACGGATTGCCTCGGGATTGCCTGAGTGGTGCGACAACGAGTGGTGCCCGTCGCCAATGCCGATCTCGCGATAGGCCCGGTCGCCTTGCTCGCGGCCCAGCATGAAGGTGGTGACGCGA
>JADFGZ010000166.1 GCA_022567475.1 Acidobacteriota bacterium | reverse complement strand
GCACGATTCACCATCGCCCAGGCCGTAGCGCTGTATGACGGCAAGATTATCGTTGTGGGAACCAATGAGGAGGCGCTGGAGATGGCCGGGCCCGGCACCCGGAAAATCGATCTGGGGGGCAGGACGGTGATTCCCGGGTTGGTGGAGACTCATAATCACATTCAGAGCTATGGCGCCCATTTCTTCCCCGACGGCCGCCCGCCCGGCTCGGACCCGCCGCTTGCCTGGGGGACCTATGACGAGGGCCTGGCCCAGATTCGGACCATCGCCCTGCAAAAAAAGCCGGGTGAATGGATCCGAACCTCGGTTCGGGGCGGCCTGCGGGGCGAGCCCGGCACGGTGGCGCTGGCCCTGGCCATCAAGCGAGGCGAAGTGACGCGTTTCGACATGGACAAGGTGACGCCGGACAATCCGCTGCGCATCGGCAGCGTGCTGCTGAGCCCCACCGGCGACAGCATGGTGAACACGAAGGCGCTGGACCTGCTCCTGGCCCGGCACCCTAATCTTCCCGGTGTGCATCGCGACGAGCAAGGCGTCGCCACCGGGTGGCTGAGCGGCGTGGCCGATAAGACGGTCGAATATGAGTTCTACCCCCCGACCCCGCCGGAGCAACTGGGCCCGGTCTACAGGATGGAGATGGTGGAGATCGCCGCGCAGGGATTGACCACGGTCTCGACCCGTCTGGCGCCGACCGAGCTGACCGGCTACGCCTGGCTGCGGGCGCGGGGAGAATTGCCGGTGCGGATGGCTTATACCATGGAGAGCGCAGCGCGCAGCGAGCATCCCGAGGCGGTGGTTGCCCGCATGGCGGGGATTCAGGGCGGCTCCGGCAAGGGCATGTGGGGAATGGGAGACGACAAGCTATGGACCATCGGCCTGTCGCCCATCAGCATTGACAGTGTTCCCAGCATCGCCGGCTCCTGCATCAGCATCCCCTATCCGCGGGAGGCCCCGGATTTCCCCCTGTGGCTGCATCAGTTGTACGGCCCCAACGGGCTGTGCCGGCTCGAGGATTCCAACTATCGCACGGCGGAGGAGTTGCGGGCGGCGGCCAAGTATGGGTTCCGCATCGCCGGAATGCACACGGGCGGAGACCGCGGAATCGACCAGTTGTTTGACCTCATCGAAGAGCTCAGCCAGGAGTATCCGCACATCTTGGACCAGCGCTGGGCGGTGGACCACTGCCGCTTTCTCACCGATGAGCACGCGCGGCGGGCCAAGCAGTTCAACCTCTTCTTCAGTTGCGGACCCAAGTACGTGTATGCGGGCAAGCGGGGGGATATCGGAGCCTATGCCGTCCTTTTCGGAGAGGAAACGGCTGCCGATGTGGTGGTCCCTACGCGGAGGCTGCTCGATCAAGGGTTGCGCGTGACCATGGAGCTGGACCAGCACGGCTTCCATCCCTTTCTTGCCCTGGAGGTCCTGATAACGCGGGAGGACATGAACGGGGTGGTCTGGGGACCTCACCAAAAAATTAACCGCCGGGAGGCGCTTTATACCTACACGCGCTGGAGCTCGGAGTATGTTCTGAAAGAAGATGTGCTGGGCACCTTGGAACCGAAAAAGGCCGCCGATTTTGTCGTGCTGAACCGGGATTACCTGACCGTGCCGGATGATGAAATCGGGCAGATCGATCCTGTGCTGACCGTGATGGACGGCAACATCACTTATACGGACCCGGATTTCGCCCGCGCCCAGGGATTGCCCCAGGTGGGATACCGAGGCAGCCGGACATGGTGGATGCGCGGAGTGCCCGAGGATGCCACCAGAAGCAGAGTTGCCCGCTGACTTTTTGAGGGAGATTTGCGGATTGGGTCACTCGGCCAGGAATCAGCATCGTGCATAGCTTCTGCGCGGGCCGTGTGGCCATCTCCCCCCAAATGAAAAACCTCAGAACGGCCAGCTCCCCGGTGAGTTGCCACACCGCGAGAGTTGGCAATCAGGAGTTCGCGCCAGCAGTTCTCGCCAAGCGTTCTCACAAAGAAGCTCTCTCTCGGCAGATAAAAACGCACAGCTTTCCTTACCCTTCCCCTTTCGCTTTTTCTTTCTCTTCCGCTTCCCTTGTCCCTGCCTTACTTGTAATTGAACTGGCACTCGAACACTTGGGCCCGCCGAAAATTCGCTTTTCATTCGCTTGCAATGGGGGCTACAATAGGGCAGCCCAGTTTTCTGTTTTCTTCAGGAGGAGCGGCACAGATGGTGCTCACCCGCAGGCAGCGTCAAGTATTGGATTTCATCGTGGAGTTTCTGCGCGAACGCGGGTATTGCCCCAGCTTCGAGGAGATTGGGCTGGGCATGAACTTGAGCTCCCTGGCGACCGTCCACAAGCATATCTCCACGCTGGAGCGGAAAGGCTACCTGCGGCGAAGCTACAACCGGAGCCGTTCCCTGGAACCGGGGCCGAAGTATCTGCAAGAGGTGCGGCGAGCGCGCCAGGAACAAGCATTTGCCGAGCTTCCTTTGTTGGGACGCATCGCTGCCGGCCAGCCCGTGGAGGCTCCCGAGCAGCCGGAGAAGATTTCTCTCAGCGACTTCGTCGGCCAGAAAGACGTGTTCGTATTGCAGGTAAAAGGGGACTCCATGATGGAGGAACATATTCTGGACGGCGACTACATCCTGGTGGAGAAAACGGCGCAAGTGCGGGATGGGGAAATCGTGGTGGCGCTGGTGGGCGGCAGCGAGACCACGCTGAAACGCTTTTACCGGGAGACGCCGGAGCTGGTCCGCCTGCAACCGGCCAATGCACGGATGGAGCCGATCCGCGTGGCGGCCTCCGAGGTCGCCATCCAGGGCCGGGTCATCGGCGTCTTGCGACGCTACTAAGCGCCGAGCCGGAGAAAATTTTCCACCCGAATCCATGCCGGACGCTCCTTCCGCTGGTATGACTTCCTCGGATCCAATGAGCCGCCAACCCTCCCGATTTGCCGTGGGCAAGCTGCCGCCCGAATACCTGGAACATCTTCTGGCACAGGCGCCGGCGCACGATCCCCGTCTGATCCTGGGGGCGCGCGTGGGAGAAGACGCGGCGGTCATCGAGATGCCGGACCGCTACCTGGTCGCCAAGACGGACCCCATCACCTTTGCCGCAGAAAAGATCGGCTGGTACGCGGTTCACGTCAATGCCAACGACATTGCCGTTCTGGGAGCGCGGCCACTGTGGTTTTTAGCCACGCTGCTGCTGCCGGAAGGCGAGGCATCGCCGTCGCTGGTGGAGGAAATTTTTCAGGACATCCTGGCCGCCTGCAAGCAACTGGACGTAACGTTGTGCGGAGGCCATACCGAGATCACTCACGGCCTGGAGCGTCCCATCGTGGCGGGCCAGATGCTGGGCGAGGTGGCCAAGGAAAAACTTCTTCGAAAGGATTCGCTGGAGCCGGGCGACGTGATATTGCTCACGCAGGGTGTCGCCATCGAGGGCAGCGCCGTAATTGCGCGGGAAAAGCATGCGGAGCTGTCCGGGAAAGTATCAGACGATATTCTGGACCGCGCGCGGCAGTTTTTGTTCGATCCCGGCATCAGCGTGGTCCGGGCGGCGCAGGCGGCGGCGGCAACCGGCGCCGTGAAGGCCATGCACGATCCCACCGAGGGCGGCGTGCTGGCGGGACTGCTGGAGATGGCCGTGGCGGCCCGGCGCGGCATTTCGGTCTTTGCCGACCAAGTGCCCGTTCTCCCGGAGACGCGCGAGTTGTGCTCCGCGCTGGACCTGGACCCTTTGGCCCTGCTGGCCTCCGGCGCGTTGTTGATCGGAACACCCGCTGAAAAAGCCGCGGAGGTGACCGAACTCCTGCGGGCCGAAGCGATCCCGGCTGCGGTTGTGGCGGAGATCACTCCATTGGAGCAAGGCCGCCAAGTGCAGCGGGACGGAAGGACCCGGAAGCTCGAATTCCCCAAGCGGGATGAACTCGCCAAGCTGTTTTGATGTGTTCCGGTTAAGGAAGGCAGAAGACGGAAGGCGGATAGCTTTCGATAGCTGAAAAGATTTAGGCCTGCGCCGTTGTGCTCGAAAGAAGCGCCGCCAGGCGGGAAGATATCTCCGAACCCTTGACCATGGGTCCCTGGCCGCGCCAGTGTTGCTGCCCGTCCCCGTCCAGGATCAGAAAGGCAGGGATGTGATCGACCCCGAACCGGCGGCCCATCTCGCGGCCCAGCGGGTTGCGGAATTCCAAATGGAGGAATTGGACTCTCCCGCCCCATTCTTTCTCCAGCCCATTGACCATGGACCGCGCCGCCAGGCACGCCATTCAGAAATCGGAGTAAAAATGCAGCAGGGTGATCTTGCCGGAGCGCAGCAGCCGCCCGACCTCTTCGGTGGTTTGAGCCGCCGAGGGCTTGCGGCGCAGCCAGAAGGGGAGACCCCAGACGACGGCCATAGCCGCGCCGAGCGCGATCCACAGATACAGCGCGGCGCCTGTCCCCATCAATCCCACGGCCACCGCCAGGAAGCCAATGCCGGGAAAAATGAAAAGCGAATGCCGCGCCACAAAACGAAACGTTGGGTGCAAAGTTGCCTCCGCGATTTAAGAAGTGGATTCTCAGCGTTCTTTCAACCTACACGGCCACCGGTATTGCTTGGTAATCTAAGGATACCGAAAGGGGGTAGTAGGTCATGTGGGAAGCCGCCTACACCCCGTCGTCAGCCTTCCCACCGAATCAGAGTCCGGAGCCTATTCGGTGTACTCCTGGAAGCGAACGATCCTTCCCTGCCGCTGGTTGACAAACCAGAGCACAGGGGGGTCGGAGGACGTTTCAATATCAATGTTTAGAATAGTTTTGCCATGGCTCGGCAAGGGGAATTCCGTCACCTCTCCGGTATTGAGGTCGGCTTTGACGACCCGATCAATCACAGCCGGAACTGACCAACCTACATTGCGGACAGGGTCCCCGACGGCGTTCTGGGGGCGGGCCCAAGGGCTCAATATGGCAAATTCCCTGATCGTGCCCGTTTCGGGGTCGCGATAAATGATCGCCCTCTTTGCACGCGCGCCCTCCCAGTTGTAGCTTCTGCCACGGTCACAATCGCTGACCGGACCGCCCCACCTCAGCGCGACTTCCGTTCGCTGGTCGGTTTCGGGATCGATGATCCACCCTTGCCGACGGACCAGTGCATCCGTAATCAGGTACCGGATGGGGCCGTCCGGTCCCGAGCGGCAAATTCCTACCCCCCCGGCGCGCGCCCATTCCAGGGGTGTGTCCCAAATCCCTGTGACCCTTTCGGTGTTGACATCGAACCGAATCGCCCGTCCCGCCCAAATTTGCCCTGCCAAGAGGTTCCCCATGGGATCCCATCGCAATCTCTGCAATCCGGGAGGCCGAAATTTTACGCCGGGGATGGGGTATTCCTTGATCTCTCCGGTCTGGATATTGACCCTTCCCAGGTAATTCGCCCGCCAGTCCGAGTACCAGACATAGTCCCCTCGCGGGTCGATCACCACCGTTCGTGGTGTTGCGCCCAACCGAGGAATCTGATACTCGGTTACGATGACGCGGGTCTGCTTTCCCGTGGCGCGGGGCTGGAACTGGATCGGGAAATCCGGGCTGTCCGGGCCTCGAAATTGCCATAGGACCCTTGCGATAGATTCATCATCACTTCCCGGGTGCTCCACGCTTGGAGGGCGGGCGCTGGGACGTGACATGCGGGGGGGAGGACCCATATCCCCCGCCGGAGTGATGCTTCCTTGGTCGTCCATTTTGGCAACAATCATCGCCCAGTCTTCGCGCGTGAAGCGGCTCTTTGCGATGTAGTAGGCTCCGTGGCAGTCGCCGCAGCGATAAGCCAACGCTTCCTTCTGTGCCGGCGACAACGGAAAACTTTCCGTCAACTCGGAATTAGTGGCCTGCTCGACCAATTTCAGGAAATCGGTTTCGGGTTCGACCTGGAAATCCACCGCCGCTTCTTTCCCTGCCTCTACGTTGATTCCGTCTGTTCGCACGGTGCGGAATCCCGGAATGCGAGTAAACACACCATAGCTGCCGGGAGCTAATCCCCGGAAGGTGAACTGGCCGGCGGCGTCCGTCATCACATATGTCGTGAACGTCTTTCCAGTTGCGTGAGCTCCCACGTAGCCGCCCTCCAGAAGGCCAGCCTTCCCCGTCACTGTTCCGCGGATCGAGGCCTCTTCCTGTGCCCGTAACTCGCTGACCCACGGATTTCCTGCCGTACTCCCTGCCAGTGCAAGGAACAGAATAAAAATGTGATTTCTGAAGTGCATGTTCAACCTCTCCAAGCACAACGGCCGACGGAAATTACCGTGGTCCCCAAAGCCTGCCTCAGCGGCTGTTGCGAAGCATGGGCACGTTCGCGGCGTTTCCTTCTTTCAGAAACTTCACAATCAACTGGATCTGCTGCGGGGTCAGCGAATACTTAAACGCGGGCATGTTGGGACTGCCCTCGGCGATCCAGTGACTCACCGTTTGGTCCTCGACGGGCTTTCCATTCATCAGAAGTCCGCTCTTTCGGTTGAATAGACCCTGCAAGCTGGGCGCGAACTTGTAATCCGGCCGGTCCAGATAATGACACAGGACACACCGCTCCAGAACCATCTGCCATGCTGTTTGTTGTTCCGTGGCAGCTTCGTGCGATGCCTGTGCCGGCAGAGCCAGCAGTATCGCTGCAAAAAACAACAGGAGGTTGCCGGCAAGCCTCAACTTCCCCGGCAGGAAGCCAATGCCGGGAAAAATGAAAAGCGAGTGCCTCGCCACAAATCGAAAAGCCGGGTGCATACTTTATCTTTTACCTTTGCCTCTTGAAAGTTTGATTCGCGATGTTCTTCAAAGTTACAACGCCGCCGGTCGTATGTAAAGGGATACAGGCAGGGAATGGTGGGTCAGTTTCCGTGTGGGGGGCATTGACCGACCACTGGCCGAGGTTCGTAAACGCTAGGCAACTTATGGGGAGTAATCTGGGACTTGCCTCCTCGACCACACTCGGCGTTCGGCTATAGGCCCCCGGTGCCGGGGGCCTATAGCTCACTTTTGCCAACGCAACCACTTTCACAGCCCCATGCTGTGATGTAGACTCTCACTGCGATACAAAAAATCGGCTAGGTTAGACCTGCCAAAAAAGCTGCTTCCTACAAGGAGAATGCAAAGTGGCCAGGAAAACATTGTTGACAATAACGTTCACCTTGGTGGCCATGACAACTTCTGCCCAGTCTGAGAAACCGATCATCGCCGTGTTTTCTGGGCCTACCGCCACCATACAAAACAGCCAACCGCTGGTGAGCAGCAATAAGGCAAGGAAGAAATACGGGCTGCCGCCGCTCACAAATTCGGATGGAACTCCTCTCCGCTTTGGCAGCCTGAGACCGCAACGCTTAGCGGCGCCAGTGACGGTATATATAGAGGCTTTCACGGCACATCCGTTGGAGCGAGACATGAGTGATCTGTACGGGGCGCCGGATGGGTACGTGGACGCTCGCACTCGTGCTTTTAGCCGACAACGCCAGTCCTCGAACGACATCCCGGTTTATGAAGTTACACTCCAACCCGACGACGGACTGTACATGCTTCCTTACATGGCACGACAGGCCGACGGGAAACCGTGGGATGGGCATTGCGCCTTCTCGGGAGCTCCCGCAGAAAAGTGCCGAGTGCCATTTTACCCGGACGCCTCACGGATTTTTGAGGAAATTGACCGCTTTGGGCTGGGCAACAACGCGGCCAACAATCTTCTCAACTCGAAAGCCGATTTCCACTTCTACCGCCCCGTTCCATCCGGGGGCTACCGAAAGGGCCTGCCCGCGAACAAGCGCACGGATGTTGGAGAAGGGGATATTCCTCCAGAGACCTGGGGTGAGGACTTTTTCACCTACACGCCTTTTCGGCAGGACACGGCCATGCCGACCCTGGCCCGCGCGACCAATGTAGTGCAGCAGGCCCTGGCTAGCGGAAGGTATGCAGGCGCCATTTGGCTGGAAGGAAGTCCCACCACGGAGGAGTCCGTCTATTGGCTCAACTTGCTGATCGACACGACCGTCCCCATTGTGGGCAACTCATCCCAGCGAACGCACGGAATGCTCAGCAATGATGGCGACCGCAATATCGTAGACTCGGTGGACTACATTGTGTCCGGTATCTGGAAGAACGTCCGCGGAACGGACAAGGTGGGAGCCGTCATGATCCAGGAAGAACAAATCTTCACTGCGCGGGAGGTGCAGAAGGGAGACGACAGGCCGGGTGGCTATGTGACCACCGGCGGGCACGGAGGGATCGTCGGGGGACTCAACCCGCTCACTCTAACCTTTATACCCACCAAGAAACACACCTATACCTCGGAATTCAACATGGCGAGGCTGCCCAAAGTCGTCCAGGGTGTGAGGCAAATGGGCGACCAGATCATCCCGGTGCAGGTGGCGATCAAGGATGGGAACGGTGGTCTCTTGCCTGCCGCAATCCCCAAGGTAAGCTTTGCCAAATATGCGAGGTATGCCGCCGACAGCTATTCGGACAAAGCCGACGGCGAAGTGGAAATCCTGGCCCGCATTGAGAAGAACTTGCAATCCTTCCCGCTTTCCGGCTTTGTCCTGGAGGGCAATGCTCCTTATGGCTCAACCTATGAACCAATGTTGGCTGCACTGACCAGAGCTGCTCTACGGGGAATGCCGGTGGTTCGTGTAGGTCGGGCTAACCATGAGGGGGTTACGCCGACTGATCCCGACGATCTGTTCATTGAAGGAAACAATTTGACGGCTACCAAAGCCCGCCTTTTGCTGATGGCTTGCCTGATGAAGTTCGGCAGCCTCCTCTCAGTTCCCGTTGACCCAGACAATCCAACGGAGGAGGAATTAAAGTCAGTCCGGGCTAAGATAGCCCAGTACCAGGCAGCATTTGATGCCCATTGACCCAGCTTCGGAAGCGACGCAAATCCAGGTCGTGCTGAACTGGTTTGAAGAGTGGAAGCAGCGGGCGCCCACAGGGGATAACTGATGAGCTTGAAATCAGGCTAGCGAACATACGAGTTGGAACGATACCAGTACAGGCAACTTGCTTTCGAGAAAGCTGCCGAGAAGGAGGGATTGTGTCATTTAGGATGCGGGGTCAACGGGTTCGGGTCTGTGTGGGGATCATTTTATCCGGAATTAGTTTTTTGGTCTCTCGCCGGTAGCGAATATACTCCCGGTCGGGCCCTCCGGGCACGGTTTTTGTCCCAGAGGCTCCCATCGGCTCCCAACCGCCCTTCCACGGGTCCCAAAAACCCATCGCCTCGGCTTCCAGAACCAGCTTTTTCAGACACCCCTCCATTCCCGGGGGATATCGGAATCATTTTCTTGGGTGCCGCAGGCTAGGCTATCCCGACGGAAGCGACAGCCCATTTATC
>JADFGZ010000007.1 GCA_022567475.1 Acidobacteriota bacterium | reverse complement strand
CCGCAGAGAAGCCACTTTCTCCGCCAGGTAGTCCGCCGCCTCGCGCGTATCCCCAGCGGCGATCCCCAGGAGCACGACCAATCCCGTTTCAATCTGCCCGACGGTTTCCGCGTTGACCCGCACGGCGGCGCGGGAGACCCGTTGCACTACAGCCCGCATTTTGTTCCCATTCCTCTTGCTTCCATTTGGCTTTTTCCCACTTTTCTTGTTCTTATTTCCCTTGTTCTCATTTCGCTTTTTCTCAGTTCTCTTGTTTGCATTTTCTTGCGCCTTAGCTATCCTAACGGGTGCCCGAAAAAAACCATCGGTGAAGATGGCGATAAAGATGAAAAGGAGTTGAAAGCATGCCGATCAGCCCGGAGCTGTTTCGCAAAGTGTTGGGCCATTTTGCCACGGGCGTGACGGTTGTAACCATGCGCCGGCCCTCCGGGCAGCCCTGGGGATTTACGGTCAACGCCTTTAGCTCGGTGAGCCTGACCCCGCCGCTGGTTTTGGTGTGCGTGGATCATCGTGCGGAGAGCTTGCAGGCCATGAATGAAGCCGGGCATTTCGCGGTGAATTTCCTGACCCAGGAGCAGGAAGAGATTGCCAGCCGTTTCGCCTCAAAATTGCCCGACCGATTCAACGGCGTTGTCTCTTCGGGCGGCGTGCACGGCTCCCCGCTGATTGCCGGGTGCCTGGGCTTTATTGAATGCAAAAAAGTGGCCTCGCATGAGCATGGCGATCACAACATTATTATTGGAGAGGTGCTCGAAGCCGAGGCAGGCGGGGGAAATCCCTTGCTTTTTTACCGTGGCTCCTACGCCAAGATCGAGGCTTCCTTAAAAACCGCCAAGCCGTAGCATTTCCGCCGCAACCCGCAACCGTTCTTTTATTTCACACTATTATTTCATACTGCCGGCTTCGCGCTGCAAGCCATAATCGACGCCAAAGTGCTGCTGCACGAAATGCGACAGAACATCGGCGTAGAACTGCTGGCTTTGCTGCCGTACGATGCGCTCCGGCTCTTCCGGCAGGGCCAAGTGATGCAGCTCATGGAGAAACACGGACAACAGGGCGAGTTGCAGGCGAAAGGAGGCCACCTCTTCCGTATCGGCCGCCGAGGGAAGCGCCAGGTGCGAGAGAGGAAGGGGCTGCCACTCGCGTATCGACTCAAAGGCAAGGTCCAACTCCCCGGTCCGGACACCGCTCAGGTCGCGCAACTTGCGAGTCAGCCTGCTCTCGGTACCCGGAGGATGATGGTGACCCAGGCATGCGCAAATATTTCTGCGGCGCAGCTCCACTACAACCAGCGGCGGCATGTGGTCCAGAATCGCCTGATACCGCTGGCGGAAGCTGCCGGGAAACGTGAGCCAGGTTTCCTCCAAAGACTCCCGCAGCCGTTCCATTCCCTCGCTGTCCCCTTTCCCGTAGGAAATCAGCACCAGCGGCAAATCCGCTGCCGGGCGAACCAAAAATTGTTCCGTGCCTCGCAGCCACTGGTAGAAGCGCCACAGCAATCCGGGTGAGTGAACGCCGATTCGATCTGTCGGATGTCCTGAAGTAAGCATTCTCTTCTTCCCCGCCTCTTCGGGGCCGGGGCTTCCACCCGCCGCCTCTTCGGGAATATTAGACACCAACTCTTGTCCCGGACGCTGCAAATATTTTTGTGCTAGCCGCAGTTGCCGGAGGTCGTTAGCTGGCGCACTGGCTGGTTCCGTGCAAACAACTGCATTTGGGAAACGGGAGCGAAGGCCTCGGCTGCATAATGGCGCGGCGGCCCGTTCAAGCGGTATTTCTCGCGGAGTTGCTGCACCAGCTCTTGTATTTGTTTGCTGTAATCGCCCCGGATATATGCGCCCCGCGCATAGAGGCGGCGATATTGCTTCATCAGATGGGGAAATTTCTGCTCCAGGAAGGGAAAAAAAGCTTTTTGAGCAGAGGGCATCAGGAACAATACGTTGGCGGCAAAATAACATGCGCCCGCCAGCGAGGCTGCGCGCGCTACGGCCTCCAAATCCTGAGGATCGTCGGTGATGGCGGGCAGGACAGGCATTGCGAAGACGGCTACCTGCAGATCGGCGCGCGCTAATTCCGCCGCCGCCGACAGGCGCAGCGCCGGACAAGGAGCGCGCACCTCCAGACAGCGGGCCAGATCGGCCCGAAGCGTTGTAACCGTCATGTTGATCCGCAAATGGTTGCTCACGGCGATTCGCCGCAGAAGGTCCACATCACGCCGAATCAAATCGGACTTGGTTGTGATGGAAACCTGCAATCCTCGGAACCCGGAGATGGTTTCCAGTATACGGCGTGTTGTTTGGAAGTGACGTTCGGCCGGCTGATACGGATCGGTTGCTGTCCCGATCGCGATGGCGCCACCAGGGTCTTTGCCGAGTTCCGCCTGGAGAATCTCTCCGGCACGCTCCTTGCTGTATATCTTTTCCTCAAACTGCTGCCATTGTTCCATTCCCATGTATTCATGGGTGTAGCGTGCATAGCAGTACTTGCAGCCAAACTCGCATCCGCGATACGGGTTGATGGTCCAGGTAAAAGGCTGTTGAGGATTGTCGCAGCGGTTCAAGATGGATTTGGAAGCCAGGCTGAAATATTCCACCTTGCGTTTTCGCCCCAGGGTCCGGCTCTTGGCGGCGATCTTACCCAATCCAACAAGCGGTGGCGGAGCATTTTTTGCGGGCTCAGAGCGGGTGAATAGTTGCATAGCTTATTTTCGCTATTTATTCGCCCAATGTCAAGTCCTTCGCATTTCCAAGAGGCAACCTTCACACCCTTCGTGCTTTATGGTGCTCTGTCAGCACCCAGTTTGCGGTTGCCTCATAAGCCTATAGATGCTAGAAATAGGAATTAACGCCTTCCGCTTCGGCGATTGAGGGGCCTCGCGTTTCTTCCCTAGATTGGCAAAAGTCAGTCGGCGAGACAGGGTCGGTAAGAGTGGATCGGCAAGAGAGGAAGCTGATGAATAAAGCTTTGGCGGTTTTGCTTGTCTTGGTCATCTCGGCGGCTGGCATCTGTGCGGCTGCGGAGGAAGTAGCCATACTGCCTGTCAGTGAAGTCCGCCCCGGGATGAAAGGAATCGCCTACTCCGTCTTTGAAGGGAATGAACCGGAAGCTTTTCCCGTCGAGGTGATCGGAGTCCTGAAGAACGTCTGGGGACCCCGGCAACATATTATTCTGGTGCGAGCAGGGGGAAGAGTAGAGCAAACCGGCGTGGCGGCGGGCATGAGCGGCAGCCCTGTTTACATCGATGGAAAGTTGCTGGGGGCCATCTCCTTGCGCATCGGCGTATTTTCCACCGAACCGATAGCCGGCGTCACCCCGGCGGAGAACATGCTGGAAATCCGGGAAATGGACCCCAGCGAGCCTGCCCATCCGGCGCTTCCGATGGACGAGCGAGCGAAGGGAGCAAACACCGAGGCTGACCCTTTGCTGGCCGCGCTGGGTGATATCCTGCCGCCGTCTCTGCGATCCTCCAGCGCTGGGAACAATTACCTGGTGCCGATTGAAACGCCCCTGGCTTTTAGCGGATTTTCCGACTCCGTGCTGGACTTTTTTGCTCCTGTTTTTCGGAGGATGGGCGTGGTGGCCATTCAAGGCGGAGCGGAGACGCAAAGCGTTTCATCCGTCATGCCCTCCCCGGAGGAGCTCGCCTCGGCCCTGCCGCCCGGCTCCGCCGTGGCCGGGATGCTGGTGACCGGAGACCTTTCGCTCGCCGGCACGGGCACGGTAACTTACAACGACGGAAGGCGCGTGCTGGCCTTCGGCCATCGATTTTTTGGCTTCGGGCCGGTTGAGATGCCGATGAGCCAGGCGGAAATTTTGATGGTGGTCCCCTCCAGCTATGCGCCTTTCAAGATAGCCAACTCCACGCGGGTGGTCGGCTCCATCGTCCAGGACCGGCACTCCGGCATAATGGGAATCCTCGGGAAACCGGCCCGCATGATCCCGGTCACAACGACGCTGCGCGACGCAGACCAGTCCACCACGTATCATTACGAAGTGTTTCAAAACTCGAAATGGACGCCTGCCGTGATGATGTTCACCTTATTCAGCACGCTCGCCCGCAGCAATCAGGCCGCAGCGGAGACCAGCTTCAAGGTGAACGGCACAATCGAGATCGAGGGTTATCCGTCAGTCACTCTGGACAGCATGCACGCCACCCCCACCCAGTCTCCTTTCCCGCCGGCTTTCTCCGTTGCTCTCTGGCTCACCCAACGGTTCAACCGGATTTTCCAGAATCAGTTCGAGCAGCCTGAAATATCCTCCGTGCACCTGGAGTTTGAGATAATTCCGGAGTTGCGCTTCGCCACCCTGATAAACGTCTGGAGCGCAACCACCGAGGTTCACCCGGGAGACCAGTTGCCGGTGAAAATCTTCCTGCAACCTTACCGCGGCGAACGGATCGTCAAAGAAACGACCGTGCAGATTCCCTGGAGCGTATCCAAAGGCAGGCTGAAAATCTCAATCAGCGATGCGAAAACCGTCAGCCAGACGCAGGAACGCACGTTGATTCAGCAAAAAAAGGCCACCAGCCTGCGAGACATTATTTCCGGCATGAACCGGGAGCGAAGCAACCAGGAGCTTTATGTCACCCTGTTGCAAGCAACCCCAACCGCTTTTTTGGGTGACAAGCTCCTGCCGAGCATCCCGTCCACGATCGCCAACGTGATGGATTCCGCCAGTGCCGCCAACCGGCTCACGGTAATCAATGAGACCGCCATTGAGCGCTTCTCCATCCCGATGGACGTTGTAGTAGCCGGAACCCAAACCCTCAACCTCACGGTGAAATGATCAGGAGTGCAAGCCGATGAAACCTATGGCGCTCTGTGCGGTGGTGTTACTCTGCGCTGTCTTCTTGCTGGCCGAATCCACCCGCTTCTGGGAGCAAACGAACTACGCTGCTTTCGAGAAAGGAGCGCTTGAAAATCTTTCCCTCCGCGCCGACGGCAGCCTCCGCCTGGGACCCCGGTTTGACCTGCTGGAGGAGACCGACTCCGGATACCTGTGGGGGCTGGCCGAAGACTCCCGGGGAAACTTATTCGCAGGCGGGGGCAGTCCGGGGCACGTTTACAAGATTGCTCCGGACGGCACCGGAAGCTTGTTCTTTGAGACCCATGAGATGGAAATTCATGCCGTGGCCGTGGACCGGCAGGACCGAATCTACGCGGCGGCGGCTCCCGACGGGGCCATCTACCGCATCACGCCCGAGGGAACTTCCGAGGTCTTTTTTGATCCGCAAACCAAATACATTTGGGCCCTGGCTTTTGACAGCGAGGACAATCTTTACGTGGCGACCGGCGACAAGGGCGAGATCTTCCGAGTGGACACGAGCGGCCAGGGAAAGCCGTTTTTCAGCAGCGGCGAGATACACATTCGTTCCTTGATTGTGGACCGGCAAGATAACGTCCTCGCCGGCACGGACGGAAACGGCCTGATCCTGCGAATCCGGCCGGACGGGGAAGCTTTTGTTCTGTATGAAGCTCCCAAGCAAGAAGTGACCGCGCTGGCGCTGGATGCCGAGGGAAATCTGTACGCAGCCGCAGTAGGCAACAAGCGCAGGCTCCCCGGGCAGCCTCCCCAGCCTGTGCCGGGACAACCTGCGGCGGTTCCGCAGCAAAGGGTGACCCCGCCTCCCCGAACTCCTCGGAGCCTCGCCACGGCAAACCTGACCGGGGGCAGCGCAGTGTACCGGATTGCTCCGGAGGCTCCTCCGCAAAGGATTTGGACCTCGCCAAACGACATTGTCTATTCGCTGGCAATCAATCCCCAGGGAAAGCTGCTGATCGGGACCGGAAACCAGGGAAGGATCTATCAATTTACTTCCCTGGGCTCATACTCTCTTCTCGCACGCTCGCCTTCTTCCCAGATTACGGCCTTGCTCTCCGGCAAGGAGGGACTTCAGGTTGCCGCCAGCAACGTGGGCCGAGTTTACCGCCTTCGCCAGGAATTTGTCAGCGAAGGGACCTTCGTGTCGGAGGTGTTCGACGCCGGGCGGTTTTCCAAGTGGGGCTACATGCAGTGGCGACAACACCTCCCGGCAGATACCGCCTTCCAATTCCAGACACGGTCCGGCAACTCCAGCAGTCCCGCGCTGAACTGGAGTCCCTGGACAGAAGCCCGTTTGGATGGCAACCGTGCGCTGCCGCAAAGTCCCGCCGCACGGTTTTTCCAATGGAAGGTACGGCTCTCCTCCAGTCAGGCTGACCGTACGCCGGCTCTTTCTTCGGTCCGCATGGCCTATCTTCCCAACAACGTGGCGCCCCTGATTGCGCAGGTGCAGAATACTCCGCCGGGATTTCGCGTCCGGCCCGTTCCCGTTCCACCGCAGCCGCCGCCTCGCGCGATGACTCTTCTACCGTTCGGCTCGCCCGCCGCTGCTCCGCGACCGCCTCAAGTCCAGCCGCCTCTCCAAATGGTTGAGGGCAAAGGCTACCTCGGCGTCCGATGGGCTGCCTCGGACGAAAACGAAGACTCGCTTGTATTCAGCGTCTACATTCGAGGGGAAACAGAACAGGAGTGGAAACTGTTGCAGGACGGTATTTCAGGAATGTCTTATACATGGGATTCGGCCAACTTTCCAGACGGCACCTATACCGCCCGGATTGTGGCCTCGGATGCGCCTTCCAACCCCATCCAGGAGGCGCTATCCGCAACCCGTGAGAGTCCGCCTTTTGAAATTGACAATACCCCGCCGGAGATTCTCGACCTGCAGTGCAAGGCGGAAGGAGATCATCTGCAAATCAGCTTTCGCGCCATCGACCGCAGGAGCACGATTCAAAAAGCGGAATATTCTCTCGATGGCGGGGAATGGCGGACGGCTTTTCCCGTAACCCGGCTCTCGGACTCCGGCGAGGAAGAATATCTGTTTAACTCAGAGGATGTCTCCGGCAGCGAGCACACCGTTGTGGTGCGCGTCTCAGACCGTTTTGAGAATACGGGTGTCGGCAAAGTGGTCTGGAAAGCGCCGACATCGACCTCTCGCTGAGTCATTTACAATAGGACGCCGCACTGCAGCGGTATGGGCAGGCAGATACAAATCGTATGTGGTCTCACCCATGATTTAGAATAGTCATGCATGTGGAACCTCGCACGGGATTGAACTATGAAACTCCAATTGACAGCGGTTTTCCAAAAAGTTCCGGAAGGATACATTGGCTTTGTCGAGGAACTGCCGGGCGCAAACACGCAGGGAGCAACAATCGAAGAGGCGCGGGCCAATTTGCAAGAAGCAATCGCGCTGGTCTTAGAAGCAAACCGGGCGCTTGCTCAGGAAGCAATTCAAGGTAAGGACGTCATTCGAGAATCGCTCCTGATCTCCCCGGCATGAAACGACGGGATTTGATCCGGCACCTGGAATCGCACTGCTGTAAGCTTTTGAGGGAAGGCAGCTATTATACCGTCTATATGAATCGCCCGGTTCGAAAAATCTCAGCGGTTCCCCGCCATCGCGAAATGAACGATATTCTTGCCCGCAAAATTTGCCGGGATTTGCAGGTCCCAGAGCCTTAGACCCTACGAAATGAGAAGACCACTACCTCCCGGTGGAACTTACTAATTCACCGCTCGCTCCGGTGGTGCTGCCGATCGTCGTACTTGCCGAAGATCATCTTCCCAGCCGTAGTCTGCAAGACGCTGGTGACGGCAATGTCGATGGTCTTGGAGATCATTTTTTTGGCATTATCGACCACCACCATGGTGCCGTCGTCCAAGTAGGCCACACCCTGGTTGTACTCCTTCCCTTCCTTCAGGATGAAGACCCGCATCGCCTCTCCGGGCAGCACAATGGGTTTCAGCGCATTGGCCAACTCGTTGATGTTGAGCACTCCCACGCCTTGCAACTGGGCAATTTTGTTCAGGTTGAAGTCGTTGGTGACGATCTTCGCTTCGTAGACCTTGGCCAGCTCGATCAGCTTCATGTCTACATCGCGAACGTGAGGAAAATCCTGGTCCACAATCTGGACACTAAGAGAAGCCATCTTTTGGATTTTCTGCAGGATGTCCAGGCCCCGGCGTCCCCGGTTGCGCTTGAGCGAGTCGGGCGAATCGGCCACCTGTTGCAGCTCCCGGAGGACAAACTGCGGAATCACCAGGATGCCGTCCAGGAAGCCCGTGGCACAGATGTCTGAGATGCGGCCGTCAATGATGACGCTGGTATCCAGAATTCGATACGCCCGCTTGCTTGACTTTTCGCTCCCGAAAAGTCCTCCGAGCGCCGCCAAGTTCAGCATATCCCCCTTGGAAGCGCCCACCACCAAGCCAATGTATGTCATCAACAGCAGTAATAGAACCTGCAGAAATGAAAGCGTATTTTGATTTTGGGGAGTGGTTAATTGACCCAGCACCAGGGTCATTAAATAAGCGCCGATGATACCCAAAATCGAACCCACGGCAGCGCCGATCAGCCGCTTCAGGCTGGCGCGGTTCAGCCGCATTTCGAACAACAGGATCGCAGCGCCGATGCCCAGCCCAACCAGGCCGGCCATCTGCTGCTCCATGCCGAAGGGCCGCAAGTAGTACGATACAAAAAACAGGATTACTATAAACAGGAGTCGCACTATGACCCAATCCAACACCGGACGTCACCTCCTTTCGTATAAAGGAACCCGCGCTCCCGGAGACCGGGCGGGAAAAATGCGAATGGATGAATTGTCTCATCGGATGCGTTTCCTTGGGAGCGTTTCTTTGTCAGGCGAGAAAACACAGATCAGCCGCCGGTGCCCGCCAAAAATCATGCCCTGCTCACAGTTCCGGCAACAGAAAAGGAACCTCACCATAGAACCGCCGGCACGAGTGTAGCACAGTCCCAAAATCGTGGAAACGGCAAACCCTGCACGCCTTGCAGACAAACAAATAGCCCCAGGCAGAGGTATTAAAAAAACATTTTTCAGGAAGTCAAAGTCAGGAAACATGCCGGCGGGGAACACGCTTGCTGATTCCGCAGAAAATTTCATAGGCGATGGTCCCGGCCATTTCCGCCAGATCCAAGGCAGCCAGCGAACACGAGCCCTTGCTCCCAATCAGAATGACCTCTTCGCCTACAGCGACCTGCGGAATTTCGGTGACGTCCAGCAGGGTCAGGTCCATGCTGATATTTCCAACGATGGGAACGCATTGCCCGCAAAGGATGGCCTTCCCCTTGCCGGAAAGGCGCCGGTCCAATCCGTCGGCATAACCAGCCGGGATGGCGGCAATGCGGGACAGGCGGGGTGTTACGTAACGCCCGCCGTATCCCAGCGGGATGCCAGCCGGCACCTGCTTTACGGCGATGACGCGCGTCTTGAAGGTGAGCACTCCCTGAACGGGCAGAGACCGGCAGCGAGGTTCCGAAGATCCTTCCTTCGCGCGCACAGGAGGATGGGCGCCGTAGAGCAGCCCTCCGGGACGCACCATGTCATCCCAACTTTCCGGCCGGCTTACAATGGCTGCGCTGTTGGCCTGATGACAATACCGGGGACGAACCCCGGCGCGTATCAGCGATTGCTTCACGGAATGAAACCGTTCGATCTGCTCCTCCGTCTGGCGCGTGGTGAAGTCCTCCGCCGCCGCGAAGTGCGTAAACAGCCCTTCCAACTCCACGTGCTTCATCCGGCGGTACGCTTCTAAAAACGGTTTCACCTCCTGCCAGTGAATCCCCAGCCTTCCCATGCCGGTGTTGACCTTGAGGTGGAAACGGATTGGCTTCCGGGCGCGCTGCCCCCAGGCCTCCAGCATCCCCAACTGGTCCTCCGAGTAAATAGCAGGAACCAAATTATGCTCGGTCAGCGCGCTCTGATCTCCCTTCCAGAAACCCGTCAGCAGGAGGATGTGCTGGGAAATGCCTCGTCGTCTCAATTTCACCCCCTCGTCGGCCGAGGTGACGCCAAACCACTCCACCCCCAGTCCGGCCAGGGTGTCGGCGACTTTCTGTAACCCGTGGCTATAGGCGTCGGCCTTGACGACCGCCATGATCGCGCGTTGCGGCCCCACGTGGTTACGGATGATCCGGTAATTTTCAGCAAGTTGTGAAAGTGAAATTTCAACCCAGGTAGGTCGGGTGGACATTTATGGTTTCCTGTGACCAGCCACAAGCAGCGCCGCCCACGACCGCGCGCAAAGTCTCGAAGCCATTTCCTATTCCCATGAATCGGATTCGAAATCCTCCGCCGGGTTCCTGAACGAGGCGAATGCCGGGATGAAGACGATCCTCACATCTCCCGTGGGACCGTTGCGCTGTTTCGCAATGATGATTTTAGTCTGTCCCTCATTGTCTTCAGTCGGTTTCACCAAATCTTCACGATACAGGAAAGCTACCACATCGGCGTCCTGTTCGATCTGTCCGCTCTCGCGCAGGTCGGAAAGCCGGTACTCCCCCCCGCGTGTCTCCGGAGCCCGGCTCAGCTGGGAAACGGCCATCAGAGGAACGTTCAACTCCTTGGCCAAGCCTTTCAAGCCGCGCGAGATCGAAGAAATCTCTTGCATGCGGCTTTCAAACTTCCCCCGCCCGCTCATCAACTGGAGATAATCCACCAGGATGAGGCCCAGTCCGTGCTCGGCCTTCAAACGCCGTGCCTTGGCGCGCATCTCGGTGATCGAGAGTCCGGGCGTATCGTCAATAAAAATAGGGGCCTCCGCCAGCCGCCCCAAACCTGCCGCCAGTTTGTCCCAGTCCTCTTTTTTCTTCAGGAAACCGGCCCGCAGCTTGTGCGAATCCACATCCGACTCGGCGCAGAGCAACCGCAACACCAGGGCTTCGCGCGACATCTCCAGGCTGAACAGCGCCGTGACCTGTTTCTGGTGGATGGCGGCATACCGCGCCACATCCAGCGCAAAGCTGGTCTTCCCCATCGAAGGGCGGCCGGCGATGATAATCAGGTCGGAGGGTTGCAGGCCGCTGGTCATGTCATCGAACTTGCGGAAACCGGTTTCGAGGCCCGTTACCCGCTTGCCCCGCTCAAACAGGGCGTCAATGCTTTGGAAGCTCCCGCGAACGATCTCCGGAATGCTCAGAAATCCTGACCGAATCCTTTGTTCGCCGACCGAAAGGACCATGCTCTCGGAGGCGTCCAAAATCTCCTCGGCTTCCTCGGAGCCCTCCAGGCAACGCGCCATAATGCTGTTGGAGACATGGATCAGACGGCGCAGCAGCGATTTGTCTTTCACAATCTTGGCGTAATGCTCGATGTTGCTCAGGCGGGGAAGCCCGTCGGTGAGTGAAGAAACGTAGCCGGCCCCCCCAACGGCTTCCAGCTCATTATGCCGCATCAATTCTTCGCTGAGGGTGACCAGATCAATGGGACGGGAATGCTCCGACAGGTCCGAGATGCGGAGGAAGAGGCGGCGGTGGCTGTCCAGGGAGAAGTCCTCGGAGGTAAGAACCGCAGCGGCCTGATTGTAGGCGGAGTTGTCGAGCAGGATGGCGCCGAGCACCGAGCGTTCCGCATCCACATTGCTCGGCAGGCTTCTTACGAGGGTGGAATCGTTCGCTGCCATGGAAGAAAAACGCGGATGGCCTATTCCTGCACCACCTGCACATTGAGCGAGGCGGTCACCTCACGATGCAGGCGCACGGAAACCGGAAATTCGCCCAGTTGCTTGAGAGGCTCTTCTAAAATAATCTTGCGCCGGTCGATTTGAAACCCTTGTTTCCCCAGAGCATCCTCGATGTCCAGAGAAGTGACCGAACCGAACAGAACGCCGTTTTCTCCCGCTTTGCGGGCGATTTGAATGGCCGCTTTTCCCAGCATTGCGGCGAGTTGCTCCGCTTCACCCTTCTCGTGCGCTTCGCGCCGGAGGGCGGCGGACTTCTCTTGCTCGATAACCTTCTTGTTGCCTTCCGTCACCAGCATCGCCTTTTTTTGGGGAAGCAGGAAATTCCGGCCGTATCCGTTGCTGACCTTCACCACGTCTCCCCGGTGTCCCAGCTTCGCAACGTCTTCTCGAAGTATCAGTTCCATCTGTTTCGCAACCACCCTTGATAATGGATTTCCCGGCAGTCCGCGCTGTTAGAACTCGGCTGCGAAGGGCAAAAAGGCGATGTTCCGGGCTTTTTTGATGGCCCGCGCCAAATGCTTTTGGTGAGGCGCGCAGACCCCGGTGAGCCGGAGCGGCAGAATCTTGCCCCGCTCCTGGATGAACTGTCCCAGCAGCCTTACGTCTTTGTAGTCGATGTGGTCAATTTTCTCGACGCAAAACTTGCACACTTTTCTGCGCCGAAAATACTGCCTTCTGGGCCCTCTGCCTGGTGGACGAGTGCCCGGCCTCCGTTGAAACGCCATAAAGTTCCTTTCCTTGGACGGTTGCTTCGCCGTTCTGCAACCGCCAGCGCCCAGGCGCCGCACCCTTCCGCAACCGGTTCCACGTTACGGACTACGTGCTGGCCGCGGCAGGTTCTCTTCCGGGCTTGGGCTTCTTCCGAGCCAATTTTTTGGCCCGGACCTGCTGCATTTTTTTCAGTCTCTTTGTTTGTGCATCCAACCGAACCGTCAAATACTTGATCACCGGGTCCGCCACCCGCAACCGGCGCTCCAACTCCCGCACCGCCGCCACTTCGCATTCCAGGGAGAAAAGCGTGTAATACCCTTCCCGGTATTTCCCAACCATATAGGCCAAGCGGCGACGGCCCATTTTTTCCACCTGGTGTACGCTCCCCCCGGTGGAAGTCACGACCGTCTCCATCTGGGAAATGAACTGTTCCGTTTCCTCTTCCGGGAGATCCGGTTTCAGAATAAAAATTATCTCGTAAGTCCGCATAGGTCGATGGTTTCCTAAGTTCCTATTTCGCTCGATGCCTGTCGGCACGACTCGCCGGACGCCGGCCTTCGGCGGTTGAACAGATTCATGGCCTTTTCGGCCCCGTCTCGCAAAATCGCTTCCACGGCGTCTGCGGCGCGCTCGACCATCTCCTCAGCCTCGCTCCTTTGCGACTTCTTGAAGGGAGCCAGCACGTACCGCACGGTATCCCGGATTGGACGCTCGGGGCAGATACCCATTCGCAAACGAGTGAACTGCTGCGAGCCGGCTGCCTCGATAACCGATTCCAGGCCGTGATGTCCTCCGGCCCCCCCTTGTTGGCGAATCCGGATGCAGCCCCAGGGTAAATCCAGGTCGTCGGCTATGATGAGCATATCCTGGGGCCGGCAGCCTTGTTTTGCAAACCATCCCTGGACTGCCATTCCGCTCAGGTTCATAAACGTTTGCGGCTTGATCAGCCAGACTTGCTTGCCGGCAAATGCAACCCGTCCGCTGAGCGACTTGGCTTCTTTCCGCGTGACACGAACCGAGTGCCGCCGCGCCAAGCAATCCACCACCTGGAAACCCAGGTTGTGCGGGGAATACAAATATTCCTCCCCGGGGTTTCCGAGGCCGAAAATGAATTTCACGCACCCCGCTCTCCGAGGGGCCTCCCGAAGCAGAGCCACTACGGACATCTTACTTCCGATCCGCTCCTGCTATTTTTTAGGCTCCTCTTCCCCTTCCTCGGTTGTCTTACCCTTCTTGATCAACTCCGGCTCCTCCGACGCTTCGGCGGCTTCCTCTTCCTCCGGCTTCACTTCCTCCTCCACCTTGGGAGTCACCACGTGGCATATCACGCCGTCGGCCTCGCTGAGGATATGAACTTTTTCTCCCGCTATTTCTTGCAGATCGGCAACCCGGAGATATTGGCCCAGTTCCAGTGTTTCGATGCCAATTTTAAAGTGCTCGGGAATATCCGCCGGCAAACACTCTACTTCCACTTCCCGATGAACCACTTCCAGGATACCTCCCTGCACCTTGACTCCCGGAGCCTCGCCCGTGAGAAGGACGTGCACAGAGATCTTAAGCTTTTCGCCCATCGCGATGCGCATGAGGTCTACGTGCAAAAGATGCTCGTGCACCGGCTCAAACTGCGTTTCCACGATCATGGCCGGAGTGTGTTCGCCGCCTGAAACCTTGAGTTCAAAAATGGTATTTTGTCCCGCTTGGGAACGCAGCACGGCGCTCAATTGTTTGGGGTTCAGAGTAAGAGAGATAGCCTCCTGCTTGTCTCCGTACAGATTGCCGGGCACGCGGCCAGCCTGGCGAAGGCGCCGGTTGGCATTCTTTCCGGTTTCCGTTCTTTTTTCAGCTTCAATGATTTTTTGTTCCATGGTACGCCGGTCTGTCTGTGCTTGTTTCCTTTAAATAAACAGGGTGCTGACGGATGTCTCTTCGTGAATGGATTGAATCGCACGCGCCAGAAGCTCGGCGACGCTCAAGACTACGATGCGTTTGCAGCCTTTCGCTTTCTCCGTCAAAGGAATCGAGTCCGTGACCACCACGCGGGTGATCCGCGACTTGCAAATCCGCTCGACCGCCTCGCCGGAGAACACCGGATGCGTGCAGCAGGCGTACACGGCGCTCGCCCCTTGATCCAAAAGCGCATCGGAGGTTTTCACCAGCGTCGCGGCCGTATCGATCATGTCGTCCACGATTACGGCTGTGCGGCCCTGCACATTGCCGATCACGTGCATCACTTCGCTCACACCAAGCTCATCCCGCCTTTTATCCACAATCGCCAGCGCCGCGTCCATCTTCTTCGCAAAAAACCGCGCCCGCTCCACCCCGCCTGCGTCCGGGGCGACGATGGTCAGATTCGGCAGTGCCAACCGGCGAAAATACTCCACTAAGACGGGAGCCGCGAACAGGTGGTCGACCGGGATCGCAAAAAAGCCTTGGATTTGGGGAGCGTGCAGGTCCATCGTGAGCGCCCGGTTGGCTCCGGCGATGGTAAGCAAGTCCGCAACCAATTTTGCTGAGACGGGCACGCGTGGCTTATCTTTCCGGTCCTGCCGGGAATAACCGTAGTAGGGAATCACCGGCGTGATGCGGCGCGCCGAGGCGCGCTTCAACGCGTCCATCATCAGCAGCAACTCCATCAGGTTGGTGTCTACGGGGTTGCAGGTGGGCTGCACAACAAAAACATCCGCGCCCCTCACATTTTCAAGAATCTGCAGGCGAACCTCGCCGTCACTAAAGCGGGACACCTCGCCCTCCGCCAAAGAGACGTCCAGAAAGCGGCAAATATCGCTTGCCAATCCGGGATTCGCCGTGCCGCAGAAAACTTTAAGACGATTTCGATCCATGCTCAAACAAGGACGGCAAACCTCGGAAGACGTTGCCCATTTCCTAACATTGATTCACCAGATTTGGATGGGGCTCTGAGGACACAAACCATGAATGCCATACGCCAAGGTCCCAGTCGCACAACATCCGGAACCGTATGAAAACCCCAGGGATGTTCATTCTATTTGATCCTCCGCAGAAATGCAAGCCGGCCCCGGAGCAGAAAAACGGGGCCAGGCGCCCCCTCAGCCAGGAGTTCATCCAGCCATTCGTTTCCGGCCCTGTGACCACTGCCTGGGGTGCTGACAGGCACTGCCGTGCAAGCCTCCGGCGTCTATCGCAGACTGCGAGTCCTACACCATGCGCGTTCTCTGGCTGGCGAGCGAGATTTGCGGATACCACGGATTTTCCGCCCACTTGCCCCTCCGCAACACCTCCGCCTCAATTAGATAAGGCTTGCCGTTGCGGGTGGCCTCGACAGCCCGATTCCATGCCCCGGCGATTTGTTCCGGAGCGACAATCTTTTCACCGGAAACACCGAACCCGGATGCCAAGTGAACGAAATTAATATCCGGGTCTCCCAAATAATAGTGGACCATGTGCCCCGTCGTGCCCATTCTGCCGCCATTTCCAGACAACCCGATGGCACGGTCTGCCGTCCCGTTGTAGGATTTGTTGTTATAGACAACCACAATCACCGGAATGTCGGCGCGAGCCATGGTCCACAGGGCGTGCGGACCGAACAAAAAATTCCCGTCCCCCACCAAACAGACCACCTGTTTGTTTGGCATGGCCAGCTTGACTCCTGCGGCGGCTCCAACGGTAGTGCCCAGATGGGCTCCGACCCCGCCTATCCTGGTTTTGCCTGAGATAGGATTGAAAGTGATGCCGCCGCCGCCCAGGACATAGGCATCGGGCTCCATCAGAGCCTCCAACTCCGCCGTTAAACGAGCCGGCCAGATGGGACTGGAATCCCACTGGGGAGACCTTGGCAGCGACACTTTCCGGGCCTCGCGCAACCCGTTTGCAAATCCGGCTATTTCCTGCCTGCGCGCTTCTATCTTTGCACGGTGGACCGAACTCATTTCGCTGCGAACCGCTTCGATCAGGTCATCCAAACCTTCGTTCATATCGGCCACAAGCGGTATGTCAACCGGCAACGTGTCGGCCATCCAGCGAGGCGCTACGCGCATGTCCACGAAGCGGGCGCTCGAGGGGATCATCGGCCGGCGACGCATCCCCCCAGGACCAATATTCAGCCGGTCCCCTATATTCAACACAACGTCCTGCTTTCGCGGGAAGCGCATATTCGGAGCATAGCCGCCCAAATAGAGATCGTGATCCCTCGGGAAATTGGCAAACACACTTCGAGTCCCGGTGACGGGCACACCCAGCAACTCCGCCAGCTCCACTGCTTTGCCGATAGCCCGGGCGCGAAACAGATCGTCTCCAGCGATCATGACAGGTGATTCTGCTTCCAGCAACATACGGGCAGCCTGCTCCACATCTTTCTGGCTCGCCCGGATGCGCATCGGGATATTGTAACCCTCCTGTGAAATGATCTCCGCTCTGACGCCTTTCCGCAGCAACGTGTCGTAATTCCAGCCCAAATATATCGGTCCGAAGGGAGGCGTCGAAGACAGCTTAAAGGCTCGGCGCACCACTTCCGGAATGCTCTTGGAGGTCCTGGCGATCCAGCGCCATTTGGTGAAGGGGGCGGTCACTAAATCCTGATCGAAGACTTCTTCATGGACACCGCGCCCGGCATCTTCCGTATGTTCTCGCTTGTAGGCTACAAAAACCATATTGGTTTCGTCCTTGTAAGCGTTGTAGAGCTGGCCCATGAAATTGGCCATGCCCACCATTCCCGCCACGCAGAGATAGGCAGTCTTGCCGGAGGCTTTGGCATAGCCCGCGGCCATGGCCGCCAGCGGCCCTTCATGGGGGACCAGCAGGTATTTCAACTGGGGCCGGTCAACCAGCGCATCGTAGAAGCCCGCATCCCCGCTTCCCGAATTGCCAAAGACGTATTCCACTCCGGAAGCGATCAGTTGTTCTGCCAGCAGGTCGCCGCCGGTGCCTTCGACGGTCCTGCGCGAGATAGGAGAACCCGTGATATCTGCCGCCTCGGCTGAAGGAGCAAACGATCTCAAAACCGATTCGGCGGAAGCTGCTGTGAAGCCCACTGCTATCAGTTGTTGAAAGAATTTTCTTCTGGGCAGTTCTCGATCCAGATATTGTTTGACCCACTCTCTCATTTTTTCACCTCCGGACGAATTCTCCGGATTATATAGCACGAAACCCAAAACAAGAAAGCCTGTAAACAAGAAAGCTTAGCTCAATTTACTGCCCTGCCCGCGGGCTGGAGCGGCTTGGCCAGCGGCGCCGCGCAATCCTTTTTTTCTTCTGGCAAGAAAGGTACACTAATGCCCGGTTTTCCGGATGGCTGTGCGTTGCATTCAACATTTAGCTTGCAACGTGCAAACTTCAGCCTTTTCAGTGCGGCCTTTTCAGTGCAGCCATGCCGGCGTCAGAAGAAAAAAGAGGGGGAGAAGGAAGAAAGGAGTCATGCCGTGTTCAAAATCTGCTTCCACACAATGATTGTGCTGGCGGTTCTGGCAATTACAGCCCTGCCCATTGCGGCCAGTGATGCAGCCGAAGCCGAGGTGCTGCAGCTGCTCCGTGAGGATCGTCCGTTTCACTCCATCCCGCCGGACCTGTTCGAACAACTGGGCTGGGACCTGCCCGACGGCGGTGCACAGGTAAAATCGCTGGCGGACAATGCCGCCGGGAGCGCTTTCGATCCGCGCAGACTGGAGGCATTGCCCGCAGACAGCCTGGGCTACCGGGCCAAATGGCACGAGGTCAAGTATGAAGTCTACGGGCTGGAGTGGGACATCCCAGGGCTGCTCCTGACACCCAACGACCCGGTTCCAGGACTGCCCACCGTGGCAATCATCCACGGCGGCTCGGCCAATTGGTATGAGTTTTTTCTGGACCCGCTGAACGGACCCGGTCTGGGACAATATCTGGCCCAGAAGGTCCCCGTGCTCCTGATCACCATCCCGGGCAACTACAGGCACGGCGGGTGGCAGGGGCAGGAGGAATTGCAGGACAGGGTTCCGGGCTACGTGCTGGACCGCAACATATCTGCCGAAGAAGCCAGGCTCCGCAACGCCGTCTTCACCTTCCGAGTGATCACCGAGGGAGTCCGGCGTCTGATCGAGACAACCACTTCCGGACCCGTCCTGGTGGTGGGACATTCCACCGGCGGAGAAATCCGCTTTCTACTCGAAGAGTCCAGCCTCAAGACCCGCATGGGAGGACTTTCCCTGGGATGGGGAACCGGCGGACCTGCCTCCCTGGACAAAGTCGTACAGGATGCACAGGAGGCTCGTGCTGAAAACCTGGAGCGGTTCGCGAGTTACCCGCCCCTGTGGGAGCTGCGTGCACGCAGCCCGGAAGGATATGTGCGGAGCAAATACATCGGGCCGCTCAATCCATCCGGCGGGAATACTGACCTGGCAGTAGCTCGCCGCTGGCACGAGCTGGTGGGACATCGCCGCCCGCAGTTCAAGCAAGTGCTGCAAGACCTGGAGCACCAGGGAGCCGAGGCGCTCCGCGAACGCGCCGTAAAAGAAATCCGCCAGGCGCTCGAAGGAAACAAGCTCGGCGTAAATCCTGACGAGGTGATTCCAGACCTGTTCTCAACACTCCGCGCGCCCGTTACCGGCTACCGGAAGATGATCTGGGCGGTCGCCCAGAAAGACAACGGCCACTGGAACGCCGATCCGGAAAAAGCGCTGGAGTTCCGCATTGCGAAGGCATTTCGGCAACAGAATCCGGACATCCCTATCCGTGTGATGGTCTTCGATGTGCCCATGACCCATTATGGACACATCGAAAAAGCTCGTCAGGTGGCGGGCGGACTGCTGGCAGCAATGCGCTGGCTCATGGAGCCCTAGCGGTGGCCGACACTTTGTTCTCCCCGCTGCAGGGAATCTCATTGGGAAGGGAGGAAAAACGTGCAAAACAAGCTGGAACTTATCAACCCGCCGGAATTGGGCAAGCATTCTGGCTACAGCCATGGAGTCAAGGTGCAATCCGGCAGCCTAGTTTTCATCGCCGGCCAGATAGGATTGGATGAGACAGGAAAGTTCAGCAGTTCTGAGTTTGTTGGACAATTCGACCAGACGTTGGCCAACGTACTTGCGGTGGTGCGCCAAGGGGGTGGGGTGCCGGAGAACATCGCTCGACTGACTATCTACGTGCTGGACCGCCAGGAGTTCCTGGCGAACCTGAAGCCTCTGGGGGAGATCTATCAACGCCGGATGGGCAAACATTTTCCCGCAATCACCTTAGTCGAAGTGAAGGGTTTATACGAAGAAGGCGCGAAGGTGGAAATCGAAGGAACAGCCGCATTATGAAGGCAGCCTGTCCCACGGCGGGCTCTCGCCGACCGCTGCGCAGACTGACGACTGCGTCGGCGGCAGTCCTCTAAGGGACGGAATATTTTGTGTTGCGCTGAAACTTCTTCCGGTACACTTTATCGCCATTTAAGCTGCCGGGACTATTGTTTCAGGCACGCAGGGCAAAATGGTGAGCACGAACCGAGGACCATTCTTCCGCGGAAGGGGTAGTTGCGACTCAAGCCATCCTACAGGAAAGCTTCTGTCTTCTTAAAACCGATCCTCGGTTCGAAAAGGGATTCAGCAAGGCTGCTCGTTTCTTTGGAATATCTGTTTCAGTGGATGAAGTGTGCATCGTGGCAGACAAGGTAAAAAGCGTTTCTGAGGTGGTGAGGACCATTTCTGATGGTTCCCACATAGCGTTGGGGGGCTTTGCTATAGCCCGCAATGTAATCACCGTCGTCCACGAACTGATCCGCCAACAGAAGAAGAATCTCACCCTATCCCAGTGTGTCATGGGGATGGAAGCAGACCTGCTAGTCGGGGCCGGGCTGGTGGGTCGGATCATTCTTGGAGGGGGGTCCCTGGACCGGTTTGGTCTCCTCGCCTGCGTGAATCGAGCGCGGGAGACAGGACAAGTCATCTCCCTCGACTATAGCAGTCTTTCTATCTGCTTCGGCTACCTGGCCGGGGCACTGGGCATTTCCTTCATTCCGATTAAGTCTCTGATCGCCTCGGAGGTGCTCGACCGGCTGGAAGCAGGGCCTGCCGCTGAAGAACTGCGGCGCATGAAGTGCCCCTTTACGGGAGAAGACTACCTGCTCTTGAAGGCCATCACTCCCGATGTTTCTCTGGTGCACGTGCAGGTGGCGGACCGGGAGGGGAATTGCCAAATCGACGGGCCTCGCTGGGAAAACGAGGAGCAAGCGAAGGCGGCTCGCCGGGTGATCGCCATCACGGAAGAGCTGGTGCCGACCGAGCACATCCAGCGCTTCCCCGAGCGAACGGTGATCCCGGCACACCGGGTCGAGGCCGTCATTCACCAGCCTTTCGGCGCGCATCCCACGGCTGTCTTCGGCTGCTACGACTACGACGCGGATCACTTGAAACTTTACGTGGAGCACATGAAGCGCCCGGAGCGGGTGCGCGAATACCTGGAAACTTACGTTTTGAGCACTCGGGATCACTGGGAATACCTGGAGAAAACCGGCGGACTGAAGCGAATGAACCAGCTGAAGGCGAATCGGATATTTGGCTACTGAGCAGGGCTACTGACTAAGCCTACTCGCGAAAACTGCTAACAAGAACTCATGTCGAGCGGGCTATTCCGCTTTGCCCCGCAGCAAGACCGAAGGAAAAAGTAGCACGGATGGAAGAAATTCGCGCAACGGAAATCATGGCAGCCGCCGGGGCAAGGGAGCTGCGGGACAATGACGTCATCGTAGTCGGGCTGGGTTTGCCGCAAGTGGCCGCTGTACTGGCCAAGCGCACCCACGCGCCCGGCCTGACTTCGCTGCTGGAGATCGGCGTGGTCAATATGAACCCCGTGGACACGCCGGTAGGTTTAGCCGATTCCCGTATCTTTTACCGGAGCACCTGTTGGAGCGGCTTTCTGGACATCCTCGGCATGAACCTCCACCGCGGCATTGTCGATGTGGGCTTTCTTGGAGCCCTGGAGGTGGACCGTTTCGGCAACATCAACACGACGCTCCTGAAGGAAGCCCCCGGGAAGGTCCGCTATATCAACGGCAGCTCGGGAGGAAATGACGTTGCCTCCCTGGCCAAGCGGGTCATCATCATCATGCGCCACGAAAAACGCAAGCTCCCCATGGCGTTGGCCCACCTCACCAGCCCCGGCTTCGTCGGGGGGAAGAGCCGCCGGGAGATGGGCCTGCGTGGAGAAGGGCCCCACCGGGTAGTTACGAACATGGCCATCCTGGGCTTCGATCCGGAAACGCATGCGGCTTCCCTGCTCTCCCTGCATCCGGGGATTCGTGTGGAAGAAGTGGTGGCGAATACGGGATTTCCATTGCGCGTGCCCAAAGAGGTTGCGGTCACGCCGCTTCCCACGCCCGAAGAGTTGCGCCTCCTCCGGGAGGAAATCGACCCGCAACGCGCTTATTTAGGGTAAGCGTTCCGATTTGAATCATGTTTACTTACAAGCTGAAAACGAGGTGGCATTGTGATCTTTGACATTGAGCTCAATTCAGCGGCCCATTATCCAGTCGCTGAAATTGTGGAATTGTCGCCAGTAATCGAAGCGGCTGGCTTTGGCGCCTTCTGGGAAGGGGAATCTAACAGCACTGATCCTCTGATTCTTCTTTCGGGGATTGCTGTGCGCAGCCGCACCCTGAAGCTAGGAACGGCTATTTATCATATCTTCGGTCGCAGCGCGGTCACCCTGGGGATTCAGGCTGCCACTCTGCAGGACATGTCCGGCGGAAGGTTGCTGCTCGGCCTGGGCGTCGCCAACAAGACCATCGCCGCATGGCACGGAGGCACCTTCGACCGCCCGCTGCGCCGCATCCGCGAGTACACCGACATTGTCCGCAAGACCGCCGCCGGAGAGCGGGTGGAGTATGAGGGAGAAATCTATACTACGGGCAAGCGCTTCCAGCTTTCCTGGAAGCCTGCTCATCCAACCTTCCCGATCTACCTGGCGGGTCTCGGCCCGCAGATGACGCGGCTGGCAGGCCGCATCTCCGACGGGGTCTTCATCAATATGGCCACGCCGGAGACCATCCGAAAGATTGCCGAGCGAGTCCGCGCCGGAGCCGTGGAAGCGGGCCGCGACCCCGACAAGATCGAGATCATTACCAAGGTCCGCGTGTCCCTGAATCCGGACCGGGCCATAGCCCGCTCGCGCCTGCGGCAGGTCCTGACTTTTTACAACATCGCCGATCATTATAAAGACATGCTCATCGCCTCCGGGTTCGAGCCGGAAGTGACTGCCGTACAGGAAGCCTTTCGGAAGAGCGGATTCAAAGCGGCGGGAAAACACATCACCGACGCCTACATGGACAAATTGCCGGTGATCCCGGGGACTTCCATCCAGGAGATCAAGGAACGGCTGGCCCCTTTCATCGAGGCCGGCGCCACCCGTCTGGTGATCCCCTACGTCCCGGTGACTGATCCGGTCATCGAGGACGCCCGCCGGTTCATCGAAGCCTGGGGAAAAAATTCTTAAAGGAGAATTGCAATCATGTGTGATTTTGCCGCCAACGACGCCGCCGAACAACTCTTAGTGGGCCGCGTCCTGACCGTGAAGCGGGTGCGCGAGCTGAATGCCAAAGACTATTTCTACCAGATGCTCAAGGACAACCCGGAGATGCTCAAGATTTATCCAGGGATCGAGAACGAGCTTCTGGAGGGAGCCATCGATTGCCACATCCACGCCTATCCGGACTTTGTTCATCGCTCGCAGGACATGATCCAGATCGCCATCGACGCCTCAAAGGCCGGGATGCGCGCGCTGGCCTTCAAGGACCACTGGAACATCAGCGCCAACGCCGCCTATTTGGCCCAGCGCCACATTGATTATCTGCTGGAAAAGGGGGAGCTGACGCACCGCGTGGAAATCTACGGCGGCACGGGCACATGTTTCGGCATGAACCCGGATGCCGTCCGCGTGGCGCTGCAATACCCCAACTGCAAGATGATCTGGTTTCCCACCTTCACCTCCTACGGCTTCTGGCGCGGCGCCGGGCATCCGGAACGCGGCGGCATCCGTCTGGTAAACGACGCAGGCGAGGTGCTTCCCGAAGTGGTGGAGATTCTGAAGATGGCAGCCGAGAAGAAAGTAGGCGTCGGCTTCGGGCACACCGACTTTACGGAGTTGCTGCCGCTGGCCAAGAAGGCCAAGGAATTGGGCGTCCGAGCCACCTTGGACCATCCTCTGCTCGAACTCAACAAGCTGTTGCTCGATGAGATGAAGGAGCTGGCCGATCTGGGTGTATATGTCGGGACCTACTGCCAGCCCATGATCCCAAGCCTCTACCAGCCCGTCGCCGACCCCATGGAGACGATCCGCACCATCCGGGAGATCGGACCCAAACGCTGCATCATCGGAAGCGACTTCGGCCAGGTGCTGCACATGGACTCCATCGACGGCATGAGGGTCTTCCTTCGCGCCTTGCTCGCCTTCGGGATCAAGCCCCGCGAGATTCGCACGATGCTGCAGGACAACCCGGCAAAGCTGATGTGGCTGGATTGAGGCGGGCGATCTCCTCAGCGACCCTGCCATCTCCAGCGTCCGTGCGAGAGCCGAAATCAGCCCCTTGGTTGTTCCCTGTTGCATCGCAGCGAATTTGCCCTGCTGATTCGGGTGATCGTACGATACTATTGGCTACTAGGAGCCGCAGGGACCAGGGGAATGGAAACTTGAGTTGGCCGGTGGGTCCGCGCATGAATTTGACTAATAAAACTGAAGATCGGAAATCACCGTTTTAGGAGGGTTGGAATGACAAAACAAAGTAAGTTTCAAATTCTATGGTTCGCTTTTCTGTGTCTGTTTGGAATTGGTTTGACGAACGTTTCTGCTTTCCAACTGGAACAGCGGCCGGCAAAAGATTACATCGAGAGGATGGACCGGCCCGGACGGGTCGCCGGGTTGAGGGTAGACGAGGTATTAGAAAAACTGCAACTCAAGCCGGGAGATGTCGTGGCCGACATCGGTTCTGGCAGCGGGGTGTTTTCCATTCCCATGGCTCGCGCGATCGGCCCGAACGGGACGCTGTACGCGGTGGACATCGACCAGGAGATGATCGATTTTGTCGGTGATCGGGCCAAGAAGGCAGGCCTCAAAAACGTCCGCATCGTGCTGGGCGAATACGCCGATCCCAAGCTGCCGGTGCGCGATTTGGACGTGGCTTTTTTTCATCGGGTGTTGCACATGATCGAACTTCGGCAAGCCTACGTGAACGCGGTGGCAAAATACCTCAAGCCGGACGGGCGTATCGTGATCATCGAAAAGGAGCCGGAGGAGTCGAACAATTGGATGTGGCTGAGACGGTCGGATGTGGATTCGTGGATGGCGGCCATCGGCTTCTATCCGGCCGAACGGTTCGGGGTGTTCGACGACAAGTGGTTCGTCAGCTACCAGCGGCCCTATGGCAACAGCGTGCTCCTCGATCGCGATTGAAGCTAAAGACTGACGGAGCCGATCTCCAAGGGGGTTTTCGTTTGCTTGTGATGCTGCGGAACCAGCCACGTTCTTAACAGCCTCTGGCGGCGAACGGCCCCCTGGCGGATCGGACTCGTTTGGGATCATGGCCAGAGAGTTTTGCACGATGCTCCAGGACAACCCGGCGAAGTTGATGTGGCTGATTGAGGCCGATTGCTCATCAGATCACCCTCCCCTCGATATATAATTGATTCGGGGCTTAGAGCCATGAATCGTAAATTCCAAGTTGTGCTCGAACAGGACCCCGATGGCGGTTACTCCGTGCATGTTCCCGCCCTGCCGGGTTGCGCCTCCCAGGGGGATACTCTCGAAGAAGCCCTCAGGAACATTCAGGAAGCCATTGAACTGTACGTCTGGAGCTTGAAGGACGATGGCCTGCCGATCCCGGAGTTGGATCAGCGGGTGATTGTTCAAGAAGTTGAAATTGTGGCCTGATGAAGCTTCCGCAGGTCTCAGGACCGCGCCTCATCCGCGATTTGCAAGCACAGGGGTTTTACGTGAAGCGGCAAACCGGAGGACACGCCGTCGTGGTTCACCAAATCGACCCAAAACGCAGGGCTATCATACCCGTGCACGGGAGCAAACCGATTCGGCCGGGTACGCTGCGATCCATTCTCAGCGGGCTCCAACTGACAGTCGATGATCTGAAATGACTGATGGCTCTGAATGTCTGGGCGCGTTATGGTTTCGATCTTCCTCCGCACCCTGTTCGTTTGCGAACCAAGCCACGAAAGGTTCGCACGATGCTGCAGGATAACCCGGCAAAACTGATGTGGTTGGATTGAAGGGTCTACTCTTTAAGCGACTCTGCCAGAGCAAGCGTCCGCCGGGCCCTTTCCACAATCGGCAGATCGATCAGCTGGCCCCCGAAGGCAATGGAGCCGTCGCCGCGAGCCGTCGCCTCGTCAAATGCCTGGACCACCTGGCGGCAGTAGTCCACCTCGGCGGCGGTAGGGGTGAAGGTGGCGTTGATGGGATCAATCTGGGAAGGATGAATCAGGGACATTCCCGTAAACCCCAGGCGGCGCGCCTGGAGAGCGAACGTGTTCAGTCCTTCCATGTCTTTGAGGTCCGGCCATACTCCGTCCACTGCCTGGACGTGCGCGGCGGCGGCGGCGGTCACCAGCGCAGAGCGGGCGTACAGCAGGTCCCGGGCCTCGCCCTCCCGCAGCAGCGGCAGGCTTAGTTCCTTTCCATAGTCCTCCGCCCCAAATATCAGCCCCATGACGCGTGGCGAGGAAACAGCAATCGCATGGGCGTTGAGGAGTCCTTGGGGACTTTCAATGGCAATGAGCAAGCGCACGCTTCCGGCGGGAATTCCCACCTCCGGCTCTCGGCGATCCAGAATCTCAGCGACCGTCCTCACCTGTTCCGGAGTGTTGATCTTTGGCAGCACCAAACCTTCCAGGCTCGCCCGGATGACGGCGGACAGATCGGCCTGCATGCGTTCATGCCCGGCCTCACCAACGGCGCCAACGGAATTGATGCGCACATACCGCGCAGGCGTTCGATAGGGAGTGGCTGACCCGGTGAGGCGCTGCTGCACTTGCTCGAAAGCCGCTGTAATCTGCTGCCGGGCCGTCTCCTTTTCCGCAACGGCTACCCCGTCTTCGATGTCCAGCATGATGGCATCGACGTTCAGCCCCAGGGCTTTTTCGATCATGCGCGCGCGGTGTCCGGGAACAAACATCCAGGAGCGAAATAATTTTGTCTTTGTATCCATAGGTTCTGGCAAGAAGCCGGAAGGAAAATAAATGGCGGGATAAATTCCAGCTTCTGACTTCTGACTCCTGTCGTCTGATTTAATACGACTTGGGCATCCCTAGAACATTATGGCCCAGGAAAGCCAGCACCAGGTTGTTGCTGACCGGCGCGACAGAAAACAGCCGGGTTTCACGGAACTTACGCTCCACGTCGTAATCGCGCGCAAAGCCGTAGCCGCCATAGGTAGTGAGGCAAGCGTTGGCTGCCTCCCAGGCCGCCTCCGATGCCAGCAGCTTGGCCATATTGGCCTCGGCGCCGCACTTTTCTCTGCGCTCGAACTTTGCAGCCGCCTCGAAGCGCATCAGGTTCGCAGCTTCAATGTGGGCGTAGGCCTGCGCGATGGGGAATTGCACGCCCTGGTTCACGCCAATGGGCCGCCCGAAGACCACGCGCTCCCGGGCGTAACGCGCCGCCCGCTCGACAAACCAGCGCCCGTCCCCGATGGCTTCGGCGGCAATCAGAATGCGCTCCGCGTTCCAGCCGTCGATGATGTAGCGAAATCCCTTGCCCTCCTCGCCGATGAGGCTGTCGGCGGGAATCTCCACATCGTCAAAAAAGAGGGTGCTCGTATGGTGGTTGATCATCAGGTCCAGAGGCTGGACCTCCAGGTTTCCCTTGATGTTCCGCATGTCCACCAAAAAGACGGAAAGCCCGCGGGTCTTGTCGGTAAGCTCATCGTAAGGCGTGGTGCGCGCCAGCAGCATCATCAGGTCCGACTGTTTCACGCGGGAGATGAAAATCTTTTGCCCGTTGATCACATAGCTGTCCCCCTTGCGAACGGCGCGGGTCTCGATGCGTGTGGTCTCAGACCCTGCGTTCGGCTCGGTGACCGCGAAGGCCTGCAATCGCAGATCTCCCTGGGCAATCGGCGGAAGGTAGCGCCGCTTTTGTTCCTCGCTGCCGTGGCGGAGCAAGGTTCCCATGATGTACATCTGGGCGTGGCAGGCGACGGCATTCCCTCCGGAGCGGTTGATCTCCTCCAGAATAATGCTGGCCTCGGCGATCCCCAGGCCCGCGCCCCCGTACTCTTCCGGTATCAATGCCGCCAGATACCCGCTGGCTGTAAGCTGATCGACGAACTCCTGCGGATACTTCTCCTGCTTGTCCACCTCACGCCAGTAGGCGTCCGGGAAATCCCGGCACAGCTTGCCGACAGCCTCCCGTATGGCCTGCCAGTCTTCATTCGTGTGTGACTGCTCCGTGTGCGACTGCGTGCTTTGTGGTTCCATAACCTTGCCCCCTGATGCGAAGCGTAGTATATAAAAGGATTTCCTGGGTAACAAATCGAAATGTTCACTTCCCTCTTGCGAGTTTCGCTTTTCCCGCTTGTCTCCTTCTGCTGGTTTGGGAACATCAACTCGCGAGTTTCCCGATAAGGAGGAAAGCAAATGCCTGTCAAAACCGGCTGGGAGGGCCGCTACTTTGAAGATTTCACCGTGGGCGACATCTACCGCTGCCGCCTGGGAAGAACCGTCACGGAAACCGACAATATTTGGTTTACGCTGCTGACCAACAACACCAACCAACTCCATTTCAACAATGAGTACGGCAAGCGCACCGAGTTTGGCCGCTGCCTGATCAACAGCGCCCTGACGCTGGCCATCGTCGCCGGATTAGGCGTGGCCGATGTCAGCGAGAACGGCTTTGCTCTGGGCTGGGATGAGATCAAGCTGCCGAACCCGCTGTTCGCCGGAGACACCCTCTACTCGGAGTCCGAGGTCCTGGAAAAACGCGAGTCCAAGTCCAAGCCGCAATGGGGCATCATCAAGGTTCGGACCCGGGGCGTCCGGCAGGATGGCATGGTCGTCATCGATTACGCCCGCAGCGTCATGGTCTGGAAGCGCGCGCATGCTCCGAAACAAGACCTCTTCCCAGAGATTCGCTCCAATGCCACCCCATAACGCGGAAAAAGTTCCCCAGGCTCTCTCCGGCGTTCGGGTCCTGGCGCTGGAGACCGCTGTTTCGGGACCCTTCTGCAGCCGGATTCTCGCCGACATGGGGGCGGAAGTCATCAAAGTGGAGAAGCCGGGAACCGGCGATGTGGTTCGTCAATGGGACTCGGCCGTGCGGGGACTTTCTTCCGGGTTTGTCTGGGCCAACCGGAACAAACGCAGCTTTGCCGTGGACGCAAAGAAGCCGGCCGGCCGGGAGATTCTTCTCCGGCTGGCGGACCAAGTGGACGTCTTTCTGGAAAACTTTGCGCCGGGCGTGGCGGGGCGTCTCGGCTTCGGAGCGGACGAGTTGCGCCGCCGCAATCCCCGGCTCATCTACTGCTCCCTCTCCGGCTACGGGCAAGACGGCCCCTACCGGGACGTGAAGGCCTACGACCTGCTGATCCAGGGCGAAGCCGGAATTCTCGCCACCACGGGCTATCCGGAAAAACCGGCCAAGGTGGGAATCCCCATCGCGGACATTGCCGCCTCCATGTACGCCGCGCTGGGCACGCTTCTTGCGCTCTACCAAAGAGAGCGCACCGGCCAGGGACAGGTGATCGACATCTCGATGTTCGAGTCGGTTCTATCCTGGCTGGCCTATTTTCCTCATCATTACTGGCACCAGGGAGAGGAACCCGGCCGCGCGGGAATGCGGCACCACTATGTGACTCCTTACGGTCCTTACCTCGCGGGCGACGGTGTGTACGTGAACTTCGCGGTCGCATCGGCTCACGATTGGGAAGTTTTCTGCCGAGAAGTAATTCAGCGTCCCGCCCTGCTGGAAGACGCGCGATTTCAGACGGTGGAGGCGCGTCGCGGAAATCGCGGGGTTCTGGAAGAGACGGTCGAGAAGATTTTTCTGGAGCAGCCGCACGAGGAATGGCTGCGCCGGCTCAAAGAAAGCCGCTTGCCGCACGGAGAAATCCGGGGGATCGCGCAGGTCCTGGCTCACCCCCAGGTCATCGCCCGCCGCATGGTCCGGGAAATGGAATCTCCTGTGGGTCCGGTTCCCGTCATCGGCAGCCCGTTGCGGCTTTCTGGCAGTCCGGCACGTTTTGACGTGATCCCAAAACTGGGAGAGGATACGGAAGCCATCCTGAAAGAACTTGGTTACGACGAACAGGAAATTGAAAAGCTTCACCGGGACCAGGTCATCTGCGGGCCATCGAACAGGCCAACTAATGGATAAGCTTTTTCGCTTCCGGCCCGATAGATGGTAATTTAGAATTAGGACCTCCGATGAGATACTTGATTCTCAGCGACCTGCATGCCAACCTCGAAGCGCTCCAAGCTGTCCTGGCAATCACCCAGGGAGATTACGAGCAAGTGGTCTGTTGCGGCGACTTGGTGGGGTACGGTCCCGACCCGGACCCGGTTGTCGATTGGGTGCGGGAGCAGGTGACTGAGGTGATTCGCGGCAACCATGACAAAGCTTGCTGCGGCGTCACCGACGCCGAGGACTTTAACGACGCAGCCCGAATGGCAGCCTTCTGGACGCGTGCTCGCCTCAAACCGGAAAACTTGCAATATTTACGAAATCTGCCGCAGGGCCCCGCAGCGGTGGCGAACCAGTTTGCGATCCTCCACGGGAGTCCCCAGGATGAGGATGAATACATCACCACTTGTGCCGAGGCATCGGAATCGATCCGTTTACTTCGCCATCCGGTGTCGTTTTTCGGCCATACTCACCTCCAAGGTGGATTTCTGCAGAATACCCGCAGTGCCGTGGAAGTGCTCCCACTGACGGTTTCCCTGGACTCGGCGCGGAAATCCTTGGAGGTCCAACCGGACGAAACCTATTTCCTCAATCCCGGCTCCGTCGGCCAGCCCCGGGACGGAGACAACCGTGCCGCCTTTGTCATCTATGACACAGAAGGGATCGTCGAATATGGACGCGCCCCTTACGACTTCGCGGCCACCATGGCCAAGATGCGGCAGGCGGGGCTCCCTGAGTTTTTAGCCTACCGGCTGAGCATCGGCAGGTAACCGGAACCTCTTTCTCCGCTGCAGCTGCCCCGTCCCTGCCGTGCGTCGCTGGCTGCGAAAATCAAATTCTCAATCCCTCGCCTACTTCCATTTGATTGCATTCCGTGAAAATTTGCGTCAACCTATTGACATTTCATTTTGCAAACCCTATATTAGCAACTTTGTTAATCTACATTAACATTTATTCTAAGTGTAGATAAAGAAGCAGAGCAAATCCTGGTTTCCAGGAACCGCATCCACAGGATAAGCGAAAATTCTGCCGGGTATGGTGCGCGGATTCTGATTTTTCCAGGACGGCCCAGCAAGGCAATGGAAGCCGGATTCGC